>NZ_CP016353.1:2321590-2641363 GCF_002240355.1 Prauserella marina
CCACGTCGATCCGGCCGCCGATCCTGGCCTTGAGCTCGTCGGGCGTGCCGGCGGCGATGACCTTGCCGGTGTCGATCACGGCGATGTTCTGCGCGAGCTGGTCGGCCTCGTCGAGGTACTGCGTGGTGAGCAGCACCGTTGTGCCGTCGGTGACCAGATCTCGCACGGTGTCCCAGATCTCGTTGCGGCTACGGGGATCCAGTCCCGTCGTCGGCTCGTCGAGAAACAGGACGGTCGGCGAGATGATGAGGCTGGAGATCAGGTCGAGCCTGCGCCTCATGCCGCCGGAGTAGGTCTTGACCAGCCGGTCGCCCGCGTGCGCGAGCTGGAAGCGTTCGAGCAGTTCGTCAGCCCGCTGCCGGGCCTTCGCGCGGCCGAGATGGAAGAGCCTGCCGAAGATGCGCAGGTTTTCCCTGCCGGTGAGCTGCTCGTCGAGCGCGGCGTGCTGACCGGCGAGGCCGATGCGGCGCCGCACGGCTGCCGGATCGCGTACGACGTCGTGCCCCGCCACCATGGCCCTGCCCTCGTCCGGCCTCGTCAGCGTCGAGAACACCCTGACCGCGGTGCTCTTTCCGGCGCCGTTGGGCCCGAGCAGGCCGTAGACCGTGCCCGCTGGCACGGCGAGGTCGAGGCCGTCGAGCGCCTGTGTTTCCCCGAATCTCTTGCGTAATCCCTCGGCGAGGACGATGGCCTCGCCGGTGTGATTCCCCATGGATACCCCTATGCTGAGTACGATGTACGCGGTTCAAGATAGTCAACCGAGTACGTTGTACGCAACTGTTTTTCGTGTGCCTGAAGGAGTACGTTCGGTGACCGGCAAAGGCGAGTCCCGGCTGTCGATCCGGATTCGAGTGTGGCTGCCCTCGGCGCAGCGCGCACGGGGACCGGCGCCCGCTTACACCAGAGACCAGATCGCGGACGCCGCCATCGACCTCGCCGACGAGCAGGGCATCGAGGCCGTCACGATGCGCAAGGTCGCGGCAAGGCTCGGTACCGGGGCGATGAGTCTCTACCGCTATGTCGAGGGTAAGGACGCATTGTTCGAGCTCATGGGTGACCGGATACTCGGCAGGGAAGGGTGGGCCCCGCTGACCGGCGACTGGCGTACCGACCTCGCCGACGTCGCCCGCGGCCACCGCAGGATGCTGCTTGAGCACCAGTGGCTGGCGGCGCTGTGGTCGGGCAAACCGACGCTGGGGCCGAACATGTTGCGCGGCTTCGAGCGTTCGATGTCCATCGTGGACGGACTGGGCCTCGGCATCGGCGACATGTTCGACACGATCGGGCTCATCAGCACCTGGGTCAGCGGCTACGTCCAGGACGAGGAGGCGACGCGCGCCTACCTCAAGGCCGAGGAGGACGGCAAGGAACTGCACGCCTACTTCCAGACGCTGGTGGACAGCGGCGACTACCCCTACTTCACGAGAGTGGTGACCGAGGCGCTGACCCCGCACATCAGCGAGGAAGCCCGGTTCGAAAGGGCGCTGTCGAGACTGCTCGACCTCATCGAGACCACCCTGCCGGTCAGGGACAAGGACGAGCCCGCTACTGGCGCTCCTTGACGTAGAGGGAGTCGATCGCGGTCGCGTAATTCTTGCTCACGACGTTGCGCTTGAGCTTGAGGCTCGGGGTGATCTCCCCGCCGGCCTCGGTGAAGTCGCTTGGCAAGATGGTGAACCGCTTGATCGACTCGGCCTGCGAGACGTGCTTGTTCGCCTCGTCGACGGCGCTCTGCACGGTGGCGCGCAGGTCCGCGTCGTCGACGAGATCGGCCACCGTCGCGCCTTCCGGCTTGCCGTTCTGGGCCTTCCATGTCGGGAAGAACTCTTCGTCGATGGTGACGAGCAAGCCGATGAACGGACGCTGGTCGCCGACAACCATGGCCTGGCTGATGACGGGGTTGGCCTTGAGCGCGTCCTCGAGACCGGAGGGGGCGACGTTCTTGCCGCCCGCGGTCACGATGATCTCCTTCTTCCGCCCGGTGATCTTGAGGAAGCCCTCGTCGTCGAGTTCGCCGAGGTCGCCGGTGTGGAACCAGCCGTCCTCAAGGGACTCCGCCGTCGCCTGCTCGTTGTTCCAGTAGGCGCCGAACACGACACCACCCTTGAGCAGCACCTCGCCGTCGTCGGCGATGCGCACCGAGGTGCCCGCGACCGGCCTTCCCACCGTGCCGACCTTGAACGCGTCCTGGGTGTTGACGTTGGCCGCGGCCGAGGTCTCGGTCAGCCCGTAGCCCTCGAACACGGGGACACCGATGCCGCGGAAGAAGTGCGCGAGTCTCGCGCCGAGCGGCGCCCCTCCGGACACCGCCGCGACGCACCGGCCGCCGAGGGCCGCCCGCAACTTGGTGTAGACCAGCTTGTCGAAGAGCAGGTGCTTGAGCCGCAACCCGAGGCCGATGTTGCCGGTATCGGTGGCTTTGCTGTACTCGACGGCCGTCGCCTCGGCCGCGTCGAAGATCTTGCCCTTGCCCTCGGAATGCGCCTTGAGCTTGGCCCCGTTGTAGACCTTTTCGAACACCCTCGGCACGGCGACGACGAACGTCGGGCGGAAGGTGCCGAGATCGGCGACGAGGTTCTTGATGTCGGGTGTGTGACCCAGCGTCGCGCGGGAGGTGAACGCGGTGAGCGCGATCGCCCTCGCCAGGATGTGCGCGAGCGGAAGGAACACCAGCAGCGAGTTGCCGGATCCCATGAGCTGGGGGAAGGCGCCGATGTCCGCGCGCACCTCTTCGAGCAGGTTCCGGTGGGTCAGCATGACACCCTTCGGGCGACCCGTCGTCCCCGATGTGTAGACGATGGTGGCCAGGTCGTCGGCCTTCACCGCGCGCCGCCTCGCGTGCAGGCCGTCGTCGGTGACCTCGGCGCCGAGCGCGCGCAGCGCCTCGACGGCGGGCTGCTCGCCCTCGATCTGCCACGCGCTGGCGAGCCCGGTGAGCCTGCCGCGCACCTCGTCGAGGGTCGCGGTGTGCTCGGCCGTCTCCACGAGGACGGCCTTGGCGTCGGCGTCGGAAAGGATCCAGTGCACCTGCTCGGCAGAGGAGGTCTCGTAGATGGGCACCGACACGGCGCCAGCCGCGAAAATGGCGAAGTCGAACAGGGTCCACTCGTACCGGGTCTTGGACATCAAGCCGACTCGGTCGCCCTTTTCGATGCCGGCCGCGACGAGTCCCTTGGCGACGGCGAGCACCTCGGCGGCGAACTCACGGGCGGTGACGTCGCGCCACGAGCCGTCGATCTGCCTGCGGAAGCTCACGGTGTCGCCGAAACGTTCCGCGTTCGCCCATACGACGTCCGAGGCGTTCTCGTCGTCGGCCACCGGCCGGTTTGCGGGGGCGCTGTACTCGCGCACGTGAACCTCCGTGTCCAACAAAAAGTGTTACTCGCCGGTCAACTTAGCCGCTGATTACTCGCTTGACCATGGGCGGGTAATCACGATCCGGTGAGCATGTCATTCTGCACGCTGTGTCCGTATCCGGCTCTGCCTCGCGTGCGGTGCGCTCACGGCGCCGTGCTCTGTCGTCTCTTCCCTCGTCCTTGTTCGCCGCGTTGACGTCCCGCTTGCCCGGCAGGACACCGGCGCCCGGCGACCCCGGCAGTCCCACAGCCCCGCCCGCACTGGACATCGTCGACGAGACCTTCATCGCCGTACCGCCGAGCACGGTCGCAGCCGCGTTCGCCGATCCACGTTCGTGGACGCTGTACTGGCCTGACCTGGTACTTGAAGTTTACACCGACCGTGGAGACGAAGGACTGCGCTGGACGGTGCGGGGCGCGCTCGTCGGGACGATGGAGATCTGGCTCGAACCCGTTCTCGACGGCACGCTGCTGCACTACTTCCTCAGGGCGAGTCCCCACGGCTCGCCGACGCCGAGGATGCTGCGCCGTGAGTTCGACCGCAGGGCGCGCGCGGCGAAGGCGATCGCGCTGGAACTCAAGAACGTGCTGGAGGACGGAAGGGCAGCGGGCATTCCTCCCCGGCACGAGTCGATCTAGCCGTACTCCCTCGGCGGCGGAGCCGCTCTTGGTGGCACGCAACCGGCGCCGCCTCAGGTTCGGCTACCCGCACCGCCACGCGAACCGCCCCGGAACACCTCTGGGTAGGCTGGGCTGGTGCGGGTTCATGTGGTGTCGGATGTGCATGGGAACGCGGAAGCGCTGGCACGGGCGGGGGACGGGGCCGACGCGCTGATCGTGCTCGGTGATCTTCTCGACTTCGTCGATTACCACGAACACGGCAACGGGATTCTCGGCACGTTGTTCGGCGCGGACAAGGTCGGCACGTTCGCGAGACTGCGCAGAGAGGGCACGCGCGAGGAGACCGTCGCCTTCTCAAGGTCGTTGTGGGCGAGCCTCGACGATCCGGGCGCCGCGGTTGACGAGGCCATCAGGCAGCAGTACGCCACGCTCTTCGCCGCGATGACGGCCCCGACCTACGCGACGCCGGGCAACGTCGACGCGCCCGGCTTGTGGCCGGAGTACGCGGGGCCCGGAATCCGGCTGCTCGACGGCGACGTCGCCGACATCGGAGGTCTGCGGTTCGGGTTCGTCGGTGGTGGGCTGCTGCCCGACGGGGTCGTGCCCCGCAGGGGCGGCTTCTGGCGGCCCTACCTTCGCGAGCGGGAGGAGTTCGACGCCGCGGCTCGCGCGCTGAGCGGCATCGACGTGCTGTGCAGCCACATTCCGCCCGCGCTTCCCGACCTGACCTACGACGTGGTGGCCCGCAGGGCCGAAGTGGGTTCCGCGGCCCTCGTCGACGTGATCACGGCGGAGCAGCCGATGTGGTCGGTGTTCGGCCACGTGCACCAGCCCCTGGCCGCTAGGGCGAGAGCGGGCCGCACCGAGTGCCGTAACGTCGGCCACTTCAAGCAGACGGCTCGCCCCTACGTGCTGCGCTGGTGAAGGCGAAGACCGCTACGCTCTAGCCCCATGGCCGAGCAGTCCACGCAATCCATCGAGGTCGACGCAGGGCCAGAGCAGATCATGGCCGTCATCGCCGACCTGCCAGCCTACCCGGAGTGGGCCAAGGCCGTCCGCGAGACCGAGGTCCTCGCCGCCGACGAGTCCGGCCGCGCGAAGCAGGTGCGGTTCACTCTCGACTCGGGTCCGGTGAAGGACGTCTACACCCTCGAATACGACTGGGCCGACGACGGGCTTTCCGTGCGCTGGCACCTGGTGAAGGGGCAGATGCAGAAGGCCCAGAACGGGCAGTACCTGCTGGAGCCGAAGGGGCAGCGCACCACCGTGACCTACACCCTGTCGGTCGAATTGGTGCTCCCGATGATCGGGCTGCTCCGCCGCAAAGCCGAGAAGATGATCATGGACACCGCGCTCAAGGAACTCAAGCGCCGGGTCGAGGGCAAGGACTGAGCCGACGTGCGCGTGCTGCTGTTCACCGGCAAGGGCGGCGTCGGCAAGACGACGCTGGCCGCCGCGACCGCGGCCGGTCTTGCCGGGCGGGGCGGCAAGACGCTGGTGGTCTCCACCGATCCCGCGCACTCGCTCGGCGACGCGTTCGGCACAACGCTCGGCGCTGAACCGGCCGAAGTGGACACTTGCCTGCACGGCGCCCAGATCGATTCGCGCGCGCTCGCCGACGACACCTGGCACACCCTGCGTTCGCAGTTGCGCTCGGCGCTGGTCAGTACGGCGGGCATCGACACCCTCGCGGCCGAGGAACTGACCGTACTTCCCGGCGTCGACGAACTGCTGGCGCTGACCGAGGTGCGCAGGCTCGCCGAGACCGGCGTGTGGGAGAACGTGATCGTCGACTGCGGGCCGACGGCGGAAACGCTGCGGCTGCTCGCGCTTCCCGAGGCCGTCGGGGGTTTCCTTCGCAGGGCCTACGGCCGCAAGAGCCGGTTGTCGAGCGTCGCGAGGTCGGTGGAACGACTCGCCGCGCACGTGGAATCCCTGCGCGGAATGCTCACCGATCCCCAGGTGACCGCGGTCCGGCTGGTACTCACGCCCGAGCGGGTCGTCGTCGCGGAGACGCGGCGGACGCTGACCGCGCTCGCGCTGCGCGGCATCAGGGTCGACGGCCTGATCGCCAACCGGCTGATGCCCGCGCCGGGGTTGTGGCGCGGTTCGGCGGCGTCCTGGCTGCGGACCCGCCGCGAGCAGCAGGAGCGGGTGCTCGCCGAACTCACGGCGTCGGGACTCGCCGAGGAACTGCTCAGTTCCGTCGAGCACAGGGCCGCCGAGCCCGTCGGTCTTCCCGCGCTGCTGGAGATCGCCCGCGAACTGTACGGCGACCGGAGCCCGCTGCTCGGCTCCGGAAGCACGGAAACCGCACCGCTGCTTCAGGTGTCCGAAGTGGACAACGGGTTCACGCTGCGGGTCGCCGTGCCGCTCGCGCGGGATTCCGCGATCGACCTCGCCAGGGTCGGTGACGATCTGGCGATCACGGTCGACGGGCACCGCAGGCTCATCGCATTGCCGGAAGCGTTGCGGCACTGCGTGCTCGCCGACGCCGAGTCCGATTCCCTCGGCCTGCTGCTGCACCTGGAAGGATCTCGATGACCGCAGCCGAAGACCAGAACGAAGGCGTGCGGCTGGCCGAGGAGATCCGGCTGCTGATCGACATGGTCGTCGAGCGGGCAGGACCGTGGCTGGACGGGCTGCTCGCCTCGGGGCACGGAAGCGGGACCGGCGCCGAGCACGGCCCGGCGCGCCCTCGCGGTTGCGACTGGTGTCCACTGTGCGCGGTGGTCGCGATCGCGCGCGGCGAGCGTCCCGAACTGGCGGCACGGCTCGCCGAGCAGGCGGCACAGCTCGTCGCGTTGCTCAGGGCGGTGCTCGCAGACAGGTGGGAGCCGCAGGAAGGGGTCCACATGCCGGGCTTCTCACCTTCCCCCCGGCCGGAACCCGAGCCGGAGGGGGGTCCCGAGGTACAGCGGGTCACGGTCCGGCCGAGGGACAGCTGGGATCGGCACTGAGACCGTACCGGCCATGCTGACGATCGGGATCGATGTCGGGGGCACCAGCGTGCGCGCTGGGGTCGTCGACGAGCGGGGCGTGCTGCTCGACTCGGCGAGGGCGGCGACTCCCGGCGGCGAGAAGGCGCTGGAGGACGCGATCGCCGGTGTGGTGGAGCGGCTGCGGCGGCGGCACGACGTCGGCGCGGTCGGGCTCGCCGTGGCCGCGTTCGTGCGCCCCGACCGGCGTTCGGTGATGTTCGCACCGCACCTGGCCTGGCGGTCGGCTCCCGTCGCCGACCGAATCTGCTCGCGCGTGGGGCTGCCCGTGACTCTCGAACACGACGCGAACGCGGCCACCGTCGCCGAACACCGGTTCGGTGCCGCTCGCGGAGCCTCGGTCGTGACGCTGGTGGCCATCGGCACCGGCATCGGCGTGGGACTGCTGCTCGACGGCACGACGTTCCGGGGCGCCCATGGCGTCGCGCCCGAACTCGGTCACCTGTGCGTCGTGCCGGACGGCAGGGCGTGCCCGTGCGGCAAGCGGGGCTGCTGGGAGCGGTATTGCAGCGGTACCGCGCTGGCCGCCACCACGGTGGAACTGCTCGCCGGGTATCACGGCAGGCCGACCTCGCTGGCGAGGGAGGCCGCCGCCGATCCCGGTTCGATCACGGGGCGGCGCGTCGCGGCCGCCGCCCGCGAAGGCGATCCGGTGGCGGTGCGCGCGGTCGCGGAGCTGGCGAGGTGGCTTGGTCAGGGGTTGGCGCTGGTCGCCGACGTCTACGACCCCGAGGTGATCGTGATCGGTGGCGGGGTGTCCGAGTCGGCTCCGCTGTTTCTCGACGAGGCGCGCGAGCATTACGCCGCCGCGCTCACCGGCGCCTCGCACCGGCCGCTCGCCCGCGTCCGCACCGCCCAGCTCGGCGACGAGACCGCCATCGTCGGCGCGGCGACCCTGGCGAGGGAAGAACACGGCACGGCGCGTTGACTAGGCTTGGCTGATGCTGCTCGGTGACGGCGATGGGTTCATCCATTGTGACTGCGGAGAGCGGCACTGGGGTTTGCACGGTGCCGCCGGGTTGTTGCTCAGCACCGAGGACAGGGGCGTGCTCTTGCAGCACAGAGCGGGCTGGACCCACCACGGTGAGACGTGGGCGCTGCCGGGTGGCGCGGTGCGGTCCGACGAGACCCCCGCCGCGGCGGCCATCAGGGAGACCTGGGAGGAAACCGCGGTACCACCGGAGGCGGTCGCGCTGCGCGCTTCCCTCGTGCACGAACACGGCAGCTGGCGCTACACCACGGTGCTGGCCACCTTGACCACGAACGTGGAACCGCACAGTGCCAACGACGAAAGCCTCGCCGTCGACTGGGTCGAGCCCTCCGAGGTCGAGGACTACCCGCTGCACCGGGATTTCGCCGCGAGCTGGCCAGCGCTGCGCGACCAGCTCGGCAGGCAGCTCGTCCTGGTCGTCGACGCGGCGAACGTGGTCGGCTCGCGGCCGGACGGCTGGTGGCGCGATCGGGCCGGTGCGGCGCTCCGGCTGCGCGACCGGCTCTCGCTGCTGGGCCCGGCGGGGATACCGGCCGCTGACGCGGGACTGAACGGGCTCGTCGGCTGGCGGTGGTGGCCGAGGGTGCTGCTGGTCGTCGAGGGCAAGGCGAGCGCGACGCCCGCGGCGCCCGGCGTCGAGGTGATCACGGCGCGAGCCGACGGCGACACCGCGATCGTCGAAACGGCGGAGGCGGCGAGGAACGAAAGGCCACGCGATCACGTCGTCGTGGTGACCGCCGACAGGGAACTCAAGGAACGAGTGAGAGCCGTCGGTGCCGTCGTGGCCGGGCCTTCGGCGCTGCTGACCGCGCTCGACGCGCTGGAACCGGCCGGAGGGGCTTGAGGCGAGCGCTACACCTGGGCGCCGTTGGTGGGGTCGGCTCCGTCGGGCGGTCCCTGTTTGACCCGCAGCAACAGCAGCGCCAGCCCGGTGGCCAGCGCGAGCAGGCCGAGCGGAGTGCCGATCGTGGTGGTCAGCCCGATCAGCCCCGGCGCGATGAGCAGCAGCAACCCGACGACGAAGAACAACAGCACGATGAAGGCGCCCTTGCGCGGCCTCGGCAGCGGAGGGGGCTCCGGCGGGACGTAGTGCTCGTCGTCGTCGGCCGAGCCGGGGGGCGGCCCGCCCAGCATGGTGTCTTCCCAGCTGCCGCTGCTGCCCCGCCAGTTGTCCTGCGCCGTCGCGGTTTCGGGTGGATCGATGGTGTCCCCGCCGGTGCGGGTCGCGGGCGGCTCCTTGGTGTCGGCCTGGGTGGTGATGCCCTGGCCGGGCCTTCCCGGCGCCGGCTCCGAGGGGTCGGCGAGGTCGGGGTCGTCCTGCCTGCCGGAATCGACGTCGACGTCGAAATCACCGGCCGCGGTCTCACCGAAGCCTTGCGCACGCAAATCCGCGACGATCTCCTCGAACGTCGCGTCAACGTTTTCCGGACCATCCGAGCCTGACGTTCTGCTCACCGCGCACCAACCTGCCTGACCGAACGCACGAACTCAACACTTCGTTCGAAAATCTCCGGGGCGTCGTTGTCAATTGTCGCCACGTGGAAGCTGTCGCGCAGCAGAACCTCCGTCCGGTTGGCGCTGCCGACGCGATCCATGATGATGCGGCCGTTGACGGGCTCCACGATGTGGTCGACGACCGAGCGCAGCAACAGCAGCGGCTGCGTCACGGCAGGCAATTCCGCCCTGACGAGGCGCCAGAGGACCGAAAGGCTGGCCGCGGCGCGTACCGGAGTGCGGTCGTAGGCGATCTCGGTGACGCCCGGTTTGGCGACGTCGCCCGCGACACCTTTCACCGAAGGGATGACCTTGGACAGCACGGGAAGCAGCTTCGCGTCCTTGCGCAGCGTCGTGACCGAGGGATTGACCAGAACC
Source organism: Prauserella marina (assembly GCF_002240355.1). Taxonomy (GTDB): domain Bacteria; phylum Actinomycetota; class Actinomycetes; order Mycobacteriales; family Pseudonocardiaceae; genus Prauserella_A; species Prauserella_A marina. The sequence goes on from NZ_CP016353.1 coordinate 2,331,430, forward strand.
AGCCCCGAGACGTCCGCGCCGTGTCGTTGCGCGAGCCGCAAGGCCAGCGTCCCGCCCATCGAGAGGCCGAAAACGAACGCCGACTCGCATTCGCCGCGCAACGCCGCGAACCCCGCGTCGACGCAGTCGTACCAGTCGGTCCAGGTGGTGCGGTTCATCTCCCGCCACGTCGTACCGTGCCCGGGAAGGCGGGGGCAGCGCACCGTGAATCCCTCGGCGGCGAGATGCTCACCCCACGGCCGCATACTCGCCGGTGTTCCGGTGAACCCGTGACACAGCAGCACTCCGACCTCGGTGGAACCGGAGTGTGTGAACGGCTCAGCGCCGGCGAGCACTGGCATGCCCGATCGTCCTTCCGTCGAGCTGTCGTCGGTCCATCGTCGCACGAGGAACGCGACCCGTGGCCGCGTGCCCCAGCTGTGACATCCGTCGCGGGCACGCGACCAAGAGAGTGTCGCCTGTTGTGCACCGTGCTCGCCCGTTCGTAGGCTGACCTGTCGGCCAGGGGGTCACGGGAGTTCGAGGTCGGAGGAGGGCTTGCCCCGGTGCTGTATCGCCTCATGAAGTACGTGCTGCTCGGTCCGCTGTTGCGGCTGTTGTGGCCTGCCAAGGTCACGGGCAGGGAGAACATCCCCGAAACGGGAGGGGCGATCCTCGCAGGCAACCATCTCGCCGTCGCCGATTCCTTTTTCATGCCGCTGCGGGTTCCGCGCAAGGTGACCTTTCCGGCGAAGCAGGAGTACTTCACCGAGAAGGGGCCGAAGGGCCTGTTGAAAAAGTGGTTCTTCACCGGAGTCGGGCAGTTCCCGATCGACCGGTCGAGCGGTTCGGCCGCGCAGGCCGCGCTCGACACGGCCATCCGGCTGGTGCGAAGCGGGCACCTGCTCGGCATCTACCCCGAGGGCACCCGTTCGCCCGACGGCAGGTTGTACAAGGGCAAGACCGGGGTCGCCAGGATCGCGCTTGAGTCGAGGGCACCGGTGATTCCGGTGGTGATGGTCGGCACCGACAAGGTCAATCCCATCGGCTCCAAGATGTGGCGGCCCCGCAAGCTGGAGATCAGGTTCGGCCGCCCGCTCGACTTTTCCCGGTACGAGGGACTGGCAGGCGACCGGTTCATCGAGCGCTCCATCACCGACGAGATCATGTACGCGCTCATGGAGCTGTCCGGCCAGGAGTACGTCGACATCTACGCCGCGAAGGCGAAGGAACTGATCGCGGCCGACGAGGCGGGCGTCCGTCCGGCCGTGCCGTTGCAGCCCGAGGGCCGCGAACCGGCCCGGCTCCCGGAGAGCAAGGCAGGCTGAGGCTTCGAGTACCGTGCGGCGGTGCGCTTTTTCTACGACACCGAGTTCATCGAGGACGGCGTGACGATCGACCTTGTGTCGATCGGTGTCGTCGACGCGCGCGGCAGGGAGTTCTACGCGGTGTCGACCCAGTTCGACCCCGCGAAGGCCGGCCATTGGGTCAGGGAGAACGTGCTGGACAAGCTCCCCTCACCCGCCGACAAGGCCTGGCGCAGCAGGGAACGCATCCGCGCCGACCTGCTCGACTTCTTCGGAACGCCGGGCGGCGGCATCGAGCTGTGGGCCTGGTACGCCGCCTACGACCACGTGGCACTCGCCCAGCTCTGGGGGCCGATGCCCTCGTTGCCGCGCCAGCTTCCCCGGTTCACTCGTGATCTTCGCCAGCGCTGGGAGGACGTCGGCAAGCCGAGGCTGCCCGCACCGCCGACGGACGCGCATGACGCGCTCGCCGACGCGCGGCACAACCTCCAGCGATGGCAGGTCATCGAGGAAACCCGCAAACGCAAGGGTTTTCCCGCCGCCTGAGCCGAAAGGCGGCGGGTTCGCCCGCTACCGCCCCGCCTGGTTCCTCCTGGTCCTGACCCCGGCGGCGAGCTCGTCGAGCAGTTCGGCCGTGCTCTCCCAGCCGAGGCAGGCGTCGGTGATGCTCTGGCCGTAGGTCAGCTCGCTCGCCTCGCCCAGCGTCAGCTCCTGCCTGCCCTCGGCGAGGAAGCTTTCGATCATCACGCCGGTGATGCCCTGTTCGCCGGATCCGGTGCGCCGCGCGAGTTCCCGCACGACCTCGCCCTGCCGCACGTGGTCCTTGCCGCTGTTGCCGTGGCTCGCGTCGATGATCACCCGCTCAGGCAGGCCGGCGGCCCGCAGTTTGCCGAGCGTGTCCGCCACCGTCGCGCTGTCGTGGTTGGGCCCGGCCGCGCTGCCCCTCAGGATCACGTGACAGTGCGGGTTTCCGGCCGTGGTGATCAGTGCCGCGAGGCCGTCGGCGTTGATGCCGGGGAAGACGTGACCGGCCGATGCCGCCCTCGTCGCGTCGACGGCCACCTGCACGTCACCCTCGGTGGAGTTCTTGATCCCCACCGGCATCGACAGCGCGCTGCACAGCTGGCGGTGGACCTGGCTGGCCGCAGTCCTCGCGCCGATCGAACCCCAGCTCACCGTGTCGGCGATGAACTGTGGAGTGATCGGGTCGAGGAACTCGCAGCCGACGGGAAGCCCCAGCGCGGAGATGTCGAGCAGCAGCTGCCTCGCCTGCCGCAGGCCCTTGTTGACGGCGAAGCTCCCGTCGAGGTCCGGGTCGTTGATGAGGCCCTTCCAGCCAAGCGTCGTGCGTGGCTTCTCGAAGTACACCCGCATCACGACGTGCAGCGCGTCGCCCAGTGGCGCGGTGTGCTCGGCGAGCCGGTGCGCGTAGTCGAGCGCCGCGGCGGGATCGTGCACCGAGCACGGGCCGACGACGACGAGGAGCCGGTCGTCCCGGCCGTCGAGAATGTCGACGGTGCTCGCCCTTCCCGTCGCGACGGTCTTGGCGACGGCGGCGGTCATGGGGTGTTCCTCGCGCAGCAGGGCGGGCGACAGCAGCGGGCTGATGTCGACGGTGCGCTGATTGTCGAGTTCCCTCACGGGATCACTGACGTCCGCGAGTCCTGCGGTGAGCGTCATCAGGGGGCTTCCTCTCCGCAAGCCGCCCCGGAGTTCCCCGCCGAGCCGGCTTGTCGTCCGGCTCGGGTGGTAGTTGGTCAGCGCACGGCGTCGCCGACCGACCCACCACGGGCCGGCCTGCTAAACCAGAAATAGAAACGCTGCCACCGGAGGTGGCTCGCGTCGGCGCTGGTGAACGAGTTCACGACAGCCACCCTACAGGCGCGCCGCAACCCCGCCGTTCGCGGTGGGCGTTCCCGCCGCCATCCAGCGGGTTTCCTCGGTCATGACCCGTTGCTGCACCGATCAAGAGGTGCTCGCTACCCTGGTGGCGACGAGATGTGACGCAGGACAAACGCGGAGGTTGATCTGATGCGAGTCGGTGTGCTGACCGGTGGCGGCGACTGCCCCGGACTCAACGCCGTGATCAGGGCGGTCGTGCTCAAGGGCAGCGAGGCGCACGGCTGGGAGTTCGTGGGCTTCCGCAACGGCTGGCGGGGTCCGCTGACCGGCGAGACCAAGCCGCTCGGCAGGGACGACGTCGAGGGCATTCTCACGCGCGGTGGCACGATCCTCGGTTCCTCAAGGACCAATCCCTACAAGGAGGACAACGGGGTCGAGCGCATCAGGGCCGTGCTCGCCGAGCAGGGGGTCGACGCGCTCATCGCGATCGGCGGCGAGGACACCCTCGGTGTCGCCAAGCGGCTCACCGACGACGGCATCAACGTGGTCGGCGTGCCCAAGACGATCGACAACGACCTCGCGGCCACGGACTACACGTTCGGTTTCGACACGGCGGTGCAGATCGCCACGGATGCCATCGACCGGCTGCACACCACGGCCGAATCGCATCACAGGGCGCTCGTCGTCGAGGTGATGGGACGGCACGCGGGCTGGATCGCGCTGCACTCCGGCCTCGCGGGCGGCGCGAGCGTGATTCTCGTGCCGGAGCGCCCGTTCTCCGTCGACCAGGTCGTGGAGTGGGTGGAGCGCAGGTTCGAGCGCGAGTACGCGCCGATCATCGTCGTCGCGGAGGGCGCATTGCCTGAGGGCGGCGCCGAGATGTTGCAGAGCGGCGAGAAGGACGCGTTCGGCCACGTGCGGCTCGGCGGCGTCGGCACCTGGCTCGCCGAGGAGATCGCCACCCGCACCGGCAAGGAGTCACGGGCGGTCGTACTCGGCCACGTGCAGCGCGGCGGTACGCCGACGGCCTACGACAGGGTGCTCGCGACCAGGTTCGGCCTGCACGCCGTCGACGCGGTCGCCGACGGCGACTTCGGCGTCATGACCGCACTGCGCGGCACCGACATCGTGCGGGTGAAGCTGGCCGAGGCCACGGCGGAGCTGAAGACCGTGCCGGCCGAGCGCTACGCGGAGGCCGAGGCTTTCTTCGGCTGAGCCCTCCCCGGCAGGCCCCGCCGGAGATCGGGAAGCGGGGCCGTCGCCGGAATCTGGCTAAGATCAGTTCATGCCAGCGGGGACCAGGGACGCTCTCGTCGAGGCCGCGGCCCGGTTGCTCGACGAGGGCGGTGTCGCGGCGGTGACGTTGCGCGAGGTCGGCCACCTGGCCGGTGTCTCGCACAACGCGCCCTACAAGCACTTCGCCGACAAGAGGGCGCTGCTGGCCGCCATCGCGGCGCGGGAACTCACGGAGGTGGGCGCCGCGCTGGCAGGCGGAACCCTCGGCGGGCGGCCGGCCACGGAAAGCCTCAGGGCGGCCCTGCACACCTACATCACCTGGGCGCTGCGTCACCCGGCCAGATTCAAGCTCGTCTTCGGCACCTGGGAGGGCGCGAGCTCGGCCGAACTCGGTGCCGCCGCGGCCACGACGCAGCGGGTGTTCGCCGATCTCGTCGCCTCCGCGCAACACGAGGGCGGCCTCCCGCACGGCGACCCGGTGCGGCTCGGCTCGCTGCTGAGGGCGCTCGTCCACGGCGCGGTGGATCTCGCGCTCGCCGGTCACCTCGCTGAGAACGGCAAGGGCGCCGCCCGCCCTGATCAGCTCGTCGACGATCTGCTCGGCTACCTCGCCACCCACGGCGAAGGGTGGCCCAGGCCGCGCGGGTAGCGTGACCGCCGTGGTGTTCAGCGGTTTCGGGGAGTACGCCGTCGACTTCTACGACGGGCTCGTCGTCGACAACAGCAAGACCTACTGGGACGCCAACGTCGACACCTACCGCCGCGACGTGCGCGCGCCGATGGAAGCGCTGCTTGCCGAGCTGGAACCGGAGTTCGGCAAGGACTTCGGCTCGGCCAAGGTGTTCCGGCCCTACCGGGACGTGCGCTTCGCCAAGGACAAGACCCCTTACAAGACGCACTGTGGCGGCGTCATCGAGCAGGGGAGAGGCGGCGGCGCCTACTACGTCGAGGTCGGTCCCGACGGGGTCAGGGTCGGCGGTGGTTGTTTTCACCTCGCGAGCGATCAGCTCGCGAGGTTCAGGGACGCCGTCGCGAGTGACGTCCACGGTCCCGCGCTCGACCGCCTCGTGGCTTCGCTTCGCCGGAAGGGCTGGGAGATCAAGGGGGACCGGCTGAAGACGAAGCCGCGAGGCTTCGCCGAGGACCACCCCAGGCTCGACCTGCTCCGGCATCGATCGCTGTACGCCGTGCGGGCGTGGGAACCGGACGACGTGCTGCACGAGCGGGCCTGCTTCGACCGGGTCCGCGCGGCGTGGCGGCAGGTGCGGCCGTTCAACGAGTGGGCGAGGGACCACGTCGGCGCCAGTGAGCTGCCACGCCGCTGACCCCCTCACGGACCCGGTAGCCACCATCGGGTGACTCTCGATTCCTCACGCGCGTGCGGTGACCGGCCGGGAGCGGCGCGTACCGCACGGCGCGCGCTTCGTAACCGATCTCGGTATCGGTAAAGACTTGCGTGCGCGGACGTACTACGCTGTGCGAGTGTGAGCCGACGAGCGAAGATCGTATGTACCCTCGGCCCTGCGACGGCGACGGCAGAGAAGGTCCGTTCGCTCGTTGAGGCCGGTATGGATGTGGCGAGGATGAACTTCAGCCACGGCAGTCATGGTGACCACAAGGAGGTCTACGACCTCATCAGGGCCGCGGCCGCTGACACCGGAAAGGCCGTCGGCGTTCTCGCCGACTTGCAGGGCCCCAAGATCCGACTCGGTACGTTCGCCGGTGGTCCCGTCGAATGGCGAGCGGGCGACAGGGTGCGCATCACCGTCGAGGACGTCACCGGAACGCACGACCGCGTTTCCACCACCTACAAGGGGCTGGCCAAGGACGCGAAGCCTGGTGACCGGCTGCTCGTCGACGACGGCAAGGTCGGCCTCGTCGTGGATTCGGTCGAGGGACCCGACGTGATCTGCGAGGTCACCGAGGGTGGCACGGTCAGTAACAACAAGGGTGTTTCGCTGCCGGGCATGGACGTCTCCGTGCCCGCGCTGTCCGAAAAGGACATCGAGGACCTGGAGTTCGCGCTCGAACTCGGGGTCGACTTCATCGCGCTGTCGTTCGTGCGTTCTCCCGCCGACATCGACCTCGTCCACCAGGTCATGGACCGGGTCGGCAAGGGACGGCTTCCGGTCATCGCGAAGCTGGAGAAGCCGGAAGCGGTCTACAACCTCGAAGCGGTCGTGCTCGCCTTCGACGGGCTGATGGTCGCCAGGGGTGATCTCGGCGTCGAACTGCCGCTTGAGCAGGTTCCGCTGGTGCAGAAGCGCGCGATTCAGATCGCGAGGGAAAACGCGAAGCCGGTCATCGTCGCGACCCAGATGCTCGACTCCATGATCAACAACTCCCGGCCGACCCGTGCCGAGGCTTCCGACGTCGCCAACGCCGTGCTCGACGGTGCCGACGCGGTCATGCTCTCCGGCGAGACGAGCGTGGGCAGGTATCCGATCGAGACCGTCGAGACGATGAGCCGCATCGTGCAGGCGGTGGAGGCGGACATGCCGACGGTGCCGCCGCTGAGCCACGTCCCGCGCACCAAGCGGGGCGTCATCTCCTACGCGGCACGCGACATCGGAGAACGGCTCAACGCCAAGGCGCTCGTGGCCTTCACGCAGTCGGGAGACACGGTGCGCAGGCTCGCCAGACTGCACACCCGCCTTCCGCTGCTGGCCTTCACACCGCTGGAAAGCGTCCGTTCGCAGTTGACGATGACGTGGGGAACCACGGCGAGGATCGTGCCGCACGCCGACTCGACGGACCGGATGATCCAGCAGGTCGACCACGCGATGCTGGAGACGGGGCGCTACCAGGCAGGCGACCTCGTCGTCATCGTCGCGGGATCCCCTCCGGGCACGGTGGGCTCGACCAACCTCATCCGCGTGCACCGTCTCGGTGAGGAGGACCACGCCTGACGGGCGGGCCGATGATGCGCAGTGTTGAATCTTCCGCATGACTGAGCTGGCGAGGCAGGCGGCGACCGGGCTCGACGGCGACGCGGGGCTGGGCGGGCAACTGGTGCTCGACCGGCTCGTCGCCTTGCTCGATCTGGAGAAGATCGAGGAGAACATCTACCGGGGAGTGAGCCCACCGCACTCGCCGACCAGGGTCTTCGGCGGCCAGGTCGCCGGGCAGGCGCTGGTCGCGGCGGGACGGACCGTGCCGGAGGAACGCAAAGTCCACTCGCTGCACGCGTACTTCATCCGAGGCGGCGATCCCCGGGTGCCGATCGTCTACGAGGTCGACCGGATCAGGGACGGGCGCTCGTTCACCACCCGCAGGGTGACCGCCGTGCAGCACGGGAAGGCGATCTTCGCCCTGTCGGCCTCGTTCCAGCTCGACGAGGACGGGGTCGAGCACCAGGAGACGATGCCCGAGGTGCCCGATCCCGAGTCGCTGCCGACGCTGGCCGAACTCACCGAGGGCTACGCCGACCGGCTCGGCGTGCGGACCCAGCCGAGGCCCATCGACATCAGGTACGTCAACGATCCGCCGTGGGTCACGAGGGGGACCGACGAGGTTCCCTCGCGCAACCAGGTCTGGATGAGGGCGGACGGCGTGCTGCCCGACAGCCAGCTGCTGCACGTGTGCGTGCTGACCTATGCCTCGGACATGACGCTGCTGGACTCGGTGCTGGCGCGGCACGGCGTCTACTGGGATCTCGACAAGGTGCTGGGTGCGAGCCTCGACCACGCGTTGTGGTTCCACCGCCCGTTCAAGGCGGACGAGTGGTTTCTGTACGACAGCACCTCGCCGACGGCCTCGGGCGCGCGAGGGCTGGCGACGGGCCGGTTCTACTCGCGGGACGGCCGGCACCTCGCGACCGTGGTGCAGGAAGGGCTCGTCCGCGTCATCACGCCGTGAGCCCGGCTTGCGGTGGGTTCAGCTCGCGAAGTGCAGGTCGGCTTTCGCCCTGCGGTGGTGGTGAGGCCGGGTGACCGGCAGGACCGCGGTCGCGTCGCTCGCGGTGTCCGGCGCCGCGTCGAGGGTGAGCTGGGCCGAGAGGTAGGCCCTGCATGGCAGGTGACTCTTGCGTCGGCCGAAGAGCCGGGAACGGCGGCCGTGACACAGCGCACAGTGGCCGGTCGCGTCGACCTGATGATCGGCAAGCAGCGTACGCAATGCCTCGACCAGCAACCTGCCGTTGTGCTGAGCGAAATCGACGCCGCTGTCCTTACTTGTGAACGTGCGGGTCAAATCGTCCAATCTGCGGTGCACGCTCGCTTGCAGTGGGTTGACGATAGGATCGCGCCAGGCCACCTGATCTCCAGATATTTCGTGTAGTGGAACTGCTCGACCACGAACAAGCCGGTAGCCTACTCCGGCATCCTGCAAATTGCAGTCCACCGATTGGGCAACATTTGGCACCGCGACCGGAACCAATGCGATCCGCCCTCTGGAGCGCCCTGGTTAGATGTGCGGGCGAGGAAGCCAGGAATCCGGAGGTGAAGCCATGACACGAGGGCACGGGCCTACCGTCCGGCGCCGCAGGCTCGCTGGCGAGTTACGACGGCTCCGGGACGCGGCCGAGCTCACCATCGACGAGGTGGGCGAGAAGCTTGAGTGTTCGGCGTCCAAGATCAGCCGGATCGAGACGGGGCACGTCGGCGTGACCCCTCGCGACGCGCGGGACCTGCTGGAGCTCTACGGCGTCAGGGGCGATGAACAGGAAGCGCTCGTCCAACTCGCCAGAGAGGCGAGGAAGCGCGGCTGGTGGCATGCCTACAACGAGGTGTTCACCGGTACCTTCGTCGGTCTTGAGGCCGACGCCAGTTCGCTGTTCGCCTTCCAGGCCCTTCTCGTGCCGGGGTTGTTGCAGACCAAGGAGTACGCGCACGCGGTGATCAAGGCGATGCGGCCGTCCGCGCCGAACTCCGACATCGCCCGCAGGGTCGCGGCGAGGATGGAACGCCAGCAGTTGCTCGCCGACATCCAGCCACCCGAGTACTGGGCGATCATCGACGAAGCCGTGTTGCACCGCGCCGTCGGCGGCTCGGCCGTGATGGCCGAGCAGATGGCCAAGATGGCGGAGATGGCCCAGCGGCCCCACGTCACCATCCAGGTCGTGCCCTTCGGAGCGGGAGCGCATCCCGGCATGGAAGGGCCGTTTCTGATCCTGGGTTTTCCCGAGCAGGCCGATCCGGACGTCGTCTACGTCGACAGCACGAGCAGCGGGCTTTACCTTGAGGACAAGGAAGACGTCCGCAGGTACTCGCTGATGTTCGATCATCTCAGGGCCGCCGCGCTGAAACCGGACGATTCGATCGACGCGATCAAGGAAGCCGTCGTCAGGTTCGAGACCCGTGCCGCGCGAAACGATGAGCCGGAGCACACCGGATAACCGGCGTTCTTCCTGTTTCGACAACGGCCCCTTACCCCCTCAGGCACTGAATCCGCGGGGTAAGGGGCCGTTGTCGTTGCCGTGCGACGCGGACATCCGATGCCTGGCACCCGCCCTCAGCACGACTGTGGTCCTTACACAGCGGAACTGAGGAGATGAGCAGGATGGGAACGATGTCGTGGGGCATCGACGCGGTCATGGCCGAGGCTCGCTACCGGGCCGAGGAGCTGCACAAGACACGAGGCCGGACGTCGCTTTCCGCGAGGTCGCGGCGCGAGAGAGCGGAAGTACCCGCTGCCGTGCCCGGCTCGGACGCGAGCGTCACCGAGATCGCCGGGCGCGCGAGGGGAGGCTTCGGGGCACGAGCCGCGCGCGTGTCCGAGGAAGCGCCGAGGCGGGCGAGCTGAGTCTCGTCCTCCGGGATGCTCACGGTGGTGACCGGTGAATTGTCGGACCGGTGAGCGACAATGTATCTCGTGCCTCGTCTAGGTTCCGGAATCCCGATGGTCGGCAGAGCGCGCGAGCTACGCGCCCTGCACGTGGCGTTCGACGATGCCGACGCGAGGCGTGCTCGCGCGGTGCTGGTCTCGGGGGACGCCGGTGTCGGCAAGACCCGGCTGCTGGCCGAACTGACCGAGTACGCGAGGTCGCGGGACGCGGTGGTGCTCGGCGGGCGTTGTCTCGACCTGCGCGACGGCGGGCTGCCGTATCTGCCGTTCGCCGAGGCGCTCGCGGCCTTGCTTCCCGGCGCGGAGGGAAACGGTGGTGGCGCGCCCGATTCCGGTGATCCCGGTATCGCCGAGGTGATCGCGGGCGCGCTGCGGGCAAGGCCCGCGCTGACCAGGTTGCTGCCGAGCGACACGGTGATTCCGGCGCACGCCGCGCACGGGTACGGTCAGGAGACCGAGAGCGGGCCGAGGCCGAGGCCACGCGTCGAGCAGGACGTCGGACAGCTCCAGCTCTACGACGCGGTGCTCGGTGTGCTCACCGACATCGCCGCGCACCGGCCGGTCGTGCTCGTCGTCGAAGACCTGCACTGGGCCGACGGTTCGACGCGGGATCTGTTGTCGTTCCTGCTGTCGCGGTTGCGTTCGCAGCGGCTGCTCGTGGTGGGCAGCTACCGCGAGGAGGACGTGCACCGGCGGCATCCACTGCGGGCGCTGCTGGCCGAGCTCGTCAGGTTGCCGACGGTGGAGCGCATCGAGTTGCGGCCCATGAGCGACGTGGACACCCGGATGTTCGTGCGGGCGCTCGCCGAGGAACCGCTGGCTCCCTCCGTCGTGACCACTCTCGCGCGCCGCTCCGAGGGAAATCCCTTCTTCGTAGAAGAACTGCTCGCGTCGGCGGCCTCACACCACGACCTGCCCTCGGGGCTCGCGGATCTGCTGCTGGCCAGGCTGGAGCGGCTGGCTCCCGACACCCGCAGGGTGCTGCGCCTCATCGCCGTTGCCAGTGACGGCGTCAGGCACGCCGCGCTCGCCATGGTGTCGGGGCTCGGTGACGTCGAGCTGGACGAGGCCCTGCGGGAAGCGGTCCAGCACCACGTGCTCGTCGTCGAGCGGGGGTATTACCAGTTCCGGCACGCGTTGCTCAGCGAGGCCATCTACGGCGATCTGCTTCCCGGCGAGCGCATCCGCATGCACGCCGCCTATGCCGCCCGGCTGCGCTCGAAGCCGAGAGGTAAGGGACACGCGGCGAGGCTCGCCTACCACAGCCTGGAGAGCAAGGACGTCGCGGCGGCGTTGCCCGCGCTGGTCAGCGCTGCCGAGGAAGCGGAGGGGCTCGGGGCGCCTGGCAGTGCGCTGCGGCACCTCGAACAGGCACTGGAGATCTGGGACGTGGTCGGCGAGGCCGACCGGCCGGAGGGCTGGAGCGAGCACAAACTGCTGATGGAGGCGTCCTATTTCGCGGGAACCTCGGGGGAACCGGAACGGGCCATCGCGTTCGCCCGCTCGGCCGTCGACATCCTCGGGCCCGGCGATCCTCCCGATCTGGCCGCCTCGACCTGGCGCAGGCTCGCCGAGGCACTGACCGCGCTGGATGCCACCTTCGACGAGGCGGTGGCCGCGATCGCGCACGCGTGGAGTCTCGTCGCCGACGCGGAGCCGAGCCGCAGGCGCGCGTGGGTACTGGCAACGAGGGCACAGATCCTGCGCAACCAGGAACTCAGGGACGAGGCGCTGTGGAGCGCGCAGACCGCCGTCGCCGACGCGCGCGCCGTCGGCGTTCCCGCGGCCGAGGCCGCCGCGCTGATCAACCTCGGCGCGCTGGCCGACTCGACGGGAAACGCCGACGAGGCGCGGGCCAGGCTGAAGGAGGCGGAAGCCAAGGCCAGGGCGGCCGGTGCGGTCGACGTCGAGTTGCGCGCGATCTACTTCCACGCGCTCAGCTATGACGACGCGGCCGAGCTTCGGCGGGCGAGGGACCTCTACGACAAGGCGGTCGCGTGGGCAGAGGAAACGGGACTCACCTGGAGCGCGGTCGGCCTCGCGGCACGGCAACGGCAGGTGTCACTGGCCTACATCAGCGGCGACTGGCCCGACCAGGAATCCGCGGCGGAGCCGGCGGCGAGCGTGTCGAGCACGGTCACCGCGATCATGTCGGCCGCCTGGGTTCACCTCGCCATCGCGCGGGGCCGCTTCGCCGAGGCCGAAGGCGTTGTCAACGCGCTGCGCGGACTGTGGAAAACCGACGCGTGGATCGCGACGGCCGCCAGCAGCGCCGGCGCGGAACTGGCGTTCTGGCAGGGCAATTACCGGGAGGCGGCTCGCAGGTCGGACGAGGGCCTCGGCTGGGTGAGGGACAACTTCGCAGGGCTGGTCGGCATCCGGATCGGCGCCGTCGGCGTCGAGGCATGCGCGGCGTGGGCGGCGACGGCGCGGCTGCACGGAGACGAGTCCTCGGCTGAGGAGGCCGCGGCGATGGGGGAGCGGTTGCTGGCTCAGGTGCGGGAATGCGTGGCCGAGGTGAGGCCGAGGACGGGCGCACTCGGCCCCGAGGGTCGAGCGTGGTTGCTCAGAGCCGAAAGCGCGGCGACCGGGCTGCGCTCGCCCGCCGACCCCTCGGAGTGGGCCGAGACGGTGGCCGCCTTCGGCTATGGCGCCGTGTACGAGCAGGCGATTTCCCGGTTGCATCACGCGGAGGCATTGCTCGCCGCCGGTGACGCGGCGACGGCGAAGGCCGAACTCGGCGCGGCGCACGAGGTCGCGTCGAAGCTGGCCGCGGCGCCACTGCTGGCCGCGGTGACCGCGCTGGCGAGAAGGGCCAAGATCGAGCTTCCCGGTCTGCGGCAACGCAAAGCCGTCGTCGATCTGCTCACCGAGCGGGAGACGGCGGTGCTGGAACAGGTCGCACTCGGCCGCACCAACCGGCAGGTCGGTGAGGAACTGTTCATCAGTGAGAAGACGGTGAGCGTGCACCTGTCGCGGGCGATGGCCAAGCTCGGCGCGAGCAGGAGGGCCGAGGCGGTGGCCATCGCCTACGAGCGAGGGCTGCTCAGCGCGGCCCCCGCTCCCTGACCGGATTTCGGGCGGCTACCGCCCAGGCAGGCGGCGCAGTGCCTTCATGCCCGCGGTCATGGCGCGGGCCCACAACCGTGGCGGGACACCGCGAACGGGCCGCAGCCGGATACCGCGCTGCACGGCGATTGCCTGCGCCTCGGTGTACTTCAGCAGCCCCTCCACGCCGTTTCGCCTGCCAACGCCCGATTCCTTCATCCCGCCCATCGGAAGGCCCACGGTGCCGAAGGTCGCCGCGTAACCCTCGTTGACGTTGACGGTGCCCGCCTTGAGCCTGGCCGCGACCTCCCAGCCGTGCTTGCCGGAACCGGCCCACACGCTGGCATTGAGGCCGAACGGCGTGTCGTTGGCCATGGCGATGGCATCGTCCACATCGGAGTATCCGTAGACCGAGACGACCGGGCCGAAGGTTTCCTCGGCGAACAGTTTCGCCCCGGGGCCGACGCCGGTGAGAATCGTCGGCTCGTAGAAGAGAGGACCGATGTCGGGGCGGGCGCTGCCTCCGGTCAGCACGGTCGCTCCCTTCGCTTTCGCATCGTCCACATGCGACGATACGGCGGCGAGCTGGGCCGCCGAGGTCAGCGATCCCATGCCCGCGCCGTAATCGAGCGCGCCGCCGAGCCGCAGCGCTTCGGTCTTGGCAGTGAACGCCTTGGTGAACTCGTCGCGGATGCTGTCGTGCACGTAGATCCGTTCGACGGAGACACACAGTTGTCCCGCCGAGGAGAAGCAGGCGGTGACCGCGCCCGCCGCCGCCTTGGCGACGTCGGCGTCGGGCAGCACGATCATCGGGTTCTTGCCGCCCAGTTCGAGCGAGAATCCGGTCAGTCTTCCCGCGATCCGCGAGGCGAGCCGTTTGCCGGTGGGGGTCGATCCGGTGAAGCCGACATAGTCGGATTCCTCGATGAGGGCGTCGCCGATGTCGGAGCCCCTTCCCAGCACGATCTGCCACGCGTCGAGGGGAAGTCCGGCCTGCTCGGCCAGTTCGTGCAGCCACAGCGCCGACAACGCGGTCTGGTTGTCCGGTTTCTGCACGACCGCGTTACCCGCGGCCAGCGCGGGCAGTACGTCCATGGCGGTGAGCGCGAGCGGGTAGTTCCACGGCGAGATGATCCCGACGACGCCCTTGGGGTGGCGGAGTTCGCCCGCTTTCGTCAGCAGCGGGAGGAGGCCCGCCGCGCGTTTCGGAGCGAGGATGCGGGCGCTGTGCTTGCCGTAGTAGGCGGCCACCAGTGCCGTGGCGCTGATCTCGTCGAAGGCGTCGAGCCGCGCTTTGCCCGCTTCGAGTTGAACGAGGTCCAGCGCCTCGTCCTGATGCCGCAGCACCAGTTCGTGCAGGCGCAGCAGCACCCGCTGGCGGTCGGCGACCGGGGTCGTGGCCCAGGAGCGCTGGGCGGTGCGGGCCGCGCGGAAGGCGGCCCTGGTTTCGGCGTCGTCGGCCTGCGGAAGTACGGCGGTGGTGAGTCCGGTGAAAGGGGCCCTCGTCTCGGCCGGTTCCGCGTTGCGGCCTCCCGAGGCCCGCGCGCAGAGCGCGGTCGCGCGAACGAGGGCGGGAGCGCCGACGACGCCGCCGATCGTGCCCGGCTGCTGTGCCTTCACGGGAAACGTGCTGGTCATGACCCCTCCGATAGCAGCGTTGTTACCGACGGGTAGAGCATACCGCGAGTATGGCCGCGACCGCCGCCACCACGCTTCCGGCAAGCAGTACCCACAGCCCTGCACCCGTCGCGTACGCCTGTTCCCACGAGCTGCCGCCCGAAAGTGTTTGCACCTTGGCGTTGCTCATCGTTCCTGACACCGACAGCGCGAGCATCCCGGCCGAGGCGACGATTCCACCTCCGGTGGCGGCGACTCCGATGCCCGCGGCCCGGCGCGCCCTGCCATCCCGCGCCCATGCCCGCACGGCCGTGAAGAGCAGCAGCAGGAACGCGCCCGCGACGAACGGAATGCCGAAGTAAGGGGGATGACTGTCGCCGACGACGCTTGCCAGTGTTTCCGCGTCCGGCATGGGGTCGAAGCTCGTCGACCACGCCGTCGTCTCCTGGAGGACGACGCGGTCGCCGTCCTGGAGATAGGAGTAGCTCAGGTAGGTCAGGAACGTGCCGCCGCCAAGCGCGGCCGCCGCGATCGCGCCGAGGATCAGGCCGGTGATGCCCATGCGGGAAGGCCCGCGCGGCGGGCTCCCCGGTACCCGGGTCTGGGGCGACGGAGGTATCCAGGGCAGCGGTTGCGGTATTTGCGGGTGTGGTGTCGTCATGCCCGCTAGGACCATGCCGATAGGTATTTCGTTCCGCAAACGAGCAAATCGCACGATGGGTGCACGGTCAGGCGAAGTGGCTGATCACGATTCGTTTCCACTCGGCGAGAAGCTGCTCGCGGCGGTGCGGATCGCCGCCCAGTTCGGCGTCGAGCGCCAGGCCCCTGGTGAGGTTGACCGTCAGCCAGTACACGAGCTCGACCTTCTCCCTGGGAAGACTGCCCGACATGGTCGCGATGTCTTCGAGAGTGGAGCGGCCGAGCGCGCGGTCGACGGGCCGCATCGCGGCCCGGAGTTCGGCGTCGGTGCGCGCCGCGATCCACAGCTCCGTCGCGGCGATCGCCAGCGTGCCGGAGTAGGACTCCCACAGCAGGTCGATGGCCGCGGTGATCCTGGCCGTTCCCTCGGGCAGCCGGTCCAGATCGGTGGCGCCCTTGTCCTTGAGCTTGCCCGCGAGCTGTTCGACGGCGGCCGCCATCAGTTCCGCCTTCGTCGCGAAGTGGTGCTGGACCGCTCCTTTCGACACCCCAGCCCTCGCGCAGATCTCCGGCATCGAGGTCCGGCCGTAGCCCAGTTCGACGAGGCAGTCGATGGTGGCGTCCAGTAGCGCCGTCCTCGTCCGTTCGCTGCGCTGGGCCTGCGTGCGGTGCCCTCTGTCCTGGGCGGTCACCCTTTTCCCCTTTACCCGTCGCGGCTGTCGCTGTACATTCCGGGCAGAACTTACATTCCAGATGGAATGTTTTCCAGTCGCCGGTGACGAGGAGGACAGGCCGTGGCGTTGCGGATCCAGCGAAGCTCCTGGATGAACGAGGACCTCGACGATTTCCGGCAGCTCGCGAAAACCTTCTGCCAGAAGGAACTCACGCCGAATCAGGATCGGTGGATCGCGGCCAAGCAGGTCGACCGTGCACTGTGGACGAAAGCGGGCGAGGTCGGTCTGCTCGCGCTGTCGATCCCCGAGGAATACGGCGGAGGCGGCGGAACCTTCGCGCACGAGACGGTGCTGTACGAGGAACAGGCTCGCAGCGGTGACGGCGCGTGGGGTGTTTCGGTGCACAACGGCATCGTCGCCCACTACCTGCTCGCCTACGCCGACGAGGAGAAGAAGCGTGAATGGCTGCCGAAGCTCGCCAGCGGCGAGTACGTCGGCGCCATCGCCATGACCGAACCCGGCACTGGGTCGGATCTGCAGGGCATCAAGACTCGCGCGGTGCGGGAAGGTGACGAGTACGTCATCAACGGCGCGAAGACCTTCATCACCAACGGCGCACACGCCGATCTCGTCGTCGCCGCGGTCAAGACCGATCCCAGTGAGGGCGCGAAAGGTGTTTCGCTCGTCGTCATCGAGACGTCGGCACCGGGATTCCGCAGGGGCAGGGTGCTCGACAAGGTCGGGCTGCGCGGCCAGGACACCGCCGAGCTGTTCTTCGACGACGTGCGGGTCCCCTCCGCGAACCTGCTCGGTACCGAAGAGGGGCAGGGCTTCATCCAGCTCATGCAGCAACTGCCCCAGGAACGGCTCATCATCGCCGTCACCGCGGTGGCCGGCATGGAGGCCGCGATCGAACAGACCCTCGATTACACCAAGGAGCGCACCGCCTTCGGGCGGCCCGTCTTTTCCTTCCAGAACACCAAGTTCACGCTCGCGGAAGCCGCGACGGAGGCGGCCGTGGCGAGGGCTTTCCTCGACCAGTGCGTCGAACGGCACCTCAAGGGCGAGCTGGACGTCCAGGGCGCGGCGATGGCGAAACTGTGGACGACGGAGCGGGTCAACAAGGTCATCGACGACTGCGTGCAGCTCTTCGGCGGCTACGGCTACATGACCGAATACCCGATCGCGAGGGCGTGGGCAGACGTGCGCATCTCGCGCATCTTCGGCGGTACCAGCGAAATCATGAAGGACATCATCTCAAGGACCCTGTGAGCCCGGTGGTGACGACAGGGAACGACAGGACAATGTGGAAGGACGGCAATCGATGAAGGCAGGACCGCTCGGCGGTCTGAAGGTGATCGAACTGGCCGGGCTCGCACCCGCGCCGTTCGCCTGCACCGTGCTCGCCGACCTCGGCGCCGACGTCATCAGGGTCGACAGGTCGGTGCCGGGGGAGGACGTGCTGGCCCTGCCCTACGACCCGCTGGGGCGGGGCAGGAGAAGCATCGGCGTCAACACCAAGACCGCCGAAGGCGTCGAGGTGGTGCTCGCGCTCGCCGAAAAGGCCGATGTGCTCATCGAGGGCTTCCGGCCGGGTGTCGCCGAACGCATCGGCCTCGGGCCCGAGCAGGTGCGGGCGCGCAATCCGAGGTTGATCTACGGCAGGGTGACCGGCTGGGGACAGGACGGGCCGCTCGCGCGCACCGCCGGGCACGACATCAACTACCTCGCGCTGTCCGGCGTGCTCGACACCATCGGCAGGGAGGGCGAACGCCCCGTGCCGCCGGTGAACTATCTCGGCGACTTCGGCGGGGGAGGGCTCTTCCTCGCCATGGGGGTGCTGTCGGCGTTGTACGAGCGCACGTCCTCGGGCATGGGCCAGGTCGTCGACGCCTCGATGGTCGACGGCGCCGCGCTGCTGAGCACCCAGCTCTTCGGGCTCAAGGCCAGCGGAGCGTGGGAAGGCGAACGGGGGCGGAACCTGCTCGACGGCGGCGCCCCTTTCTACGACACCTATGAATGCGCCGACGGCAAGTACGTCGCGGTGGGCGCGCTGGAGATGCGGTTCTGGGCCGCCCTTGTCCAGGTTCTCGATCTCGACGCCGCCGAACTTCCCGTTCACCTCGACCAGCGGGAGTGGCCGAAGCTGCGCGGGATACTGGCCGAGGCGATCGGCAGGTGGAACCGCGACGAACTCGTGGCGAGGGCCGAGGGCACCGACGCCTGCGTCACGCCCGTGCTCAGCCCGTGGGAAGCGGCCGAGCATCCGCACAACGCGGCGCGGGGCACGTTCGTCGACGTCGGCGGCGTGCGCCAGCCCGCCCCTGGTCCCAAGTTCGACCGGACCCCGCCCGCGACACCGGAGCCACCGCGCGAGAAGGGCGCCGACACCGCGGATGTGCTGGCGGAGCTGGGATTCGACGAGGACCGGATCGCCGCTTTGCTGGCAGCGGGCGCGGTCGGCTGAGCGATCGGCGCCACGGGGAGCGACGCGTGTCGGAGACCCGATCGGGGGTCAAGGTCTCCTAGGGTGGAAACGGATTCACGACGTACGGGCGGTCACCGCTGCCGCCCGTTCGCGTGATTACCCGTCAGGATGGTCCTGGGTGAGGCATGATGGGCGAGGTACTGGCGGGAGAAGCAACGCGAGCGCCGTGTACCCCAGCGGCATCGCCGAGACGAATCGGATGGAGCTATGTCGCCGGGTCTCAAGAAAATTCTCATTTTCGGCGTCGTCGCGCTCGTGTTGTTCTTGTTGATCAGCCGGCCCAATGAGTCCGCCGATGCCGTTCAGACAGCACTAGGGTGGTTGCGCGATGGCGCGGAGGCGATCGTGACGTTCGTGCAGAGCCTGTTCTCCTGACCTGGACCCGTTTCCCGGCCGGCACCACGTGGAGGTGTCGGCTGTTGTCGTGCGCACCGGACAGTTTTGATCACACTCCGTCGCGATTATTGATTTTTTCCTCTATTGCTCCACCATCCGGGTGGATTCCCACGGTTAAGACCCTGGTCAACGAATTCGTCGGGCCGAGGGTCTGGCGTACCACTGGCCCCCTCTCATACGGTGCTCACATTGCGTGATCGACCGGTTTCAGGGCCTCACGCTGAACGTCATACCTGACATGTGCTCAACCAGTCTTTGACGAACGACGGCAGTGCGTTGCAGAGGAGGCAGGGATGCGAGATCCCGGAGTTGAC
Source organism: Prauserella marina (assembly GCF_002240355.1). GTDB lineage: Bacteria > Actinomycetota > Actinomycetes > Mycobacteriales > Pseudonocardiaceae > Prauserella_A > Prauserella_A marina. The sequence goes on from NZ_CP016353.1 coordinate 2,350,754, forward strand.
GCTGTGATCCGGCAGTGGGCTTCCGAGCGCCGGCAGAGCGCGGAGGAGCGGGAAATCGACCGGATCGCGTCGGCGTGGTTAGCGGAGGCACCCGCCTCGCAGGCCACTCCTGGCATTCCAGGCCAGCGGCGCGGCAGCGAAACCCCGAACTGGGCGCCGGTCGAAGCGGCCGACCCCGGATATCTCGACGCCATGCGTGAGCGGGTGCCCGAGGCTCCGCTGGAACTGCTGACCGCCGCGGCGGGCTGGTGGCAGATGATCGGCGACGTCAGCGAGGCACAGGCGTGGTGGGACGCGGGCATCAGCCCGCTCGACCAGCGCGCGCTGGACTACCGGGCCGCCGGGCTGACGCCGGAGGACCTCGGCAAGCGGCTCGGGCCGCTGACGGTTCTGGAACACCTGCGCAGGGGCAGCGCCCCAGCGTGGTGCGTGGCCAGGTTGTCGCGGCAGCGCCGCGACGCCGCGAGCTGACCCGCGCGATTCGCCCTCCGACCCGGCGTATTCCGCCCAGGCCGAACCGGGCGTCCCTGACGAACCCGTAACGCTAACCTGCGTGAGGTCGTTGGTGAGACGTTGATACGTCGGTCGGTCGGGTGGAGGACCCAGCGTGCAGGAGGCGGGGACGCGGAACACGGAATCGCGTCCAGGGCTCACAGCCCTTTTTCGATTGTTCATCGTCGTACTGGTGCTCGCGATGGCGGCGGGCGGCGTGTGGCTCGTCGCGAACGCCGCCACCCCCGAGGCGGGCCCCACGACAACGGACGTCCCGGCACTCCAGGTGGAACCCGCCAGTGTGGAGCCGGGTAGCGCCGTCCCGGACAGCGATATCGTCGCGGGCGGCGACCAGGGGGCGGGGCAACCGGCGCAGCCGGGGGAAACCGGTCAGTCCAGCGAGGATCCGCTCGCGGACTGGGCGCGGCGGACCTCCCCGGCCGTCGGCGTTCCCGCCCGCGCGCTCATGGCCTACGGCAACGCCGAACTCGTGCTCGCCGACATCCAGCCCGGTTGCCAGGTGTCGTGGGCGACACTCGCCGGCATCGGCAGGGTCGAATCCGATCACGGTCGTTACGGGGGCGCGGTCCTCGGCGAGGACGGCCGCCCTTCCGAGCCCATCATCGGGGTTCCGCTCAACGGATCCGCCGGTGTCAAGGCCATTCCGGACACCGACGGCGGCGGCCTCGACGGCGATCCCGTGCACGACAGGGCGGTCGGCCCGATGCAGTTCATCCCCGGCACGTGGGCCAAGTGGGGCTCGGACGCCGACGGGGACGGGAGGGCCGACCCGCAGCAGATCGACGACGCGGCGCTGTCGGCGGCCCGGTATCTCTGCGCCGGAGACCGGGACATGACCAGCGCCCAAGGCTGGTGGGCCGGGATCATGTCGTACAACAACTCCGTCGAGTACGCGCAGAAGGTGTTCGGCCTCGCCGACGCCTACGCGACGCAGGCCAAGACGATCGCCGGCTGAACTCCGGTACCTGCGCCGCGAGCGGGCGCGCCGGTGAGTGCTAGCGTCGATGGCGTGTCCTTGAGCCGAACCGTGACCAACAGGCTCGCGATCGTGGGCGTCTCCGCGCTGAGCCTGGTCATCTGCTGTGGGCTCGCGTGGTGGCAGTGGGAGCGCTTCTCCTCAGCGGGAGGCTCCTTTCAGAACCTCGGCTACGTGTTGCAGTGGCCGCTGTTCGGTCTGTTTCCCGCGTTCATGTTCTGGCGGATCCGCAAGCTGAACAAGCAGGCGAAGGCGGCGGAGCAGGCTGAGCTGGCTGAACGCACGGAGCGGGACGCCGAAGCCGAGGTGCCGGATATGCCACAACAGCGCGCCGAGACCCGGCCGCCCGCGACCACCGCCCGTACTGTCGGTAATGTCGAGATCGGCGAAGCGGACGCGGGACAGCTCGATCCCGAGGACGCCGAGCTTGCCGCCTACAACAGGTATCTGGCCGAGTTGAACGCCCGTGACCAAGAGGTGAAATGACATGGTGACGACCGAAAGCGACGACACGACGGTGGCGCCCGCTCCGGTGTCCCTCAAGGGCCCGTTGCTGCGGTTTCGCGTGCTGGCCTACCTGACGGGTGTCGGCCTGCTCGGCCTGACCCTGGCTTTCGTGCTCAAGTACGCGTTCGACGCGCCGGGCATGATGGGCTGGATCGGCGTCACCCACGGCGGGCTCTACATGGTCTATCTCGTCGTCGCCGTCGACCTCGCGCTGAAAGCCCGCTGGTCGATCAAGGGAACCGTCGCGGTCTTGCTGGCGGGCACCATTCCGTTCCTGTCGTTCGTCGCCGAACGCAAGGTCACACAGAGGGTTCAGGCAGGCAAGAAGCTCTGACCGAGTAGGGCGGCACTCCGCAGGCTCGCAGCGCGGGCCCGTCGATGGAGGCGGGCCGGTAGGCCGAGCGGTCAAGCCGGTCCACCATGGTGCCGATCGGGTCCGGTACGCGGTCGGCCCTTCCTGACAGGAATGCCCACTCGTGCTCGTCGGAGCCGTAGTAGGCCACGGTGCCGAACAACGCGGTGAACCGCCGCCATGCCGCGATCAGCGTTTCGTTGCGCCACAACGTCGGGCAGCCTGCCTGGCACACCACGACCCCGCCGGGAGCGAGCGCGGCCGCGCAGCGGCTGAGGAATTCGGTGCCGTAGAGCCGGTTGTGCTGTGCCGCCTCGTCGTCGTTCTCGTCGGGAAGGTCGATGACGACGAGGTCGTAGCCACCTGGGGAGGCCGCGAGGAATTCCCAGCCGTCCTGGTAGTGCACCCGGACCGGGCCCTCGCCGTGCTCGGCTTCGGCCAGCTCCGCCGCCGAATACCCGTAGGGCAGGTGTTCGGCGCACGCTCTGACCGCGACGCTGTCGATGTCGACGTGGTCGACCCGCGACGCCCCGTGCGCGACCGCGAGCCGGCTCACGACGCCCTCACTGGATCCGATGACCAGAACGGCGTCGAGCTTGTCGGCCAGCAGCATCGCGGGAACGGCCAGCGCCTCGTGGTAGACGAGCTGGCTGGCTTCGGTGCTCTGCCGTTCGCCGTCGCAGAACAGCGAAACCCCCTGAGCCGTCGTCCCGATGACGACGTGCTGGAAGCCGGTGTGGACATCGAGGAGGGTGTCGCGCAGCTCCCACACCCTGGACAGTCCGTTGCCGAGTGGTTCGACGATCTGGCTGGACATTCACTTCCCTGTACTCGCGGGCAGGCGCCCGCGCCTGATGGTGGACATGACGGGTGGTTCGGCGCCGAGGGCGGCGGCAAGCAGCAGGACCGCCTTCTCCGGATCGGCCTGCTGCCCGCAGGTGAACACGTCGACGAAGGTGGCGCCCAGTTCGGGATAGGTGTGCACCGAGGCGTGTGATTCGGCGAGCATGGCCACCACGGTGACGCCCTGGGGCTCGAACCGGTTGGCGACGACCTCGCACACGGTCGCCCCTGCCTCGGTCAACGTGCGAGTGAGGGTTTCCCTCAGCAACTCGGCGTCATCGAGCACATGCTCGGCGACGCCGTACAGTTCGGCGAGTACGTGGTGGCCGAAGAACGTGCCGACAGCGCCGGTGCCGTGCTCACTCGACACTGATCAGCCTCCCTTCCGAGATGCAGTACGTGCGCAACGGCGGGATGCCGTTGAACGCGACGGACGAATAGCTTGCCGTGTAAGCGCCGGTGGCCAGGATGTCGAGCTGGTCGCCCGCGCGCAACGACAGCGGAAGGTGGTATGGCGTGCGCTGGTACAGCACGTCGTCACCGTCGCACGTCGGGCCCGCGATGATCACCCGCTCGCCGGTGGCCTCGCCGGGGGAGCCGACCGGCTCGATCCGGTATGCGATGGCCTCGTTCTCCGTTTCGGCGAGACCGTTGTACCTGCCGACGTCGAGGTAAACCCATCTTTCACTGTCCATAGTGGATTTTCGAGAGACGAGGACGACCTCGGTTCTGATGAGCCCGGCCTCGGCGACGATCGCTCTGCCCGGCTCGATGACGAGCTCGGCAGGCAGGTCGTGCACATGTGTGCGCACGGCTTCGGTGATCGCTTTCGCGTATGTGGCCGGTTCAGGCGCCCGCCCGCGATAATCCGTTCCGATCCCGCCGCCGACGTTGAGAGCGCGCAGCGGGATTCCGGTTCGCGCCGCCGCGGCGAAGACCGGAGCCGCCGCGGCCATGGCGCCGTCCCACGCGGCTGGATCGTTGTGCTGGGAGCCGACGTGGAAGCTGACGCCCTTGGGATCGAGACCCGCGCGCGCCGCCCGCTTCAGCAACGCGATCGCGGTGTCGGCGTCACAGCCGAACTTGCGCCCGAACGGGGTCGCGGCTCCATCGGCGTTCACCAGCAGGCGAACGGAGATCTCGGCCCCCGGGGCGTGTTCCGCGACGTTGTCGAGGTCGCTTGCCGCCTCGACGGTGAAGTCCCTGACCCCGGCCGCGAACGCCGTCGCGATGTCGCCCGGTTTCTTGATCGTGTTGCCGTAGGACAAGGTCGCCGGGTTCGCTCCCGCGTGCAGACACGACTCGATTTCCGCTGGGCTCGCCACGTCGAAGTGTGCTCCCTCGGCCGCGAGCGCGCGCAGTACGGCCGGACTCGGATTGGCCTTGACCGCGTACTGCACGCGGTAGCCCGCGAAGTCACGAGCGAGCGCTCGGTAGCGGTCGGCGACCGAGCCGAGGTCGACGACGAGGCACGGCGTCGGAAGCGGGTTCCGGTCAAGGAACTCGCGGATCCGCGCCGTGGCCCGGTTCGCGCTGGTCGCGCCCGTCGCCGCGGTGTGCTCTGCCGTCACGACAGTCAGCGTCTCAGGCCCGGATGACCGGGCGGGGAGCAGGGCGGCGTGCACGTGCAGTGGGGCACAGTCACCCCGGGCGACCGGGGTCGCGCACGTTCGCGTGGGTCCACATTGGATGTTGCAGCTTGCGTGGGTAACGGGAGAATCACGATGGCGGTGGGTTGGGTCCGGTCCGGTGAATCCCGGTTTTGTGATCGCGCGAAAAGAATAGGTGGCCGACAATAAGAGACTCACGGCCATTCGAATATTGTCCGCGCCCATTTTCGAGTTTTTCGCGTGCGTTTTTATGGTGGTCGGCGAAAAAGCCGCGTCCGGTGTGTCCCGGGGTCGTGAGCGGCCCGTCCTGGCGCTCGGCCGCACCACGGGTGACCGGCCACGACAGGTCGTTGACCGATCGCGGAGAGTGGCAAGCCGGGCTGTCCGCGGGGTGTTCACTGGCTGCCGAGGCCGGGGTGACGGTGCGTGCTCGGGTGGCGGGTCTCGCTCGGCCGCCATGATCGAGGCCGGGTCCCTCGGCAGGTCGGCGCGGAGTTTTGGAATGCGAGGTGAAGTGTCGTGCGTGGCCGTGGGGTGCGAAATATGAAAGTTCACCCTTCCTGGTGGATTCGATCGTGACTCGGCGTTATCGGCGGTGGCGATCTTGCCGACTGAAAGAGGTTCAGCAGGGGTTTGGCGCTGACATGAAAGGTACTCAGGGTAGCTGTTGCCAGTCAGTCGGAGCGGGAACGAGCGCGTGTCCCCGGTGACTCGCGTTCATGCGCATGGCCTAACCTGAGCGGAGATACCACCAGGCCAGGGCGAAAATCCTGGGCGAGGTGAAGCGGGCGAGTCCTTCATGCGATGACTGATCGAGCCACAACTTCGTGCACATTTCCGTGACATCACTCCACCGTGGGAGGGTTCTGGCTAGGCCATCCGAGGGATCACTCGCCGGGTCTTGCTCTATGTGGGTGACGCTTGATGTCTCGCACACCATGAAAGCGGTAACCGAATTGGTGGCCCGATCTTCGTCATGTGTGAATGCGCGGGCCTCTCCGCGTCGGCATTGTGCATTTCTCCTGGTCACGGGCTGAGCCTTTGCGAACATTTGCCCTGCGCTTGTTTGGTGTACGCTTTCTGGCGCCCCGGTCAAATGTCAATTCCGGCGCCAACACCGTCTAGACGGCATGCAGTTCGCATGATGCGGTGGTCGGCGCCCTGGTGGTTGACGACGGACCGGCCACAGCGACAGCACCGAGCACGACCAGCGGCACCGACGACAGCGCACGACAGTGCGCGAAGACGACAACGACAACACAGGCCGGCGGACCAGGTGAAACCCACCGGAGTACGACCGGCACGACAGTGCGGGACCCGTGTGAACAGGCACGAACCGGCATGAGCAGGCACAAGCGTGGCATCGGCGAGCACGAGCGGACTCGGACGGACATGGGGACATGGGTACGGACACGGCCTCGGCCGGTGCACGCCGCACCGTTCGTCACCGGCGCCAAGAGCGGCACGGTCGGCAGCGGTAGAAGCGGTGGCGAGGACCGGGCTCATCCGCGATGCCTGCCCGGCCGTGCTCCTCGCGGCGTGCTGATCGGAAGCGGTCACCGGAGTCCCGACATGCCTGACGTGCCGAGCGTGCCACCCGTGAGCCGTCGCGAGACAGCGAGTGAGCCGGAGGAGGAGTCACCTTCGTGACCGTTGCAGGAGAAGGCCAAGTGCCTGTGGGCAAGCTCCTCGGCCAGCCGGCCCCGAAGCCGTCCCGGTGGCGGGCCGCGACGCGCTGGCGTGACTGGAGCCTTCCGGTCAAGCTGGGGGCGATCACCCTGATCCCCATCATCGTCGCGCTGGCTCTCGGCGGGGTCACCCTGGGCAGCCAGCTCGGCGAGGCAGACCGCTACGAGCGGGTCGACGCGCTCGTGAAGCTGGACACCTCGGCGGCGGCGCTGCTCGACGGCGTCCAGCGCGAGCGGGCGCTGACCGCCGACGCGCTCACCCAGGGCACCGGCGCGGCCTCCGCCGAGTTGCGCGAGGCGAGGGCGGCCGTCGACGCCGCGGCGGGCCCGGTCAACGCGGCAGCGGGACCGGCTGTCGAACTCGAACCCGGCATCGCTGGTCAGCGACAGGATGTCGCCGACCAGCTCGGCGGGCTCGCCGAACTCCGCGAGCGGGTCGGCGCGGGACAGGTCGGCCCCATCGAGGCCGTCACCGAGTACACGGCGCTGACCACCGCCCTGCTCAACCTGGACACCGCGCTGGTGAGCGGCATGGGCGACACCGAGATCGGCGCGACCCCCAGCGCGCTGCACAACCTGCTCGTCGCCAAGGAGGAGGTTTCCCTCCAGCAGGCCCTCATCGGGTACGGCATCGGCAGGAGTGGGCTCGCGCCAAGCGAGTTCAACCAGGTCCGCACCTCCGACGTGCGGCTGACCGACCGCCTCGCCGAGTTCGGCAGCGCCGCGACCGAGAGTCAGCGGCAGGATTTCGACAGCAGCGTGCGTGGCGAGGCATTCGACGAACGCGACCGGATCGTCAAGGGCGTGCTCGCCGCGCAGGACACCGGCAGCGGGGAGGCATTCCGGACCGAGACGGCCCAGCAATGGCGGGGCCTTTCCGGCTCGGTGTTCACCAGCATGGGCGAGGTCGGTGACCGGCTCGGCGGCCAGCTCGCCGCGACGGCGAGCGACCTCGCCGGCGGCGCGAGCACCACTGTCGTCGTGCTCGCTGTGTTGTTCGTCGTCGCGCTCCTGCTCGCCGCCGCCGTGGTCTTCCTGGTCACCCGCCAGCTTCTCCGCTCGCTCAAGGTGCTGCGCACCACGGCGCTCGACGTCGCGGAGCACGGGCTGCCGGAAGCGGTGCGCACCATCCAGGAGGGGCGTTCGCAAAGCGCGGAGCTCAGCCCGACCCCTGTCCACACCGACGACGAGATCGGCCAGGTGGCCAGGGCGTTCGACGCCGTGCACGCCGAAGCGCTGCGGCTCGCGGCCGAACAAGCGGGCATGCGCACCGGCTACGCCAGCGTCTTCGTCAACCTCTCCCGCAGGAGCCAGAGTCTCGTCCAGCGTCAGCTACAGCTCATCGAGCGGCTCGAACGCGACGAGGAGGATGCCGACCAGCTCGCGACGCTGTTCCAGCTCGACCATCTCGCGACCCGCATGCGGCGCAACAACGAGAACCTGATGGTGCTTTCCGGCGCCGAGCCCGGCCGCCGGTCCGGTCAGCCGGTCAGCGCCACCGACGTACTGCGTGCCGCCGTGTCGGAGATCGAGCAGTACCAGCGGGTCGTCGTGCAGACTCCGCCCTCGGTCAGGATCGTCGGTTACGCCGCTGGAGACCTCGTCCGGCTCGCGGCCGAACTCCTCGACAACGCCACCGCGTTCTCCGCGCCGGAGACACAGGTGACGGTGGCGACCAGGTTGATGGAGGACGGCTCGCTGACCGTCGACATCATGGACAAGGGCATCGGCATGAACGAGGCCGAGGTCGCCGAGGCCAACGCTCGCCTCACCGAGGCGGGTTCGGTCGATCTCGCGACCTCGCGCCGCATGGGGCTCTTCGTCGTCGGCAGGCTCGCCGGACGGCACAACTTCGGCGTCGTACTGCACGGCGGCAAGGACATCGTCGGCGTGCGGGCGACGGTGAGCGTGCCCGCGGAACTGGTGATGGGCGCGCAACAGCAACAACAGCCCTCCGGTACGAGTGCCCAGCAGGTACCGGCTGTCGCCGCCGTTCCGGAGACTCCGGCACAGCCTTCGGCGCCACATCCGGCGACCCCGTTGCCGCCGAAGACGCCGGGCGGGCTGCCCCGCAGGAAACCCAACGGCACCAGGCGGCCAGGTGTCCTGCAAGACCTCGCTGGTGGCGCTGTGCGGCAGTCGCCATCGGACACCGAGGTGTCGGGGACGGCGCTGTTCACGCCCATCGGCAAGGAAGAGCAGCAGCAGGCGAAAGAAGCGGCTCCGGCATGGCCGGACGCGGCGGACGAGGCGAGGGAGAAGGCCGAGTCCGAGTCGGCGGCGGAGGTGACCGCGGCCTTCGCGAAGCCGGACCTGGAAGAGCCAACGCCGGACGAGCGAACGGAATCCGAGCCGGAGACCGAGGGCGCGCTCGCGCGGAGCACTCCCACCGAACGCATCGACCCCACCGTGCACAGTGGACAGCCGGGTGCCGGGAGCGCGGCCACCAGGCCGGAGGACGAGCCGGAACCCGCGGCGCCGTCCTCGACCAAGGTCACCGCGAAGTCGGGCTCCCCGACGGCGGCCGCGAAGGCGCCGGAGGTGGATCCGCTCAGCGGTGAGGCGTTGTTCGAAGCCACCGGAACAGTGGTGAGTGACTGGTGGAGTGCGGCAACGACGGCGAGCGACGCCGAACGCAGGGCACAACGCGCGCGGTCGGTGTCCGAGACGACCCCGATCTTCGACGAGATGCTGTCCGCCTGGTTCAGGAGCGTCAGCGAATCGCCTTCGGAGACCTCGGGTGGCGCGAAGAAGGAGTGGGATTTCGCCGCCGACGAGCGGTGGCGCACCGTGCAGGCGGTGTCCCGCACCTCGCCATCGGATTACACGCAGGCGGGTTTGCCGCGCCGGAGGAAGGGCGAGCAGTTGCTGCCCGGCAGCGCCGCGGCAGGCCAGGCGAGCGCGAGTGCCGCGCGGGCCGCCGTGGCGAAGGCGCCGCCTCCGCCACAGCAGCCCAGCAGAGACCCCGCGGACGTACGGGGCAGGCTCAGCAGCTTCCAGCAAGGCGTCAGCAGGGGGCGCAGGCATCGGCAGGCGGAGTCAGCCACCCGGCAAGGCCGGTCCGCGGAGCAGGAGCGGCCGACGACGAGCGCGGGCCTGCCGCAACGGCAGCCACGCAAGCCAGCCCGGCAAGGGACGACGCCCCCGCCACAAGCCGAGGTACCGTCCCAGGCGGTTTCGGGATCCGGGTCGGGACAGGCGCCTGCCTCGGAATGGGCGTTCGCCGCCGACGAGCGGTGGAGCGCGGTACAGGCCGCCTCCCAGTCCGGGCCGCCGAACTACACGGCGGCGGGATTGCCCCGGCGCAGGAAGGGGGCACAGTTGTTGCCCGGCAGTCTTTCCTCGGCGGCCGGCCAGGCGAGCAGGCCGAAAGCGGAGCGCGATCCCGCCGACGTGCGGGGCAGGCTCAGCAGTTTCCAGCAGGGTATTCGCCGAGGCCGGCATCGGACCGCTCAGGCGAGCGAGAGCAGTCAAGAGAAAGTGGAGGGTGAATGACCGCGCCGGAACGGGCTCAGCCCCAACAGAATCAATTCGGCTGGCTGGTGAACGACTTCGCGGAGCGTGTCCCCGGAGTCGCGCACGCCGTGGTGGTGTCAGCGGACGGCCTGCTGCTCACCGCGTCCAACCGGCTTCCGCTCGACAGAGCCGACCAGCTCGCGGCCGTCGCCTCGGGCCTGGTGAGCCTCACCCAGGGCGCGGCGCGCTGCTTCGAGGCAGGGGCCGTGAGCGAAACCGTGGTGGAGATGGAACTCGGCATCATGGTGCTGATGTCCATCAGCGACGGTTCGTGCCTCGCGGTGCTCGCCGCCCCCAACTGCGACATCGGGCAGGTGGCCTATGAGATGACACTGCTCGTGGACAGGGTGGGCCAGATTCTCACTCCCGAGCTGAGGGCGCAGTTGCAGGGCGTCACCAGCTCGTTCGTCGGCGAACCGGTGGGTTGAGCTGGCGACGATGAGTACGGGGCCTGGCCGGACAGGGGACGACGATTCCGGCACCTTCGCCGATCTCGTCAACGGGTTCGCGCTCGGTCCGGGTCATCGCGGCCTGAGAAAAGGCAGAGAGCACAGGGGGGACCGCGGTGAACCTCGCGGCAGGCAAACACCCCCTTTCACCGAGATGTCCCACCCAGCCGGCCTACCCGGCACGATCGGGGCCCCGACCGGAGAGGAGCAGCTTGTGTCGGCCGAAGCCGTCCCGTTGTACCCAGCGGAGGAAACGGATTTCGTGCGTCCCTACGCCATTACCGGAGGTAGGACGAAGGCCAACTATCCATTGGAGCTCGAAACCCTGGTCTCCACCCGCGAGGCGGCTGTGTTTGCGGTGCCCGACCAGATCGAGCACAAGCTGATCATGGAAGAATGTCGGACCCCACACTCGGTCGCCGAGATCGCTGCGGCGCTGCGCGTCCCGCTCGGCGTGGCGCGGGTGCTGATCAGTGACGCGGCGGACGCGGGGCTGGTCACCGTGCACAGGACCATCTCCGGTGATGAGGGTGCCGAAGCGCATTTGATGTTGATGGAAAGGGTTTTGAGTGGACTCCGTCGGCTTTAAGGCACCGCGCGAAGCCGCGCCGAAGACCATGACCTCGGCCAAGATCGTCGTGGCCGGTGGCTTCGGAGCGGGAAAGACGACCTTCGTCGGGTCGGTTTCGGAGATCGTGCCGTTGACCACCGAGGCGATGATGACGGACGCGAGTACCGGCATCGACGACCTCGAAGCGACGCCGAACAAGGCGACGACGACCGTCGCCATGGACTTCGGCAGGGTGTCGCTCGACGAGGACCTGATCCTCTACTTGTTCGGTACGCCGGGCCAGCAGCGGTTCTGGTTCATGTGGGACGACCTCGTCCGCGGCGCGATCGGCGCGGTCGTGCTCGCGGACACCCGCAGGCTGGCCGACTCGTTCGCGCCGGTCGATTTCTTCGAGGACAGGGGACTGCCCTACATCGTGGGCGTCAACACCTTCGACGGCGTATTGCAGCACGACCTGCAAGACGTGCGGGAGGCGCTGTCGATCGACCCGAGTATCCCGATCGTGCGATGCGATGCCAGGGACAAGGAGTCGACGAAGCAGACGCTCATCACGCTCGTCGAGTACGCGATGCGGCAGTGGATCGCGTTGCGCTCGCCGAATTCCGCCGCGGAAGGGCCGGTGACCACGCCCTGAATCGATCCGGGGGCCGCTGAGACGGCCATCACGGACACACTTGGTTTTAAAAAGGTAGGAAGTCCAAGTATTTTGGAGGCATGACCTCCGAACTGCACCGGCCTGCGCACCCCGTCCGGTTCGTGACCGCCGCGAGCCTTTTCGATGGTCACGACGCGTCCATCAACATCATGCGGCGCATCCTGCAATCGCAGGGCGCCGAGGTGATTCACCTGGGGCACAACCGCTCGGTGGACGAGGTCGTCACCGCGGCCATCTCCGAAGACGTCCAAGGGGTCGCGATCAGCGCGTACCAGGGCGGGCACGTCGAGTACTTCACCTATCTCGTCGAGCTGCTGCGGGAGCGGGGAGCCGGGCACGTCAAGGTCTTCGGCGGTGGTGGCGGCGTCATCGTGCGCGAGGAGATCGAGCTACTGCACTCCAGGGGTGTCGCCCACATCTTCTCGCCGGACGACGGGCTCACCATGGGCCTGCCCGGAATGATCAACTCGATGATCAGGGAGTGCGACGCCGACCTCGCCGCCACCCCCGTCGGCTCCGTGGATTCCCTGCTCTCCGGCGATCTGCCGACCCTCTCGCGCACGATCACCCGGCTACAGCAGGACGAGCTCCCGGCCGAGTGGCGCTCGGCCATTACCGAGGCCGCCCGCGCGCGTACCGTGCCGGTGCTCGGCATCACGGGTACCGGCGGATCGGGGAAGTCCTCGCTCACCGATGAGCTGGTCCGGCGCTTCCGCCTCGACCAGCAGGACAAGCTGCGGATCGCGGTGCTGGCGATCGACCCGACCCGGCGAAGGGGTGGCGGCGCGCTGCTCGGCGACCGCATCCGCATGAACTGCCTCGAAGGCGACACCGTCTTCTTCCGGTCGCTGGCCACTCGCACGGCAGGCGGCGAGATACCCACCGGTCTCGACGAGGCGGTGCTCGCGTGCAAGGCGGCCGGTTTCGACCTGGTCGTCGTCGAGACGCCAGGCATCGGCCAGGGCGACGCGGGGATCGTCGACCACGTCGACCACGCGCTGTACGTGATGACGCCGGAGTTCGGCGCTGCATCCCAGCTTGAGAAAATCGACATGCTCGACTTCGCCGACGTCGTCGCCATCAACAAGTTCGAGCGAAGGGGCGCCGAGGACGCCCGGCGCGACGTGGCCCGTCAGCTCGTCCGCAACCGCGAGGAGTTCCACCTCGGTCCCGATGACATGCCGGTGTTCGGGACCAGCGCGGCGACCTTCAACGACGACGGAGTCACCGCCCTGTACCAGAACCTGCGCGACGCGCTCGCCGAGCGAGGACTGGGAGTGCACCAGGGAGTGCTGCCCGAGGTGACCGGCAAGGTGTCGACGGGACTGGCCACCGTGATCCCCTCCGGCAGGGTGCGTTATCTCGCCGACATCGCCGGAACGGTTCGTGACTATCACCGGAACACGGCCGAGCAGGTCGCCGCCGTCAGGGCGAGCGAACAGTTCGCGGCGACGTTGCGCGCGCTCACCGAAGCGGGAGCCGGTGACGGCGCGACCGGCGCGGTCGAAGAACTCGCCACGCGCGCGAAGTCCGCTGTGGACGATTCGAGCGCCACGTTGCTCGCCGAGTACGAGAAACTCGCCGAGTCCTACCGCGATGACGAACTCGTGTTCACCGTCCGCGACAAGGAGCTGCGGACCCAGTTGTGGAGGGAAACCCTTTCGGGAAGCCGGATTCCCAGGGTCGCGTTGCCCCGTTACACCGACAAGGGCGAGCTGCTTTCCTTCCTGCGCAGGGAACACCTCCCCGGCTACTTCCCCTACACGGCTGGTGTTTTCCCCTTCAAGCGGGAAGGGGAGGACCCGGCGAGGATGTTCGCGGGTGAGGGCGACGCGTTCCGCACCAACCGGCGGTTCAAGTACCTTTCCGCGGACTCGGAGGCCAAGCGGCTCTCCACCGCGTTCGACTCCGTCACGCTCTACGGCTTCGATCCGGCGACCCGGCCAGACATCTACGGGAAGGTGGGCACGTCGGGTGTTTCCATCGCGACCCTCGACGACATGAAGGCGCTCTACGACGGTTTCGACCTGACCGCGCCGAGCACATCGGTGTCGATGACGATCAACGGTCCCGCTCCGACCATTCTTGCGTTCTTCCTCAACACCGCCATCGATCAGCGGATCGAGGCGTTCAAGGAACAACACGGCAGGGAACCGTCCGAAGAGGAAGCGGGCGGCATTCGCGAGTGGACACTGCGGCAGGTGCGCGGCACCGTGCAGGCCGACATCCTCAAGGAGGACCAGGGGCAGAACACCTGCATCTTCTCCACCGAGTTCTCGCTGCGCATGATGGCCGACATTCAGGAATGGTTCATCGAGCACGAGGTCCGCAACTTCTACTCGGTGTCGATCTCCGGCTATCACATCGCCGAAGCCGGTGCCAACCCGATCTCGCAGTTGGCGTTCACCCTCGCCAACGGCTTCACCTACGTCGAGTCCTATTTGGCCCGTGGAATGGACATCGACGATTTCGCTCCCAATCTCTCTTTCTTCTTCTCCAACGGCATGGACGCCGAATACTCGGTGCTGGGCAGGGTCGCGAGGCGCATCTGGGCGGTCGCCATGCGGGAGCGCTACGGGGCCGGCGATCGTTCGCGGAAACTCAAGTACCACGTGCAGACGTCGGGACGTTCGCTGCACGCGCAGGAGATGAGCTTCAACGACATCCGTACCACGCTGCAAGCGCTGTGCGCGCTGTACGACAACGCGAATTCCTTGCACACCAACGCCTACGACGAGGCGATCACCACGCCGAGCGAGAGTTCGGTGCGCAGGGCGATGGCCATCCAGATGATCATCAACAAGGAATGGGGTCTCGCCAAGAACGAGAACCCGCTCCAGGGTTCCTTCATCATCGACGAGCTGACCGACCTCGTCGAGGAAGCCGTGCTCATGGAATTCGACCGCATCTCCGAGCGCGGCGGCGTGCTCGGTGCCATGGAAACCGGTTATCAGCGCGGCAGAATCCAGGACGAGTCCATTCTCTACGAACGGCTCAAGCACGACGGATCGCTGCCGATCGTCGGGGTGAACACCTTCCGCAACCCCGGCGCCGCCGAGGACGACGTGGAGGTCGAACTGGCGAGGGCGACCGAGGACGAGAAGCGTTCGCAGCTCGACCGGCTCGCCGATTTCCAGCGCAGGCACCACGACGACGCGCAGCAGGCACTCAAGGAGCTGCGCGAGGCGGCGACCAGGGGTGACAACCTGTTCGGGGCACTGATGGACGCGGCGAGGGTGTGCTCGCTCGGGCAGATCACCGAGGCGTTCTTCGAGGTCGGCGGGCAGTACCGGCGCAACGTGTGAGGTAGGGGAACAAACCGCGGGACGACGTGGTTCGCACCGGCATGGACTTCGGTATCGCCACGTTCGTGACAGACGAGGGAATCCGGCCGGACGCGCTGGGCATCGCGCTTGAGGAGCGCGGGTTCGACTCGTTGTTCCTCGCCGAGCACTCGCACATTCCGGTCAGCAGGGACACTCCCTATCCGGGCGGGGGTGAGTTGCCGAGGGTCTACTACCGCACGCTCGACCCATTCGTCGCGCTGACCGCGGCGGCGACGGCGACCCGTGACCTCGTGGTGGGAACAGGGGTCGCGCTCCTGCCACAGCGTGACCTCATCCACACGGCGAAGGAGGTCGCCAGCCTCGATTTGCTCTCGCGTGGCCGGTTCGTGTTCGGCGTCGGCGTCGGCTGGAACCGGGAGGAAATGCGCAATCACGGCACCGATCCCGCGACGCGCGGCAGGCTGATGGACGAACAACTCGAAGCCCTCAGCCGCATCTGGACCCAGGACGAGGCCGAGTACCACGGCAAGCACGTCGACTTCGACCCCGTGTACAGCTGGCCGAAGCCGGTGCGCACGCCGCATCCGCCGGTGTACGTCGGTGGTGAGAGCCCGGCCGCGCTGGCGAGGCTTCGCCGGTACGGCGACGGCTGGCTCCCCCGGCCCGACACCGCGCCGGAGACGATCAGGTCGGTGCGCGCGGACCTCGCCGAGCACGGCAAGCCCGGTCTGCCGGTCACGGTGTTCGGCGCGGGCCGCGACGAGAAGCGCATTGAGGGCTGGGCGGAGGCCGGTGCCGACAGGGTGACGTTCCTGCTCGGTACCAAGCCGGAGCCCGCGACACTGGCAACCTTGGACCAACTTGCCGCGATAGCGGCGAAGTACCGAAATTAGCCCGCGCGAATTCAGTATCCTGCGAGCTGATCCGGATGGCGCCGGAAGGGTGCCCTCCGCCAGCTGGGGAGGACCACGTGCTCGGCAGGTTCAAGCGGCAGCGCGCCGATACGGCAACGAAACGGCACGGCGCGGCGGAGGGAAGCCCTCGATGGCCGCTGGAGGTATGGCAGCGCGACGACCCGCGTGCCGACGGCCCCGATTACGTCGGTCTCTGCCTGAGCCCGGCGTTCCGGGAGGAGCCAGAGGCGCGCTCGCTGCGTGACGGGGACGGGATGGGCCGGATCATCGAGGTCGCCAAGACCGGGGGCATGGAAACGCCCGCGATGGCGAGGGTGGTCGAGGAACTCCTCGCCGATCCGCGCTACGCCGCCTTGGACACGTTGTACAGCTGGCTTGCCCCCGTCTACCGGGACACCGACCGTCAGCTTGAGGTGATCGAACACGGTTTGCGCACCTGTCCGCGCAAGTACAAGCTGCTCGAACTCGCCGGAACCGCGATGTTGCAGCGTGAGCGAGGCGCCGCCGCGCTGTACTACTGGGCGCAGTCGGTGGTCAACGCCGAGTCGCTCGGTGAAGGCCCGGACGCGAGTGCCTACGACTTCCTCATCGTCGTGGCGCACGTGGCCGGGCAGCGGGGTGCGGTGAAGGCGTTCCGGGCCCGTACGGGCGAGGCCGACCATCCGGAGATCGTCCTCGACGAGGAGTACACAGAGCTGGTCGAAACCGCCTTCCGGAAGCCGTCGAAGGAGACGAAAGCGGTGATCCAGGCGCTGGCCGCCCGGATTTCCGCGTAGCGGGAGTCGCCGCGCCGGGCGCCCTGCCGAGTCCGAGCCCGCAGCCCGAGACGTGCCCGGAGCCCGGAGCCCGGAGCCCGAGCCCCGTGACGTGCCGTCGAGTTCCGCGTCCAGGATGCCGAGTTCTGCGCTCGGGCCGCCGAGTTCCGCGGCCAGGTCGCCGAGATCCGCGCTCAGGGTGGCGAGTTCCGCGTTCGTGTCGTCGAGTTCCGCGCTGGTGATGCGAGGGTTCCGTTCGGTTCAACCGGGGTTGCCGGGCTTGCCCGGACCAATCGGTACCGCTGTGCGACCGATGCACCCGCACCCGCGTCCGCACCCGCGTTCGCACCCGCGTCGGCTGCGGCGCCGTACCGGAACGGTGGTGTCGGAAGTGGAACTGTGGCGCCCTACGGAACCGTGGTGTCGGCTGGAACCGTGGCGCCGCACCGGAACCGGGCGTCAGTACTGGAACCCACGTGCCGCACCGGTATCGCGGCGGCGCACCACCGGCGCGGGGCTGCCGGTGTCGGTTGCCGAGGATGAGTGCGCTGGCGCCCTTGGCACCGATATCGCGCCCGAAGGTGCATCCCGACATCCCGGGTGCGGGTCTCGGCGTCCTGAGTGCGGATCTCGGTGACCTGGACGCGGATCTCGGCGGCCTGGGTGCGGGACTCGCGCACGCAAGGGCGGTGGGCGCTCGCGCGCCGAGGTGGTCAGTCGAGCAGGAGATGCACCGACAGTTCCAGCCGGTTGGCCACGTCGGCGGCCGATGCCCGCCTCGTCACCCACGCCACCAGGTTGGCCATCCACACGTCGGCGATCACGTGGAAGACGTCGCGATCGTGGTCGGTGGGGTCCTCGATGCCCATCGCCTTGGCGAACATGTTCTCCATGGTTCGCCCTACCTGCTCCACCTCTGCGGCCGCTGTCGTGTCGGCGAACATGAACGCCCTGACCATCGCCTCGGTGAGGTGCGGGTCGCGTTGCATCATCCTGGTGTTGCGGCCGAGTACGAACAGCAACCGCTCGGTGGGCGTCTCGCCGGGAATCGCACCTCTGTCCAGTTTGTCCTGTGCTCGCTCGAATTCCCGGGCGAGTCCTGACACCAGGAGGTGGATCTTGGAAGGGAAGTAGCGGTACAGGGTGCCGAGAGCGACGTCGGCGCGTTCGGCGACCGTCCTCATCTGGACGGCGTCGTAGCCACCTTTCGCGGCGAGCGCGAGCGTGGCGTCGAGGATGCGCTTGCGCCGGTCACGCTGCGCGGCCGAGCCCAGCTCTTCGCCGCCCATCGGGCTGAGGGCGCCGCGGCCCTTGCTGGTGGTCGGCGTCTTGGGCTTGCTTGCCATGCGGTCTCCTGGTCGCAGAACTTGTTCCATTTTCAGTACTGAGCCTACCTAACGTTAGGGCACCATCGGCCGCAGGGGGAACGAATCGCGAATGAAACTTGTTCTATCCATCGAACAGGTGGCCAGCGCTGGCGCGCGCCGGGCATTCGCCGTGCCTCACCTGATCGGGCTAGCGCGCCTTGGCGAGGTGGTGCAGGTAGGACCAGTCGAGGAACCGTTCGACCCCTCGCACGACATGCGCGCTGCGAATGGAGGGGAACAGGTCGAACGCGTGCTGCGCGCCGGGAATTTCCGCGTAGGCGACCGGATTGGGGGATACCGCGCGCAGCTTGCGCACGAATTCGCGCGCCTCGCGGGCCGGGACCATGGTGTCCCGCTCGCCGTGGATGACGAAGAACGGTGGAGCCTTGTCAGTGACACGGTCGAGCGGGGACGCCGCGATGTAGTCGTCGAGCGATGCGACGGGATCCTTGCCGACGACGAACCTCGACAACAGGTACCGCATCCTGGTGGCGCTTGCCCGCGACCCACTGGTGCCCGCGAAGTCGTAGACCCCGTAGTGCGGGACGCAGGCCTGCACGGTGGTGTCGACGTCCTCGAACCCCGGCTGTAGCACGGCGTCGCCGGCAGTCAGCGCCAGCAGCGCGGCGAGGTGGCCTCCCGCGGAACCTCCCGTCACCGCGACGAACGAAGGGTCGCCGCCGTAGTCCTGAATGGAGCGCCGGATCCAGGCGAGCGCTTTTTTCGCGGCGAGGATGTGTTCCGGCCAGCGCGCGGTGGGGGAGAGCGGGTAGTTGATGGCGACGCAGATCCAGCCGCGCCGCGCCATGTGCAGCATGAGCGGAATACCCTGCTGGTCCTTGTTGCCCACCATCCACGCGCCACCGTGCACCTGGAGCAGCACCGGCCTGCCGGAGACGGGCGTGCTCGGCCGGTAGATGTCGAGCAGGTAGCGGCGCCCGCCCGGCGCGTAGGCGATGTCGCGGTCGCGCCGGACCTCGGGGTTGGTCATCCGGAAGGGGAAGACCAGTTCTCCCCATGGGGTCGCCAGGTCGCGTGAATCAGGTCCGCGGTCCAGGTCACGGGTGTACTCGGGCCCGAGTGCCGCGACCAGCGCGTCCTCGACGGCGCCCTTGGCGCGCTGGGAGGAGACGATCAGTGCGCCAAGCCCCGCCGCGGAGAGCCCGGCCATGGCCAGCCCGGTGCGGTCGGCTCCGCGCGGGCCGGTGCGGGCGACGTGGGCGGCCGAGTCGGCGACGGTGAGCGCGAGCAGGTGCGGGGCGAGTTCTCCGGTGAGCCATCCCGCGAAGAAGGCTGGGATGGACGTCCTCGACCCGCTCAGCGGGCGCAGCGCGTTGACGGTGAGGCCGAGTTGCAGCGCCCTGCGGGTACGAAACCTTGGGTGCATGACCTGAGACTATCGCCGACCCGGCTTACGCTTGAGGACGTGTGGCGACTCAGTGGCCTCGACGCGAGTTTTCTCTACCTGGAGACGCCCGCGCAGTTGTTGCACGTGTGCGGGCTGCTGACGCTCGACCCGGCCACCGTGCCGGGCGGCTATGACTTCGGCACGCTCAAGCGGAGCCTTGCCGAACGCGTCGCCGCGGTGCCCGCGTTCCGCCGCAAGCTCTACAATCCGCCGCTGAACCTGACCCACCCCGTGTGGGTACGCGATTCCGATTTCGACCTGGAACGTCACCTGCACCACATCGCGGTTCCCGCTCCCGGCGGTCCCGCCGAACTGGCCGAGTTGTGCGCGCACATCGCGGGCCAGCCGCTGGACCGGTCCCGGCCGCTGTGGGAGATGTACGTCATCGACGGCCTCGCCGACGGCGGCATCGCCGTGCTTGCCAAGCTCCACCACGCCAGCGTCGATGGCGTGAGCGGCGCGAACCTGCTGTCCTATCTGGCCGGTCTGCGGCCCGACGCGCCCCTGCTGGACCCCGCCGAAACGGCCGACGGTGGGGATCAACCTCCGCCGAGCCAGTGGAGCCTGCTCGGCAGCAGTGTGCGCACGGTGGCCGCGCGGCCGGTGGAGCTGGCGAGGCTGCTTCCCGGGCTGGTGCGAATGGTGCCGCGATGGGTGGGCAGATCGTTGCAGGGCAAGGGAATGGCGACGCCGTTCACCGCGCCGCGCACCTCGCTCAACGGCACGATCACCGGACACCGCAGCGTCGCGTTCACGCAGGTGGAGCTGGCCGACCTGAAAGCGGTGAAAACGGCGTTCGGGGTCACGATGAACGACGCGGTGCTGGCGATGTGCAGTGGGGCGCTGCGCACCTTCCTCGCCGCGAGGGAGGAACTGCCCGCCGATCCGCTGGTGGCGACCGTTCCGGTGTCGGTGCACGCGCGCAGCGAACGCGAGGTCGGCAGCAACCGGATTTCGGCGTTCTTCGCCTCGTTGCCGACGCACGTCGCCGATCCGGCGGCACGGGTGTTCATGATCGCCGAGAACAACCGGCTCTCCAAAGCCCACCACCACACCCTGGACGCGGACATGCTCCAGGACTGGGCCCAGTTCGCGGCCGGGACCACGTTCGGGCTCGCCGTGCGGGCGTATTCGGCGTTGCGCCTGGCCGAGCGGCATCCGGTGATCCACAACCTGGTGATCTCGAACGTTCCGGGCCCCGCGAAGCCGCTGTACCTGCTTGGCGCGCGGGTCACCGGTTTCTATCCGCTCGGGCCCGTCTTCCACGGTGCCGGACTCAACGTCACCGTGCTCTCGGCGGGAGGGCGCACGAACATCGGCCTGCTCGCCGCGCGAGAACTCGTTCCAGATCTGTGGCCGCTTGCCGAGGCGATGCGCGAATCGCTGCGGGAACTTTTGGATTTCCGGCCGTAGCGCCGAGGGACTTGCCCGCGTCGCCTGCCGTGAGCAAGACTAGAACAAGTTTCAGTCTTGCTTTCCGTTCGGTGAGGAGCGCGCGTGGACTTCACCCCCGATGACGGTGCCGCGACCGCGGCGGGGCTTGCCGCCGACGTGCTCGGCAGGACGGCGGGCGAGGAGGACGACCAGGTCTGGAGCGCGCTCGGCAAGGCAGGGCTGCTCGCCCTGCCGGTGCCGGCCGACCTCGGCGGGGAAGGTCTCGG
The DNA here is from genome assembly GCF_002240355.1 of Prauserella marina. Lineage (GTDB taxonomy): Bacteria > Actinomycetota > Actinomycetes > Mycobacteriales > Pseudonocardiaceae > Prauserella_A > Prauserella_A marina. Next base: position 2,371,826 of record NZ_CP016353.1, read on the forward strand.
GTTCGCCGAGGTGGCCGCCGTGCTGACGGAGCTCGGCCGGGCCGCGCCGCCCGCCGTGGCCATGTCCGGCTACGCCACGCTGGCCATGGGGGTGCTGCCCGTCGACCGGTTCGGCAGCGCGCGACAGCGCGCCGGGCTGCTGGCCGACGTGGCCACCGGCGCGCTGAGGCTCACCGCCGCGGTGCACGAACCGTCGGCGCCGCTCGCCGGGGTACCCGCGACCACGGCGACGCCAGAGGCAGGCGGATGGACACTGACCGGGGTCAAGACGAACGTGCCGGACGCGGCCGACGCGCACCGGGTGCTCGTCCCAGCGGCGACCTACTCCGGTGCCGAGCTCTTCCTCGTCGATCCCGGTGCGGACGGGGTCACGCTGACGGAGACCAGGACCTCCTCGGGTGCTCCCTCGTACACGATGCGACTGTCCGGGGTCGCCGTCGGCGACGACGCCGTACTCGCCTCGTCCTCCGCCGGTGATGCGCACGCCGCCCTGCGCCGTTACGTCCTCGCTGGCGCGGTCGCGCTCGGCGCGGGCATCGTCGCCGGAGCGCTGTCGCTGACGACCGGCCATCTCGCGGCCCGTACCCAGTTCGGCCGTCCGCTCGCGACGTTCCAGGCGGTCGCCCAGCAGGCCGCCGACGTCTACATCACGGCGAGAACGCTGCGGCTCGTGGCGGACACGGCGTGCTGGAAGCTCGCGACCGGCCGTGAAGCGGACGCCGATCTCGGTGTCGCCGCGTACTGGCTGGCGAGCGAGGCACCGAAGGCGCTGGCGACCTGTCATCACCTGCACGGCGGGACGGGCGTCGACATCGACTACCCGCTGCACCGGTTTTCCTCGCTCTGCAAGGACCTCACCCACTTCGTCGGCGGTGCCGGACACCGGCTCGGCGAACTCGGCGTACCGGCCGGAGGCGTGTGAATGCACATCGAACTGACCGCCGCCCAGCGCGAACTGCGCGCGGAATTGCGGGACTACTTCGCCCGGCTGCTCACCGCCGAGCAACGTCGTGTGCTCCAGCGGGAACGGCACGGTTCGGTCTACCGGGACGTCGTGCGCAGGATGGGTGAGGACAACTGGCTCGGCGTCGGCTGGCCGGTGGAATACGGCGGCCGGGGGTTCGGTCCCGTCGAGCAGCACATCTTCGTCGACGAGGCGGCGAGAGCCGACGTCCCGCTGCCGTCGGTGACCTTGCAGACCGTCGGCCCGACGTTGCAGCAGAACGGAACCGCCGCGCAGAAGGCGAGGTTCCTGCCACGCATTCTTTCCGGCGAGGTGCATTTCGCCATCGGCTACACCGAACCCGAGGCGGGAACCGACCTTGCCGCGCTGCGCACGCGGGCGGTCCGCGGCGGTGATCATTACGTCGTGGACGGGCAGAAGATCTTCACGACGGGCGGGCACGACGCCGACTACATTTGGCTCGCGGTGAGAACCGATCCGGACGCGCCCCGGCACAAGGGCATCTCGATTCTCATCGCCGACACCTCCGATCCCGGCTACTCGTGGACGCCGATCATCACCTGCGACGGCGCGCACCACGTCAACGCCACCTACTACTCCGGCGTCCGGGTTCCCTCGGATCTGCTTGTCGGCAAGGAAAACGAGGGCTGGAAGCTGATCACGGCGCAGCTCAACCACGAGCGCGTCATGCTCGGTCCTTCCGGCAGGATCGGCGGGCTGTGCGACAGGGTCGCCGAGTGGGCGCGGGAACGGAGTACGCCGGAAGGGACCCCGCTGTCGTGGCTGCCCGACGTGCGGGCGGCGCTGGCGGAGGCTCAGGCGATCGCCAGGGTGAACGAACTGCTCAACTGGCAGGTCGCCGTGTCGGAGCCCGGTTCGGTCGCCGACGCTTCCGCGACGAAGGTCTTCGCGTCTGAACATCAGCAGCGGATCGGCAGGACATTGGAGGAAATCGTGGCACGGCACGGAGATCCGGCCGACGAGGAGACGGCGGCGCTCGCCGAATGGCTCGACGTACTCGCCAAGCGCAACATCGTGCTGACCTTCGGGGGAGGCGTCAACGAGATCCAGCGTGAACTGATCGCGAGTTTCGGGCTCGGCCTGCCGAGGGTGCCGCGATGACCGGGATCGAGGAGGCCGCCGCCCGCATCGCCGAGGAGGGACCGTCGGAGCGCCGGTTCGCGAGGGATCCGGTCAACCAAGCCATGATCAACAACTGGGCCGAGGCGATCGGCGACCGCAACCCCGTCTACACCGACCCCGGCTACGCCGCGACCTCGGTGCACGGAGGACTGGTGGCCCCGCCCGCGATGGCCCAGGTGTGGACGATGCCGGGCTTGCGCGGGCAACGAGCCGACGACGACCCGCTGTCCGCGATGATGTCCATTATGGACGAAGCAGGATACACGTCGGTCGTCGCGACCAACTCCGAGCAGCGCTACCACCGCTATCTCCGGCACGGCGAGCACGTCGCGGCCTCGACCCGCCTCGAAGGTGTCATCGGCCCGAAGCGCACCGCGCTCGGCGAAGGCTGGTTCGTCACCACGGTCACGACCTGGTACGTCGGCGACGAGGTGGTGGCCGACATGGTGTTCCGGGTCCTCAAATTCCGCCCCTCCGACGCATCCGGCGGCGCCGAGGCGGGAGACGTACTGCGTCCCGTCGTCAGCAAGGACACCGAGTTCTTCTGGGAGGGAACCCGCGTCGCCGAGTTGCGGATCCAGCGCTGGGGCGGCACGCTGCGGCATCCGCCGGGGCCGACGCCGCCCGACGGTGATCTCGGCGCTGTTCCCGATTACGTGGTCGCCGCCGGTACCGGCACGGTCTACAGCTTCGTCGTGCAGCACCACCCAGGGGTGCCCGGAAAGACGACACCGTTCGTGGTCGCGCTGGTCGAACTGGACGAGGGAGTCAGAATGCTCGGTGAACTGCTCGACGCCGAACCCAGCCAGGTCCACATCGGACTTGAGGTCGAGGTGGTCTTCGTTCCCGTCGAGGCCGGGTTGACCATTCCCGCGTGGAAGGTGCGGTCGTGAACATCGCGATAGGGGCCGAACTGCCGCCGCTGACCGTCGAGACGAGCACCACGTTCGTCATCAGTACGGCCATCGCCACCAGGGACTTCCAGGACGTGCATCACGACGCCGACGCCGCGCGCGCGAGGGGATCGGAGGGGATCTTCGTCAACATTCTCACCGACACCGGGCTCGTCCAGCGGTTCGTCACGGAGTGGGCGGGCCACGACGCGCTGGTGCGCTCGATCGCCATCAGGCTCGGGGTTCCCTGTTACGCGGGGGACACGCTGACGTTCACGGGAGCGGTCACCGGCAGGGACGGGGACGAATGGGAGGTCACGGTGACCGGAAAGGGCGATCTCGGTGACCATCTCACCGGCACGGTGCGCGTCGTGATCCCCGGGGAGGCACCGTGAGCTTGTCCGGGGTGGCGGCCATCGCCGGTATCGGGGCGACCGAGTTCTCCAAGGACTCCGGCCGCAGCGAGTTGCGGCTCGCGGTCGAGGCGGTGAGTTCCGCCATCGCCGACGCGGGCCTCCGGCCGTCCGATGTGGATGGTCTGGTGACGTTCACGATGGACGGCAACGCCGAGATCGCCGTCGCGAGGGAACTCGGCATTCCCGAACTGAGTTTCTTCAGCAGGATCCACTACGGCGGTGGTGCCGCAGCGGCGACCGTGCAGCAGGCCGCCATGGCGGTCGCGACGGGAGCGGCGGAGGTGGTCGTGGCCTATCGCGCGTTCAACGAACGTTCGGGACAGCGTTTCGGGCAGGTCTCGGCCGCGGCCGCGCGACAGGTGAACACGTCCGGTGTGGACAATGGATTCCACTATCCGATGGGGCTGGCCACCCCGGCGGCGACGGTGGCCATGGTCGCGCGACGCTACCTGCACAGCTACGGGGCGAGCAGCGAGGATTTCGGCAGAATCGCCGTACTGGACCGCAAACACGCCGCGACCAACCCGAACGCGTGGTTCCACGGCAGGCCCATCACGCTCGCCGAGCACCAGAACTCGCGGTGGGTGACCGAACCGCTGCGTCTGCTCGACTGCTGCCAGGAAAGCGACGGCGGGGTGGCCGTCGTGGTCACCTCCACCGAGCGGGCGCGTGATCTTCCCCGGCCGCCGGCCGTGATCGCCGCGGCGGCGCAGGGCAGCGGTCCCGATCAGTACACGATGACGAGCTACTACCGCGACGAGATCGCCGCACTGCCCGAACTGGGTGTCGTGGCGAGGCAGTTGTGGCGGCAGGCGGGAATCACCGTCGCCGACATCGACGTCGCCGTGCTCTACGACCACTTCACCCCCTACGTGCTCATGCAACTCGAAGAGCTGGGCGTGTGCGGAAGGGGAGAGGCGAAGGACTTCGTCGCCGACGGCGCGCTCGAACTCACCGGCACGCTGCCGCTCAACCCGCACGGCGGCCAGCTCGGCGAGGCGTATCTGCACGGGATGAACGGCATCACCGAGGCGGTACGCCAGGTGCGCGGGGACGCGGTCAACCAGCTGCCCTCGGTGAGCAATGTGCTGGTCACCGCGGGTACCGGGGTGCCGACGAGCGGACTGGTGCTGGCCGCGGACCGACCTTCCTCACCTGCTTGACGGCTGGTGGGCCGCGCCAGGCTCTGCCACGGTGGAACCGCGCGAGGCGCATTCGGGTGCAACGGGACAGGGGAGCGGGACATGGGCTTGCCGGTCGTCGTGGGATGGCTGTTCACAGCGGCTTTTCTCGCACTGGCCTATCCGTGCCTGCGCAGGCTGGCGCGACTCGACTACGTGCGGCTCGGCAGCGGGGTGCGCCACGTCGATCTCGCCGGCCTGCTCATGACCGTGGCGATGGTCGCCATGGTCTCTCCCGTCGGTGGCCCTGTGCCCGTCGCGGGCTGGCAGGCGCTGTTCCTGCTCACCGCGGGCTGGTTCGGCGTCGCCGCCGTGCGCGGAAGGGCCGGGGCCGGGGTGTGCAGGCGGTGCGACCTGCACCACGGCATCTCGGCGGTCGCGATGCTGCTCATGCTGGCCGCGATGCCGCACGCGGGGGGTCACGACTTGGCGATGAGCGCTGCCCTGGGCCAGTGGCGGGGCTGGCCGGTGATCGCCCTGCTCGCGGCGTTCTATTTCCTTGTCGACAGTGTGCTGGCCGCGCGGGGCACGCTGCGTGCTGCACGCGCCGCGGGGGCCGCCGCGATGCCCGAGGGCTTCGCTTCGCGGACAGTGTGCCGCGTGGCCATGGGCGGCGGGATGGCGGTGTTGTTCGTCGCCACCATGTGAGTACCGTGGCTCAGCGCGTCGTCTCCAGCACCGCGTCGGACAGTACGGGTGCCTCGCCTCTTTCGGGCGCCGTGGTGGTGACCAGCAGGCGAGCGCCTTCCTTCCAGACGCGGGTGCGCAGTGTCTCGCCGGGCAGCACGATGCCCGCGAATTTGGCCGACCAGGACGAAATCGCCGTGACGTCGGCGTCGAGCAGCGCGTCGGTCACCGCCTTGGCCACGATCCCGTAGGTGCACAGGCCGTGCAGGATCGGCACGTCGAATCCGGCGGCCTTCGCGAAGCCGGGATCCACGTGCAGCGGGTTGCGGTCGCCGCACAACCGGTACAGCAGTGCCTGTTGCGGCAGCGTCGGTGTGTCGAGGACGGCGTCCGGTTCGCGCGCGGGCGGCTCGATCCGTTCCGAACTTCCCCTGTTGCCACCGAAACCGCCCTCGCCCCTGGCGAAGATGCTGAGCCTTGTCGTCCACAATGGTTCGCCTTCGGGAGTGCTCACCCGCGATTCCTGCACGATGACGGCGGCCTTGCCCTTGTCGAGGACGTCGACGATGCGCCCGCTGGCGATCGCTTTGCCCTCGACGGGAACGGGCCGGTGCACGACGACCTGCTGGGTGCCGTGCACGACCTTCGCCAGGTCGACGTCGATGCCGGGGAAGCTCACCGACGGCGGCTCGAAGATCCGCATGTTGGGTGCGACCGTCGCGAACGTCGGCAGCACCCTGAGGTCCTTCTCGTAGGTGTAGCGCAGTTCGCGGGGATCGGAAGGAGCCGAACCCGCGCCGATGCCGAGGTGGTAGAGCAGCACGTCGGAGGCGGTCCAGCCGAAGGTGGTCTCGCCGAGGTCGGCTCCGATGGCCTTGTCGACATCGATGGGCATGCGCGGCTCCCTTTCACTCGTAGCTGATCGAGACCTCGTCGGTGAGCGGGAGCGACTGGCAGGCCAGCACGATCCCGTCGGCGATGTCCTCGGAGTCGAGTACGTCGTTGTGCAGCATCTTCACCTCACCGGAGGTGATCCGGCAAGCACACGCGCTGCACTGGCCCTCCCTGCACGAGTAGGGCGCGTCGATTCCGTTGTCGAGCAGCAGGTCGAGCAGCTTGTTCCCGCGAGGCCATGCGAGTTCGTGCCGCGAGCCGTCGAGGCTGACCTCCAGCGTCGATGACGGGCTGTCCTGGCCTGGTTCGTCTTCCCGCTTCGGGGTGCCGGTGTCGAATGGATTCCCGCCGAGGGAGACGAACTTCTCGGTGTGGACGGCCGAGCGCGGTTTCCCGAGTGACTTCATCGCGGTCGTCGCGGCTGACATGAACGGCCGGGGCCCGCAGATGAACACCTCACGCTCGGTGTGCGGGGCTGCCAGCGCGGTGAGTTGTTCGGCGCTGGGCAGCCCCTGCACGCTTTCCAGCCAATGCGTGACGACGAGCCTGCCGGGGTGTGCCTCGGCGAGTTCACGCAGGACGCCGGAGAAGATCACCGAGTGCTCGTCGCGGTTGGCGTAGACGAGCCTGATCGTGCCGGTGCCCCCGGCGAGCACGGAGCGCACGATCGAGAGCACCGGCGTGATGCCGCTGCCCGCCGCGAACAGCAACAGGTCCGAGGTGAGCGAGGAGGGAGTGAACACGCCGCTCGGCGGCAGCACCTCCAGTTCGCTGCCACTGGTGACGTTGTCGCAGATCCAGTTGGAGCCGTAGCCGTCGCGTTTCACCGTCACCTGGGGCCGCTGTCCGGTGTGCGGCGAGCTGGACAGCGAATAGCAGCGCGCCACCGAACCGCCGTCACCGTCGGGGATGCGCACGGTGAGGAACTGGCCAGGCCGGTAGTCCAGTTCGGCGTCGAAGACGACCGAGCACGCCTGCGATGTCTCCTCGACGACCTCGGCGACCGGAAGGACCAGCGAGCGGGTTTCAGTCATGGCCGAACACGCCTTCCCTCGCCGCGGCGGCGATGCTCTCCCTGAGCCGCTCGCACGTGTCGAGCAGTGCCGGGTGCGTGCCCTCGGCCACGCGTTCCGCGAAGACGGGACAGGAGGTTCCAGCGTCGGTCGTCCACTGGATGCTGGTGTGTTTCGGGCTGTTCTTCTTCACCAGCACCGTCGTCGCGCACGCGTGGCAGGACACGGGGCGCAGCCCCCCGGTGAGGAATTCCTCGGTGTCGGAACGGGTTTCGGCCCGCACTAGGACACTCCGGTTTCCTGGCGGCGGGCCAGGTTCGCGGCGACTTCCTCCGCCCACACCTCGTTGGCCCTCGTGGTGTCCACTTCGAACTCGAACCGGCTCGTCATGTCGTCGGTGACATCGGCGGCGTCCACATAGAACTGGTCGTACCAGCGGCGCAACTGATACACCGGGCCGTCTTCCTCGCACAGCAACGGATTGTCGATCCTGGTCTTGTTGCGCCAGATCTCCACGTCCTGAAGGAAGCCGACGCCGATGCTCTTGGCGAACTTACCGGCGATCTTGTCCGCCTGTTCGTCGGAGATCCCTGGCAGCTTCTTGACGAGGACACCCCATTGCAGCACGAAAGACGTGGGCGAGACCGGATAGTGGCAGTTGATCAGCACGTTCTCGATCTCGAAGCCCTGGTAGGTGTTCAGCAGCGTGTTGATCATGTAAGAGGGTCCGAAGTAGGACGCCTCGGAGCGCAGCAGGTTCTCCTCGCCGCCGTAGTTGGAGGCCATGCCCACGTCGGGCCTGCCCTTGGTGTTGAGGTACTGGGTCGCGACGTGTCCTTCGAAGACGTTCTTGAAATAGGTGGGGAACGCGAAGTGGATGTAGAAGAAGTGCGCCATGTCCACGACGTTGTCGACGATCTCCCTGCAGTTGGCTCCCTCGATGAGCACGGAGTCCCACGTCCAGTTGCTCCACTGGCCGTCGAAGACGCCTTCGATGCGGGGGATGACCACCTCCGGCGGCGGAGGGTTGCCCTCGGGATCGTGCCAGACGAACAGCTGCTTGTTCTCCTCAAGCGTCTGCCACGAGCGGGTCCTCGCGCGCAGCGGTACCCGCTTGGCGTAGGGAATCGACACGCATTTGCCGTTGCCGGCCCACCGCCAGTCGTGGAAGGGGCAGGCGATCTCGTTGCCCTTGACCGTGCCCTGGGTGAGGTCGCCACCCATGTGCCTGCAATAGCCGTCGAGAACGTTCAGCACGCCGTCCTCGCCCTGGAACACGACGAGCTTGGTGCCGAACGCGTTGACAGCGTGCGGTTTCCCGTCCTTGAACGAGTCGGCGAGACCGAGGCAGTGCCAGCCGCGGGCGAACCGGGTGGGCGGGGCACCCGCGTCGATGGTGCGAACAGCGGCCTGCGTCATTGCGAACCTCCGGCTTCCTTGGTCGCGGGGTGTGCTCGATTCTGGGCTGCGATGTGCTGTGCCGCAAGGTATCCGAACACCATCGCGGGCCCGATCGTCGCTCCTGGCCCCGCGTAGGTGCGGCCCATCACGGCGGCGCTGGTGTTACCGGCGGCGTAGAGACCCTCGATGGCCGACCCGTCTTCTCGCAGCACCCTGGCGTGGGCGTCGGTGGTCAGCCCGCCCTTCGTGCCGAGGTCACCAGGCACGATCCGCATCGCGTAGAACGGGGCGCGGTCCAGCGCTCCGAGGCTCGGATTGGGCTTGTGCCTCGGGTCGCCGTAGTAGTGGTCGTAGGCGCTGACGCCCCGGTGGAAATCCTCGTCAGTGCCCGCGCGCGCGAAGCCGTTGAACCTGGTGACGGTCGCCTCAAGGGCGTCGGCCGGGACGCCGATGCGCTCGGCGAGCCCCCGCAGCGTCGAGGCCTTGGCCGCGATCCCGGCGTCGAACCAGCGGCGCGGCAGCGGTTGTCTCGGGCCCAGTCCGGTGAACAGGTAGCGATTACGGTAGCGCTGGTCGAACACCAGCCAGGCGGGGAGGTTGTGCGCGGGTCCCTCGCCCGGTCCGTACATGGCGTGCACGGCTTCGACGTAGGGCGCGGATTCGTTGACGAACCGCCGTCCTTCGCCGTTGACCATGAGGCAGCCTGGCCGGGAGCGCTCGGCGAGCGCGAACCACGGCCCTCCGGTGAGCGGCAGCGAAGGTCCCCACCACGCGTCGTCCATCAGGTCGACTCCGGAACCGAGCGCCATACCCGCGACGATGCCGTCGCCGGTGTTGCCCTTGGCTCCGACCGTCCATTCCGTACCGATGGGCTGGCGCTGGTACTTGCGCCTGAGTTGCTCGTTGTGCTCGAAGCCGCCGCAGGCGAGGATCACGCCGTGCCGGGCGCGCAGGAGTACTGGTTCCTTCCCGGAAGCTCGTTCGGTCCAGACCCCGGTGACGACGTCGTTCTCGCTGTGCAGGCTGGTCATCGCGGTGGAGAGCAGCAAGGGCACGTCGGCGCGCGACAGCCCGGCCCTCAGCCCCGCCGCCAGCGCCTGGCCCATGGAGAGCAGTTTCTTTCCTCTGAGCTTGCCGACGACGCCGCGCACCCCGAGCCGCAGCAGTCTCGTGATTCCGCGCGGGTGCCTGGCGATGAGGCTCAGCCAGCGGAAATCGGCCTGGGTCAACGGAAAGCCAAGCGGGGGCTGGCTGTAGGGCGGTTCGAGGTCGGCGAGATCGGCGCCGAGCAGCTTTCCGTCCAGCGGAACCGGTTCCGCCGACCGGCCATGTGCCCTTCCGCCGGGCGCTTCGGGGTGATAGTCGGAGTAGTCGCGCACCCAGCGCAGCCGCAGCGGCGTGTGTTCGTGCACGAAGGCGACGACCTCGGGCCCCGCGTCGAGGTAGGCGGTGCGGCGTTCGGCGGGCACGACGTCACCGACGATGGCGTCGAGGTAGCGGTGTGCCTCGCCCGGCTGGTCCTCGATCCCGGCCGCGCGCAGCGCCTCGTTGCCGGGGATCCAGACCCCGCCGCCGGAGCGGGCGGTGGAGCCGCCGAACCGCGCCGCCTTCTCCAGCACGACCACGGAGAGACCGGCGTGTGCCGCCGCGAGCGCCGCGGTCATGCCCGCCGCGCCGCTGCCGACCACGATGACGTCGTATTCGTGGTCGGCCGCGGCGTCGGAATCCGCGCTGCCCACTGCCATACCGCCTCCTGAAACGCGTTATAGAAATCAGAGTCCTCGTTGTCGGTACTTCCGTCACGATAGACGAGAACGTGTTTCAGTTCTAGGGTGAGGACCGTGGCCGGAACAGCGGAAATTCAGGAAATCGCGGACGTGGTGGTCGTGGGTTTCGGCGCCGCGGGCGCCTGTGCGGCCATCGAGGCCGCCGAACGCGGTGCCGACGTGCTGGTGATCGACAGATTCGCCGGAGGAGGCGCGAGCGCGCTCAGCGGCGGGGTCGTCTACGCGGGCGGCGGGACCCCGCAGCAGCGCGAGGCAGGAGTCGACGACTCGGTCGAGGCCATGTACGAGTACCTGCGGCGCGAGGTCGGCGACGTGGTCTCCCCGGAAACCCTGCGCCGCTTCTGCGAGGGCAGTCCCGAGCTGATCGGCTGGCTGGAGCGGCACGGCGTTCCCTTCGAGGGCAGCCTCTGCCCGGTGAAGACGTCCTATCCCAGCAACGATCATTACCTCTACTACTCGGGAAGCGAGGCGGCCGGCGCGTTCAGGGACGTCGCCAAGCCCGCGCCGAGGGGACATCGCGTCAAGGGCAGCGGAACCTCGGGCAAGGTGCTGTTCTCCCGGCTCGCCTCCTCGGCGCGGAAGGCGGGCGTGCGGTTACTGCCGCAGACGAAGGGCGTCGAGCTGATCATCGAATCCGGCGCGGTGAAGGGGCTGACCGCGCGCACGTTGCGGGGCGCGCCGCGCAGGGTGCGATGGGCGCACCGGGTGCTCGCGCGGTACGCGGCCAAGCCGGGCCTCTACGTGCCGGCGCTGCGCAAACTGCTGGAGCGCCGGGTCGTCGCGCTCGAACGCGAGCACGGTGCCCCGGTGACCGTGCGCGCTCGTCGCGGGGTCGTGCTGGCCGCGGGAGGTTTCATCGCCAACAGGGCCATGGTGCGTGAACACGCTCCCGCCTACCGGGGCGGGCTCGCGCTCGGCACGGCCGGCGACGACGGTTCCGGGATCGCGATGGGGGTCGCCGCGGGGGGCGCCACGGCCGAACTCGACCGGATCTCCGCGTGGCGGTTTCTCACCCCGCCCAGCGTGTTCATCGGCGGGGTGCTCGTCAACGAGCGCGGGGAGCGGTTCATCGACGAATCCCGTTACGGCGCGGCGATCGGTGAGGCGATGATCACCGGGCAGGGCGCGCGTGCCTGGCTGCTCGTCGACGACGCGATCGTGCGCGCGGCGAGGAAGGGCGCTCGCGCGGAAAGCCAGTGGTTCCAATGGTTGCAGGCGCTGTATCTGCTGCGGAGGGGCAGGGTGAGCGGGTCCTCGGCGGAGGAGGCCGCCGCGAAGGCGGGGATCGATCCGGGAGGGCTCGCCCGCACTGTGGCCGCCTATCGGAACGGGGATGCCGACCCGTTCGGCAAACCGGAGGAATTCCGGGCCCCGCTGGACACTCCGCCGTTCTCGCTCATTGATCTGACCATCAAGCCGAACATCGGTTACCCGTGTCCGATGCTGACGCTGGGCGGGCTCGTCGTCGGGGAGGACGCCGGGCAGGTGCTGGCCGCCGACGGTGCCGCCGTGCCGGGGCTCTACGCGGCGGGCAGGTCCGCGGTTGGAATCTGTTCCAGGTCGTACGTCAGCGGACTTTCGCTCGCCGACTGTGTGTTCTCAGGGCGTCGAGCCGGTGCGGCCGTGAGTGCGTGACAAAAACGAGAACGTGTTCTAGTCTCAGAAGTGTCATTCCAGGTAACCAGCAGGAACGAGGCACAGGATGAGTGAGCGGGGCACCGCAGCGGTGGTGGCCGGGATCAGGGATCTGCTGCCCGTGTTACGCGAGCGCGCGCAGGAGGCGGAGGACGCCCGCCGGATCCCGGAACAGTCGATCAAGGCCCTGCAGGAAACCGGCTTCTTCAAACTCCTGCAACCCACCCCCCATGGCGGCTACGAATCCGATCCGGTCACCTTCTACACGGCGGTCAGGGACATCGCGAGCGCCTGCGGATCGACGGGATGGGTGGCTTCCATCCTCGGCGTCCACCCGTGGCACGTGGCGCTGTTCGAAGCCGAGGCACAGCAAGAGGTGTGGGGCGACGACGCCGACACGCGCATTTCCTCGTCGTACGCGCCGACGGGCAAGGCCACGATCGTCGAAGGCGGTTACCGGCTCACCGGCCGGTGGAGTTTCTCCTCCGGCTGCGATCACGCGACCTGGGTACTGCTCGGCGCGCCGGCCTTCGACGACGAGGGCAAGCCGGTCGACTTCTGCACCTACCTGCTTCCGATCGCCGACTACACGATCGCCGACGTGTGGGACACGGTGGGGCTGCGGGGAACCGGCAGCAACGACATCATCGTCGAGGACGTCTTCGTGCCGAAGCACAGGGCACTGAGTTTCGTACTGACCTCCAAGTGCAAGACACCGGGACAGCTCGTCAATCCGGGTCCGCTTTACCGGCTTCCCTACGGTTCGGTGCATCCGAGCACGATCACCGCGCCCATCATCGGCATGGCCCAGGGCGCCTACGACGTCCACGTCGCGTATCAGCGCGACCGCGTCAGGGCCGCCTACCAGGGCGAGAAGTCGGCGGAGGACCCTTTCGCCAAGGTGCGGATCGCTGAGGCGGCAAGCGATATCGACGCGGCCTGGCTCCAGCTCACGCACAACATCGGCGAACTCTACGAACTGGCCCGCGCCGAGCGGAAGCTACCGTTCGCGACGAGGCTGCGGGTGCGCAGAGATCAGGTGCGGGGCACCGAAAGGGCCATCGCCGCGATCGACAGGCTGTTCGAGAACTCGGGAGGAAGGGCGTTGCGCGCGGGAACTCCGTTGCAGCGATTCTGGCGGGACGCGCACGCGGGCAGGGTCCACGCGGCCAACGACCCGGAAAGGGCCTACACCATGTTCGGCACGGGAACCTTCGGGCTTCCGGTCGAGAACGCCATGGTGTGAAAGGATTCTCGTGACGGGGTCTACAGTGGATTTTCGAACCGAGGGCGCCTACGCCGAGGTCGGCGGAGGGCTGCGGCTGCACTATCACGAGGCCGGAACCGAACACGACGAGACCGTGGTCCTGCTGCACGGGGGAGGCCCCGGCGCTTCGGCGGCGAGCAACTTCGCCCGCAACATCCCGGTGTTCGCCAAGTCCTTCCGCACCATCGCCCTCGACCAGCCCGGTTTCGGCCGCTCGGGCAAACCTACCGAGCACCCGCAGTACTTCACGCACAGCGCCACCGCCGTCGTGGGACTGCTCGACGCGCTGGGCATCGAGAAGGCCCACCTCGTCGGCAACTCGCTCGGCGGGGGAGCCGCGGTGCGCCTCGCGCTGGATCATCCGCGCCGCGCGGGACGGCTGGTGCTCATGGGTCCCGGCGGGGTCAGTGTGAACGTGTTCTCGCCCGATCCCACGGAGGGCATCAAGAACCTGGCGAGGTTCGCGGCTCCACCGGGGCCAAGCAAGGACAAGCTCGCCGCGTTCCTGAGGGTCATGGTGCACGACCAGTCGCTGATCACCGACGAACTGATCGAGGAACGGTTCGCGGCGGCGAGCACGCCCGAGTCGCTCGCCGCGATGGCGGCGATGGGTGCCTCCTTCGCCCGTCCTGACAGCTACGAGCAGGGCATGTTGTGGCGCGAGGTGCACCGGCTGCGGCAACGAGTCCTGCTGATCTGGGGCAGGGAGGACAGGGTCAATCCGCTCGACGGGGCACTGCTGGCACTCAAGAACATCCCCCGCGCCCAGTTGCACGTTTTCGGCAATTGCGGGCACTGGGCGCAGGTGGAACGGTTCGAGGAGTTCAACCGGCTTGCCATCGACTTCCTGAAGGGTGAGTGACGATGGGTATCCGTTCGCTCGGTTATCTGCGCATCGAGGCGACCGACATGGCGGCGTGGCGCGAGTACGGCCTCAAGGTGCTCGGCATGGTGGAGGGGCAGGGCCGCGACCCGGACTCGCTTTACCTGCGAATGGACGACTTCCCGGCGCGGCTGGTGATCGTTCCCGGCGAGGCCGACCGGCTCGCGCAGGCTGGCTGGGAGGCGGCCAACGCGGCGGAACTCGACGACGTACGCGCGCGCCTGACCTCGCACGGCGTCCCGTTCAAGGAGGGAACGAGCGAGCAGTGCGCCGATCGCGGGGTGCAGGAACTGATCGCGTTCGACGATCCCTCTGGCAACACCCTTGAGGTCTTCCACGGCGTCGCGCTGCAGCACCGCAGGGTGGTCAGTCCCTACGGGCACACGTTCGTGACCGGGGAACAGGGCCTCGGTCACGTCGTACTGTCCACTCACGACGATGAAGCGGCACTGCGGTTCTACAGGGACGTGCTGGGATTCCGGTTGCGGGATTCGATGCGGCTGCCCCCGCAGCTCGTCGGGCGGCCCGCCGACGGCGACCCGGCGTGGCTGCGGTTCTTCGGCTGCAACCCGCGTCATCACAGCCTCGCGTTCCTGCCCATGCCGACACCGAGCGGCATCGTGCACCTCATGATCGAGGTGGCAAGCACCGACGACGTCGGCCTGTGCCTCGACAGGGCGAAACGACGTGAGATTCCGATGTCGGCGACCCTGGGCAGGCACGTCAACGACCTGATGCTGTCGTTCTACATGAAGACCCCCGGCGGGTTCGACGTGGAGTTCGGCTGCGAGGGAAGGCAGGTCGACGACGAACGGTGGATCGCGAGGGAGAGCACGGCGGTGAGCCTGTGGGGACACGACTTCTCCGTCGGGGCCTCAGGAAACTCATGATCCGCGAGGGAGCCGCAGAGTCCACTGTGGAGTCCCTGGATCCCGGTGGTGAGGTGGTCGATCCGGCCGGATTCCGTTCGGTACTCGGTCATTTCTGTACGGGAGTGACTATCGTGACCGCGGCCGACGACGAAGGGCGGCCCGCGGGCTTCGCCTGCCAGTCGTTCGCTGCGTTGTCGCTCGACCCGCCGCTCGTGTTGTTCTGCCCCGCCAAGGGTTCGCGTACCTGGCCGCTGATCGAACGGATCGGCCGGTTCGCGGTGAACGTGCTCGCCGACGATCAGCGGGAGCTGAGCGCGCGGTTCGGCAGGTCGGCTCCCGACAAGTTCGACGCGGTGCCGTGGCGGCCCGCGCCGAGCGGCGCACCGCTGCTCGGCGGGGCACTGACGTGGGTCGACTGCCGGCTCGACGCGGTACACGAGGCGGGCGACCACTACGTGGTGGTCGGCAGGGTCACGGCGCTCGGCGCGGTGTCGCGGGGACGGCCGTTGTTGTTCTACCGCGGCACCTACACGGTGACCGAACAGGAGTCGCCGCCGGGCGTGCCCGCCTGGCCTCGGCCGGACGACTGGTTCTGACCCGGCCGTTAGGATCGCGCCATGAGTACGCGTGTGGCGGTGGTGACCGGGGCCGGGTCGGGAATCGGAAGGCAGATCGCGCTGAGCCTGCTCGGCGCGGGGTACAGCGTGGCGCTGGCCGGCAGGCGCGAACGGCCGCTGCGGGACACCGTGGCCGCGGCGGGCGGCACCGGCGACTCCACCGAGGTGGTCCCGGCCGACGTCACCGACGACGAGGCGGTCGCGCGCTTGTTCGACCGGGTCGCCGAGCGCTGGGGCAGGGTCGACGTGCTCGTGAACAACGCGGGCACCTTCGGTGCGCCCGGCTCGGTCGACACCCTGTCCGCCGCGGACTGGAGGGCGACCGTCGAGGTCAACCTCACCGGCATGTTTCTGTGCGCGCACCACGCCGTGCGACTCATGAAGGCACAGGACCCGCAAGGCGGGCGCATCATCAACAACGGTTCGATCTCCGCGCACGTGCCCCGGCCGGACAGCGTCGCCTACACGGCGACCAAACATGCCGTCACCGGTCTCACCAAGTCGATTTCCCTCGACGGGCGGGCTTTCGGCATCGCGTGCGGGCAGATCGACATCGGCAACGCGGCGACGGACATGACGGCGGGGATCGCGACCGGCGCGCGGCAGGCCGACGGCAGCGTCCGGCCGGAGCCGACGTTCGACGTCTCGCACGTCGGCGACGCGGTGCTCGCGATGGCGAACCTTCCGTTGTCGGCCAACGTCGGCTTCATGACCATCGCGGCCACCGCGATGCCGTTCATCGGGCGAGGCTGAGCCCGGCCTCAGAGCCGTTGCAGGATGGTCGCCGTGGACAGCGCTCCTCCCGCGCACATGGTGACCAATGCCGTCGCGGCGTCCCTGCGTTCGAGTTCGTGCAGCGCGGTGGTGAGCAAGCGGGTTCCCGTGTTGCCGACGGGATGGCCCAGCGCGATGGCCCCGCCGTTGACGTTGACGCGCGCGGGATCGGCCTGATGCATGTGCTGCCAGGACAGCACGACCGAGGCGAACGCCTCGTTGACCTCGAAGAGATCGATGTCGGTGGTGCCGAGCCCGGTCCTGGACAGTACGCGCGTGGTCGCCTGCACGGGCCCGTCGAGGTGGTAGTAGGGCTCAGCGCCGACGAGCGCCTGAGCCAGCACCCTCGCTCGTGGCCGCAGCCCGAGCTTCTCCGCCACCCGCGAATCCATCACCAGCACGGCCGAGGCGCCGTCCGAGATCTGTGATGACGTGCCCGCGGTGTGCACACCGCCGTCGAGGACAGGGGAGAGCTTCGCGAGTCCTTCCGCCGTCGTTTCCCGCAGCCCCTGATCCCTGCTGATCAGTCTCGTCTCGCCGCTCGGCGCGCCGGTTTCGTCGAGTACGGGCGCCTTGACCGGCACGATTTCCCTGGCGAAGCGGCCCTCTTCCCATGCGATGGCGGCTTTGTGCTGGGAGGCGAGGCCGAAGGCGTCGATGTCGGCCCTGTCGAATCCCCTGCGCACCGCGATGCGTTCGGCCGCCGTGTACTGGTCGGGCAGGTCGATGGTCCAGGACTGCGGTCGCCGGGATCCCGCGTTCTCGCCGGTGTTGGCGCCGAGCGGCACCCTGCTCATGGCTTCGACCCCGCAAGCGATGCCGACGTCGATCGCGCCGGCCGAGATCAGCCCGCAGACGAGGTGCAATGCCTGCTGGGCGGAACCGCACTGGGCGTCGATGGTGGTGGCACCGGTCTGCTGGGGCAGCCCGGCGTGCAGCCACGCGGTGCGCGTGACGTTGCCCGCCTGCTCGCCCGCCTGCGTCACGTTGCCGCCGATGACCTGCTCGACAAGTGCGGGATCGATACCCGCGCGTTCCAGCAGCGCGGACTGTGCCACGCCCAGCAGTTCGGCGGCGTGGACACCGGCCAGCCAGCCTCGGCGTTTGCCGATGGGAGTGCGTACCGCCTCGACGATGACCGGGTCACCCACGCGTTCGTCCTTTCCCCGTTGAACCGGCCTGGCGGGCCGGTGGAAGCTCTCGCAAAAATAGAACACGTTCTCGAATTTGGCAATGAACGGCCTCGTCAACCGCTATCCGGCTACCGATGGTCAGCGATCTTTCTACCTGGAGTTTCAAGATCCTCATTGATAAAGTTAACGGGGTTCACTACAGTCCTTCCTTAAGTTAACACCGTATGCTTCAATCCTGTTCTAGAACGTGTTCCAACGACGTATGTCGGAGGTACGGCGCATGAGCTCGTCGCTACTGCCCACCGGATTCGACTTCACCGATCCCGACCTGTACGCGACCCGGCTGCCGCTGGAGGAGTTCGCGCTGCTCCGGCGGACGGCGCCGGTGTGGTGGAACCCGCAGTCGCACAACAAGGCCGGGTTCGGCGACGACGGGTTCTGGGTGGTGACCCGCCTCGAAGACGTCAAGGCGGTGTCGAGAGACAGTGAACTGTTCTCCTCACAGGAGAAGACCGCCATCATCCGGTTCGACGAGACGATGACCAAGGAAGGCATCGAGGCCAACCGGCTGGTCCTGCTCAACATGGATGCCCCGCAGCACACGAAACTGCGCCGGATCGTGTCGAAGGGGTTCACGCCGAGGGCCATCGGCAAACTGGAGGACACGCTGCGGGAGCGGGCCAGGCACATCGCGAGGGCCGCGAAGGAGAAAGGCTCAGGCGACTTCGTCGCCGACATCGCCTGCGAACTTCCCTTGCAGGCCATCGCGGAGCTCATCGGGGTCCCGCAGGACGACCGGCTCAAGATCTTCGACTGGTCCAACCAGATGATCGGCTACGACGACCCCGAATACGACGTCGACCCGCTCACCGCCTCGGCCGAACTCGTCGGCTACGCGTGGAACATGGCCGAGGAACGGCGCGGTTGTCCCATGGACGACATCGTCACCAAACTCATTCAGGCCGATGTGGACGGTGAGGCGCTCTCGTCGGACGAGTTCGGGTTCTTCGTGATCCTGCTCGCCGTCGCGGGCAACGAGACTACGCGCAACGCGATCACCCACGGAATGAAGGCATTCCTCGATCACCCCGACCAGTGGGAGCTCTACAAACGCGAGCGCCCCAAGACCGCGCCTGACGAGATCGTGCGCTGGGCGACCCCCGTGGTTTCCTTCCAGCGCACGGCGACGGCCGACACCGAACTCGGCGGCCAGCACATCCGCAAGGGCGACCGGGTGGGCATGTTCTACAGTTCGGCCAACTTCGACCCCGAGGTGTTCGAGGAGCCGGAGAAGTTCGACATTTTGCGGAAGGACAACCCGCATGTCGGGTTCGGCGGCACCGGATCGCACTACTGCATCGGCGCCAACCTCGCGAGGCTGGAGATCGACCTCATCTTCAACGCCATCGCCGACGAGATGCCGGACATCAGGGAACTCGCGCCGCCCGACCGGCTGCGTTCCGGCTGGCTCAACGGAATCAAGCACTACCAGGTCGCCTACGAATGAGTCGGCCGAGCCGCCCGCCGCTTCCGTGGTGGGCGGCTCGACGGGGTTTCTCTCGCGTGACGGTCAGGATGGCTCCGGCCCGCGGTCATGTGGTGCGAGGTGGGTCGACGAGTTCGATGCCGATCGCGACGACGCCGAGGGCTTCGCGCTCGGGGGATAGATCTGCCGGATGTTCGCGAGCTGGTCGTCGCGGGTGGCATGCGGGTTGACCGAGGACACCTTCTCGTGGTCGAACATCTCGTCGAAGTTTCGCGTAGCGGGCGATGCGAGTGACGCGGGTGAGGACTTCGTCGCCCTGACAGCGGAACCGGATCAGTGAGCCTTCCTTGATCTTTTTGCGGCGGAAGTCGTTGACCCGGATCTCGGTCGTCTTGCGGCCGGTGCAATGAGGTCGAAACAACGCTCGTAAATACCCATCTCGTGGGCGCGAACGACTGCTTCGGTGGGGCGGGCGGTCATGAGTCGGCCTAGTTCCTGTGGTCAGACGACGGCGTGGACCCGCTGGGCAAGTTTGGGTAGCCCCGGCATCGCGGCGTGCTTGGACGATTCCATGAGGTCGGTAACCAGTCGCCGGACGGCGTTGCGGGTGCGTACCTCGCCAGGCGCGGTGCGCTCGGCCGCGAGCAGGGTTCGGTATGCCTGGTCGGGTTTATCCCACTGCGCCCACGCCTGCGCGGCGTCCACGAGCAGCCGCGCACGACGTTCGGTGGTGGGGATCGCGGCCAAGGGCAGACTGCGCGCGTGTGCGAGCGCGGTACCAGCGTCACCGAGTACGTAGGCTGCGGAAACCTTGTGACTGACCAGATTCGCGACCAGGGTACGGTGCCGGTCGTGGTCGTCGGCCAACCTGTTCGCGGTGACCTCGGCTTTGGCGAGTAAGTCACTCGCTCGCTCGCGGTTGCCGGCGCGGGCGGCGGCGTAGGCGGCCGACAGGTGCAGCGTGCCGTACATCGCCAAGTGTTCGGGTACTGGGCGTGGCCCTGCAACGTCCAAATAGGACGCCGCGGCCAAGGTCAGGTTCTGTGCGCGGTCGTGATGGCCGGCGCGGCGGGCAACCGATGCGACCAGTCGCTGCGCCTCGACCAGCGTAAGGGAGTCCTCGGCGGTTCGAGCGGCGCGCAGGGCACGGTCAGCCGATAGCCATTCCAGGCCGGAGGTCTCCAGTTTGATCAGCGCTCGGGTAGCGAGGTTGTAAGACTCGGCGAGTACCCGCTGCGTATGCGGCTCGGGCCGCTGGGCGGAGCTGGCCTCGGCGGCGGTGATCAACGCGGGTAGCCGCGACGCGAGCGGGAGGTAGCGGCAGGCGGTGAACTCCTGCTGGGCCACGGCCAGGGCCTCACTCAGAACACCCACTCCCGTGGTCGGCTCGTCGGACTGCGCGGAACCGAGCAACACGTCACCAAGCCGACTGGCAAGCACCGCGGCGGGGTCGACCTCGGTGGCGTGAGCCGCCATCGGCCAGGCGAACGTGCTGCCGGTAAGGGCGGCGAGCTGGAGGAACGCGCGTCGGCGCACCGGGTCGTCCTCCTCCGTAGGTGGGGTCGTGACCCGGCCCACTCTATTCCTCGCCGTGGTGGCTGTCCGGGAAGGTCGTTCGGTCGTGTCGCCGAGCCCGAATGCCGCTGGTGGTAAGGCGAGCACCTTGGCCAGGGTGCGCAGGAGTTCCACGTCCCGCAGCGGCATTCGGCCGGTTTCCCAGCGGGACACCTGGCTCGCTGAATAGCCGCAGCGGCGGCCCAGTTCGGCCTGACTCCAGTTCAGGGCGGTGCGGGCGACTCGGACAACCGTGCCGGGACCGGGGTGCTGGTGTGGCGAAGCCATGACTACTTCGCCGTGCGCGTCAGGTGACATGACGGTGCCTCCTCGTGAAGCGACCAGCGGTCCCACCGTAGCGGTTGCCGCCGTGCCCGCCAGAGAGTTTGCAGGATCTGCACACCGCGTGCCTGGCCGGTAAGACCCACTGCCGACGAGGAACGATCACCGGTTGCGTGGCAGGAGTCCAGCGGTTCGACCGATACGAAGGGCTTCTGCCGATGTATGCCTCGACTTTCCAAACCAGCCCCGCCACTGACGCCTACCTCCGTTCCGGGCGGATCATCGCACCTCGCGAGACTGGCCAGGACATGGTGACTCGGATCGTCACCGCCCTGGCCGACGCGGATGCCCAATTCGACCCAATCGGTGCGGAATGGTTCGCGAAGCGGCTCGGGCGGGCGATGGATACCGCCCGAATCGTGTTCTCCACCCCGATCATGACCAATGCAGGCCGTTATCCGGATCGGCCATTGGCCGCGTGCGCGGTTCCGCCGGTGGACCTGCGCGGCGACCTAGCCGCGGTGAAGACCGTGGTGGACGAATACCACCAGGCGGGGATGGGCACCGGGTTCAACCTCAACGACCTGACCAACCCGGTGGAAATGCTGCGCTACCTCAACGACATCGCCGTGGAGGGAGCCCACTCCGGGGGCGAGGACCGACCGGTCGGCAACATGGCGATCCTGTCCCTCTCGCACCCGGCGGTTGAGGAGTTCATCGGCTGCAAGGTCGGTGCCGACGCTCGCGGGGAGGAGTGGAAGTTCAACATCTCCCTGCTCGTCACCGACGAGCAGATGCGCGCCGCCATCGCCCGCCGCGGGCGGGAACGCAAGCTGCTGGCCATGGTGGCCGAGGCCGCGTACGCCTGTGCCGACCCCGGTCTGCTGTTCGCCGACCGGATGAACGAGGCCAACCCTACTCCCGCCGTTGGCGACTACGTCTCGACCGCGCCGTGCGCCGAGGTCGGGCTGGTGGCCGGGGAGACCTGTCAGTTCGGCTACGTCAACCTGGGACGCTTCCACACCGGTACCGGCGACGTCCCGGTGGACCTGGACGCACTGGCCGACACCGTGCATACCCTGGTACGGGCGCTGGACGACGCGATCGAGGCTAGCCTCGATCACTACCCCAACCCGCTGTCCACGCGGGTGATGGGCGTCAAACGCAAGATCGGCGTCGGGATATGCGGCCTGGCTGACCTGCTGCTTTCCGCTGGTCTGCCCTACGACAGCGCCGACGGGCGGCAACTCGTCATGGAAGTACTGGCGTTCGTCAACTACACCTCCAAGCTCGCCTCGATGCGGCTCGCCCGCACCCGTGGCGCGGCCCCTGCAATCCACAGTGGACTGTCCCGGTATGCCGACCCGGACTTTCTCAAGCGGTTCGCCACGCTCGACGTCCGTACCGTGACCAGCCGCGAGTGGGACATGCTCGCGCAGGAGATCGCCTCGACGGGGATGCTACGCAACTCCTCGACGATCGCCGTGCCACCGACCGGGCGCAGCGCCCCGGTCGTGGGTGCTTCGACGGGGATTGAACCGTTGTTCCGGCTCACCGACCCGCACCTTGCCGGCCAGCTGCACCCGGCAGTCCTCGCCACTCTGGAAGCGGCGAACTGTAACGACCTACTCGACTACGTCATGACCCACGGGCGGCTGCCGGACGACGCCGGTGTCACACCGTATCTGGCCGCGGTGCTGGCTACTGCCACCCAGATCGCCCCAAGTGGACACTTGGCGATGGCCGCCGCAGTGCAGGCGTGTGTGGACGAGGCGGTGTCCAAGACGGTGAATCTGCCCGCCACCACTACACCGGCCCAGGTGTACGACACCTACGTGGCCGCCTGGGAGGCCGGGTGCAAGGGCGTTACCGTCTACGTGGACGGCTCGCACCGGGTCCAGCCCAAAGCGCTGTGACCATGATCGGAGGTGAGCGGATCTTTCCGAGGTGATGATGACCGACCCGACGGCGCGGACCGGGCACTACGTGTTCGACACCAAGCACGACCGCTACCCCGTGGCTGTGCACGTGATCCTCACCGACCACCACGGGCGCGTACTGCTCATGCGCCGGGCCGGGTCCGGCTACGCCGACGGCCGGCTCGGCCTTCCGGCCGGGCATGTCGACCGGGGGGAGGTCCCGACCGACAGCGCGGTCAGGGAGATCGCCGAGGAACTGGGCATCCGGCTTGATCCAGCAGCGCTGGAGCCAGGTGGGACGATGTTTCGCCGTTCCCTGGAGCCGAGGGTGGATTTTTTCTTCCTCGCCCGATCCTGGATCGGGAACCCGCGAATCCGCGAACCGCGCAAGTGCACCGAACTCGTGTGGGCTTACCCCGATGCCCTGCCCGTCGACGCACTGGACTTCATCGGTGCGGCCATCACCAATGCCCGCACCGGACGTCACTTCCACGAGTACGGCTGGGAAAACGCGAAGGCGTAGATCCACTCGGACTCGCGACGGCTCACGGTTTGTCGGCGGAAACGAGCCACATCGCGAAATACTGGGAGCCGCCGCCGTAGGCGTGTCCCAGCGCGACCCTGGCGCCGTCGACCTGATAGTCGCCCGCCCTGCCCATCACCTGCTTCGCGGCCTCGGAGAAGCGCAGCATGCCGGAGGCCCCGATGGGATTGGACGACAGCACCCCGCCGGAGGGGTTGACCGGAAGACGCCCGCCCAGCGCGGTGTCTCCCGCTTCCGTCACCCGCCAGCCTTCGCCCTCCTTCGCGAAGCCGAGATTTTCCAGCCACATCGGCTCGAACCAGGAAAACGGGACATAGATCTCCGCTGTGTCCACTTCGGACATCGGATCGGTGATTCCCGCTTCCCGCCACAGCGCGGCGGCCGCATCCCTTCCCGCTTGCGGGTTGACCTGGTCGCGGCCCGCGAACGTGGTGGGCTCGGTACGCATGGCGGTCGCGGTGATCCACGCGGCGCCGCCCTCGACGGCATCACCCGCCGCCTCGTCGCCGAGCACCATCGCGCACGCGCCGTCGGAGGAAGGGCAGGTCTCGTCGTAGCGGATCGGGTCCCACAGCATCTTCGACGCCCGCACCGAATCGACCGTGATGTCGGGTTGCCTCAGGTGCGCGTACGGGTTGAGCGCGCCCTGCCTGCGGTCCTTGGCCGCGACGACGGCGCCGATGTGCTCCGGCGCGCCGGAACGGCGGATGTAGGACCGGACGTGCGGCGCGAAGTAGCCGCCCGCGCCCGCGCCCACCGGCATCTGGAACGGCGGCAGAATCGACAGTGCCCACATCGCGTTGGACTCCGACTGCTTCTCGAAGGCCACCGTGAGCACGCGCTGGTGTACGCCGGCCTGGACGAGGCTGGCAGCCACCAGCGCCGTCGACCCGCCGACCGAACCGGCGGTGTGCACGCGCAGCAACGGTTTGCCCACCGCGCCGAGCGCGTCGGCCAGTGACAGTTCCGGCATCATGACGCCCTCGAACATGTCGGGCGCCTTGCCGACGACGACGGCGTCGATGTCGGGCCAGTCGACACCGGCGTCGGCCATCGCCCTGTCCACCGCTTCCCTGAGCAGCCCCGGCATCGACACGTCGGTGCGCTTCGCGCGATGGTGCGTCTGTCCCGTACCGAGTACCGCGGTGCGCAGCTTGCTCAATGGTCAGCCTTTCTCCAGTACGGCAACCAGGTTCTGTTGCAGCGCGGGCCCGCTCGTCGCGTGTGCCAGCGTGCGGATCGCGTTGCCGGCGAGAATCTGTCTGGCGGCCTCGCCGATCCGGATCAGGCCCGCCGAGAACATCGGGTTACCTGTCAGCGCGCCGCCGGAAGGAGTGACGCGCACGTCGCCGCCCAGCCCGAGCGCTTCCCGCACGATGAGTTCCTGATGGCTGAACGGCGCGTGGATTTCGGCGATCTGCACCGGATCCTCGCCCGCCCCTGCGCGCGCGCCCGCCGTCTCGGTGGAGGGGGAGCGGGTCAGGTCGCGGGCGCCGATCGCCGAGGAGTCGACGCGGTGGTCGATGCCGGTGATGATCGCGGGCCGTTCCACGAGGTCGGCCGCCCTGCGCGCCGAGGCGAGCACGATCGCGGCCGCGCCGTCGGTGACGGGCGCGATGTCGTGTGCCCGCAACGGTTCCGCGACATACGGCGCGGCCAGCAGTTCCGGTGCCCCCTCGGTGCCGCGAACTTGCGCGAACGGGTTGTTCTCCGCGTCTCGCCTGCTGCGGGAGGCCACCTCGGCGAGGTCCTTTTCGTTCCACAGTCCCGCGTCGAGGCCGAGCCGGGCCTGTATGCCCGCGATGCTCACCGAGTCCGGCCACAGTGGAGCCGTGACGTAGGGGTCGAGTTGCAGGGAGAGCACCCTGCGCAGTTGCCCAGCCGAGGATTTGCCGAATCCGTATACCAGGGCGGTTTCCACCTCGCCGGTGCGGATCTTCAGCCACGCCTCGTACAGCGCCCACGCCGCGTCCATCTCCACATGCGACTCGTTGATGGGAGGGAAAGCGCCGATGGCGTCGATCGCGGCAATGAACGAGAAGGCCCTTCCGGCGAGGTAGTCCGACGAGCCGGAACACCAGAACCCGATGTCCTTCTTGGACAGCCCGGTTTGCTCGAACAGGTCGGCGAAGACGGGAACCAGCATCTCCACGCCGTTGGTGGTGCCGTGGGTGCGCCGCACCTGTGGTGCCTGCGCGAACCCGACCACGGCGACGTCTGTCATCAGATGTCCCCTCACAGGTGATGGGCGAAGGACTCGTACGGCGCGTCCGGTTCGCCGGTCGGCTCGAAGTGCGCGATGTTCTCCAGCGACGTTGTCCATTCCTCGCGTGGTCGCCACGCGGCGCGCACGCGCATCCCCATTCGCACCTCGTCGGCCTCGCAGCCGAGCACGAGGTGGAGGAAGGCGATGTCGGCGCCGTCGAGCAGGACGTAGGCGGCGACGTAGGGCGGCTGGATGCGCTGGCCGAGGAAGGGAACGTTGACGATGCAGAAGGTGGTGACGATGCCGGTGTCGGGGAGGAAGACCTCGGTCGTGGTCGGCACGCCGTCGGTGGGGCAGGCGCCGCGCGGCGGGATGTAGACCTTGCCGCACGCGGGACAGCGCTGCCCGATGAGTTTGCCGTCGGCAAGGCCGCGCAGGTATCTGCTTTCCTCTGGCGAAGCGGAATGCTGGTAGCTCAAGTGCACCGGCGTGACGATCGTGCTCACCGGCGCGCCCTCGTCCCGGTCGGCGACGGGCGGCGGTGGTGACACGGGCGGCGGGTCCTCAGGGGCGTTCACGCCCGCGAAGTAGGCGATGTCCCTGATGTGTCCCACCGGCTCGGCTGCCCAGCGCGCCTCGACCCGCATCCCGGTGTGGATTCCCTCTGGGGAACCGGCGTCGACGGCGTGCAGCAGGCTGGTGTCCGCGCCGTCCAGCGCGATCAAGGCGAAGGCGAAGGGACGCTGAAGCGGTTGTCCGGCAAGGGGTTCGACGACCCACGACCAGGACACCACCGTGCCTTCACCGGAGACTTCGACGAACTCGGTGAGTGGTGCCGCCGTCACGGGATCGTATTCGACAGGGGGGACGTGCACGCGCCCGTCCGAGCCGCGAACGCCGAGGACGCGGCGTTCGCGCAGGGCATTGACGAACCGGCCGAGCACCGGGCCGGTCGAGCGCGTGTAGTCGAAGCCGACGTCGAGCGGAGCCGAGAGCGGGGCGGTGGTACCGACGGCATTCACGCAAGGAAGTGAAACACGTTCTTGGTTGGTCGGCAAGAGGAGTGCGAGGCCATTGCCTCGGATTGCTTGAACTGAAGTGCAACGAGTTCTAGATTTGGTGGATGTCGACTGACACCGCAGCCCACTCCGGGGCTTCCGCGAACACCGAGACCATCGGCCTCTGGAACATCGCCGCCGAGACGCCGGAGCGCCTCGCTGTGGTCGATCCGGACGGCACCGAGATCAGTTACGCGACGCTGGCCGCGAAGGCCAACGCCTACGCCGGCGGGCTTCGCGAACTGGGACTTGGCACGGGGGACGTCGTCGTCGTGCTCCAGCCCAACGGTGTCGAACTGCTCGCGGCGTATTTCGCGGCGATCCAGTCGGGCCTCTACGTGGTGCTGGTCAACTGGCATCTCGTCGGGCCGGAGGTCGCCTACATCCTCACCGATTCGGGAGCGAAGGCGTTTCTTGCCCACGAACGGTTCGCCGACATCGCCGTCGCGGCGGCCGACGAGGCCGGTCTGGCGGACAACGCGAGGTTCGCCGTCGGCGACGTGCCCGGCTTCACCGACATCGCGCGGCTGGGCGAAAGCACGCAAGGCCGCCCAGCCGGGCGCACCGCTGGCTCGCCCATGCTGTACACCTCGGGGACGACGGGACGGCCGAAGGGTGTGCGCAGGCCGCTCACCGGGCAGGATCCCGATGCGGTGCCCGCCGCCTCGACCTGGTTTTTCGGGATTTTCGGGCTGCGGCAAGGAGATGGCCACGTTCACCTGTGCGGATCGCCGCTCTACCACACCGCCGTACTGAACTTCGTCGCGATTTCGATCCAGCTCGGGCATTCCGCGGTGCTCATGGACCGCTGGGACGCCGAGGACATGCTCGTGCTCATCGAACGCCATCGCGTGACGCACAGCCACATGGTGCCCACCCAGTTCCGGCGGCTGCTGGCCCTGCCGGAGGAGGTGAGGGCCCGCTACGACGTGTCCTCGCTCAGGGCCATGATCCACGGCGCCGCGCCGTGCCCTCAGGAGATCAAGCGGCGCATGCTCGAATGGTGGGGTCCTGTCGTGATCGAGTACTACGCGGCCACCGAAGGCGGCGGCACCTCGATCGGCGGCGAGGAGTGGCTGCGCAAACCGGGCTCGGTAGGCAGGCCATGGCCGGGTTCGGTCGTGAAGGTACTCGACGACTCCGGAGCCGAACTGCCGCCGGGACAGACCGGCACGGTGTACCTGCGCATGGGTGGTTCGTCGTTCGAATACCACAAGGACAAGGCCAAAACGGAGAAAGCACGCGTCGGCGACCTGTTCACCCTCGGCGACGTCGGCTATCTCGACGAGGACGGCTACCTGTTCCTGCACGACAGGAAAAACGACATGATCATCTCCGGCGGGGTCAACATCTACCCGGCCGAGATCGAGAACGAACTGGTGCTGCACCCGAAGGTCGGCGACGTCGCGGTGTTCGGCGTCCCGCACGCCGACTGGGGCGAACAGGTCAAGGCGGTCGTGCAACCGGCGGAGGGAGTCGCGCCCTCCGAGGAGCTGACGGAGGAACTGCTCGCCTATGCCGCGAGCAGGCTGGCGAAGTTCAAACTCCCTCGCAGCGTCGACTACGTGGAGCTGCTTCCCAGGGACCCCAACGGAAAGCTCTACAAGCGGCGGCTTCGCGACCCCTACTGGCGCGATCACGGCACCGCGATCTGAGCCGGGAAACGCGCGGACGGCGCCGGGCGCAGGCGCCGCCCGCGCCCGGCTCAGCGACCGGTGAAACGCGGCGCGCGCTTCTCGGTGAACGCCCTTGGCCCTTCCTTGGCGTCCTGGCTGGCGAACACCGCCATGCCGTACTTTGCCTCGACGGCGAACGCGTCGTTTTCGTGCATGCCCTCGGTGTCCCTGATGGTGCGCAGGATGGCCTGAACGGCGAGTGGTCCGTTGGCCGCGATCCGGTCGGCGATCTCGATGGCCTTGTCCAGCGCCGTCCCATCGGGAACGACGTGGCCGATGAGCCCGATCTCCTTGGCCTCCGCCGCGCCGAAATGCCTTCCGGTCACCAGTAGTTCCGCGGCAACGGTGTAGGGGATCTGCCTGGGCAGCCGCACGGCCGACCCGCCGAGCGGGAACAGGCCCCAGCGCGCCTCGGCGACCCCGAAGGTCGCGCTCTCTCCCGCGACCCTGATGTCGGTGCCTTGCAGGATCTCCGTGCCGCCCGCGATCGCGGCTCCTTCCACCGCCGCGATGAGCGGCTTGCGCAACCGGCGCCCCTTCAGCAGCCCCTCGATGGTGCTGGGGTCGAAGGAGCCGCTGCCGAACGCGGCGTCGGGGCTGTTGCGGTTCATCGACTTCAGGTCGGCTCCGGCGCAGAACACGCCACCGGCGCCGGTCAGTACACAACTGCGGATCTCGGGGTCTTCGTCGACGCGATCCCACGCCTCGACCATGATCGCCATCATCTCGCCGGTCAGCGCGTTGCGCGCGGAAGGCCGGTTCATCGTCACCACAAGCGTGTGCCCGCGTTGTTCTACCAGTGCGTGCGGCTGCTCCATCGCGGTCTCCTGCCTACTCGGCCACGAACGTCGGCCGGGAACACCGGCGGGCAACCTGTGCCGGACCCGGATCGTGCATTGCCCGGAACGATAACATGTTCTAGTTTAGCTGCGTGGCCCTCAACATCGCGGATTTACTGGAGCACGCCGTCGACGCCGTGCCGGAACGCACCGCGGTCATCTGCGGCGGTGAGAATGTCAGCTACGCCGAGCTCGACACGCGCGCCAACCGGCTCGCCAACTACCTTGCCTCGGCCGGGATCGGCAAGGGTGATCACATTGGTGTCTATTCCCGCAATTCCATCGAGATGATCGAGACGATGTTCGCCGCGTACAAGCTGCGGGCGATCGCCGTCAACGTCAACTACCGCTATGTGCACGCCGAACTGGCCTACCTGTTCACCAACGCCGACCTCACCGTGCTGGTGCACGAGAAGCAGTACTCCGCCAAGGTCGCCGCCGTCCTGCCGGAGGCGCCCAAGCTGAAACATGTTTTAGCAATTGACGATGGCTCGTCGGAGGAGCGCGCGGATACGCCCGACTCCGTCGTCACGGTCGGCTACGAGCAGGCGCTGGCGCAGGGCAGCCCTGAACGGAACTTCGCGGAGCGCAGCCCCGACGATCTCTACATCCTCTACACCGGTGGTACGACCGGGTATCCCAAGGGCGTGCTGTGGCGGCACGAGGACGTGTGGCGCGCGCTCGGCGGTGGTATCGACTTCATCACCGGCGAGTACGTCGCCGACGAGTGGACGTTGGCGGAACAGGGAAAGGCGGGCGGCCTCGTCCGGCTTCCGGCTGCTCCGCTGATTCACGGCGCGGCGCAGTGGGCGGCGTTCGGCGCGCTCTTCGCGGGCGGCACGGTGGTGTTCGTGCCGCAGTTCGACGCCGACGAGGTGTGGAGGGCGATCGAACGGCACAAGGTGCAGGTGCTCACGATCGTCGGTGACGCCATGGCGCGCCCGATGCTCGACGCCTACCGGGAGGGCGGCTACGACGCCTCGTCGCTCGTGGCCGTTTCCAGCCACGCGGCGTTGTTCTCCCATTCGGTCAAGCAGGAATACCTCGCCGAGTTTCCCGGTGTCGTGCTGACCGACGCGATCGGTTCGTCGGAAAGCGGCTTCACCGGTATCGGGATGATGGGCAAGGACGCCGACCATTCCGCGGGACCTCGCGTCAATTTCGGCAAGGACGCCATCCTGCTCGGCGACGACGACGAGATCGTTCCGGTCGAGCCGGGCGCGATCGGCCGGATCGGCAGGAGGGGACACGTTCCGCTGGGCTACTACAAGGATCCGGGCAAGAGCGCGACGATCTTCGTCGAGGCGGGCGGCGCCCGCTACGTGGTTCCCGGCGACTACGCCCGTTACGAGGCGGACGGCACGGTGACCTTGCTCGGCCGGGGTTCGCAGTGCGTCAACACCGGAGGGGAGAAGGTGTTCCCCGAGGAGGTCGAGGCCGCGCTCAAGTCGCATCCCGACGTGTTCGACGCGCTCGTCATCGCCGTCGCCGACGAACGCCTGGGGCAGCGGGTCGGTGCCGTCATCGCGCCCCGCGCCGGAAGGACACTCGATCTCGGCGCGGTCGAGGACCATGTGCGCACCAGGATCGCCGGGTACAAGGTGCCGCGCAGCACCTGGATCGTGCCCGAGGTGTCCCGGCTGCCCAGCGGAAAGCCCGACTACCCGTGGGCGCAGCGGCACGCGGCCGGCAACGAACCCGTCGCCGCGCAGCCGACCAACTAGAAGGAAAGGCACGTCATGCGTACGGTCCTGTGCGACACGCTCGGCACGGAGTTGCCGATCGCCGGATTCACGCCGTCCGAGCATGTCGCCGCGGCGCTCAGCAGGGCGGGCGGACTCGGTGTGCTCGGCTGCGTCCGGTTCAACGACGCCGAGGAACTGGACAAGGTACTCGGCTGGATGGACGCCAACACCGACGGCAAGCCCTACGGTGTCGACATCGTGATGCCTGCGAAGGTGCCCGCCGAGGGAAAACAGGTCGACCTCGACAAGCTGATTCCGGAGGAGCACAAGGCTTTCGTCGAGCGCACGCTCGCCGAACTCGGGGTTCCCGAGTTACCGGAGGGCACCGAGGAACGCGCGGGCGTCCTCGGCTGGCTGCACTCGGTGGCCCGCTCGCACGTCGAGGTCGCGCTGGAGCACCGCATCGCGCTCATCGCCAACGCGCTCGGCTCTCCACCGCCGGATGTCATCGGGCAGGCACACGAGCACGGTGTTCCGGTCGCGGCTCTCGCGGGAACCGCCGAGCACGCGGCCAGGCACGTGGCGGGCGGGGTCGACATCGTCGTGGCACAGGGTTACGAGGCGGGAGGGCACACCGGCGAGATTGCCTCCATGGTGTTGCTGCCGGAGGTGGTCGACGCGGTCGGTGACCGGGTGCCGGTGCTCGCCGCGGGTGGCATCGGCTCGGGAAGGCAGGTCGCCGCCGCGCTCGCGCTCGGCGCGGCGGGTGCCTGGACGGGCTCGGTGTGGCTGGCGACAAGGGAATACCTGGAGACCATGCCGGAGTCGGAGGCCATGCAGCAGGCTCTGCTCGCCGCGACCTCGGCCGACACCGTGCGGACCCGGATCTACACCGGCAAGCCCGCTCGGCTGCTCAAGACGCGGTGGACCGAGGCGTGGGCGCGGCCGGATGCTCCGGAACCGTTGCCGATGCCGTTGCAGAACCTGCTCGTCTCCGGGGCGCACAACCGCATCCACGCCGCCGCCGACCCGAGCGTGGTGTCGATGCCAGCCGGTCAGGTGATCGGCGGGTTGCACGAGGTACGTGCCGTCGCCGACGTGGTCGCCGAGCTCAGGACCGGTTTCGACGCCGCGGTCGGCAGGCTGAGCACCATCAGGGACACCACCGGCTGAACGACGGCACCGTGCAACCCCTTCCGGTACTCGTTACGTCTTCCCTGCACGAGGCGAAAGCCGGGGCGGCAACCGTCCCGGCCGCGAACCGGAAGGGGAGATACCCGATGAGGCCGAGCACCAGCGATTCGCGACCCGCGAAGACAGGGTGGCGGCGGGCGGTCACCGGTCCCTTCGCGGCCTGTGCCGTACTGCTGCTCGTGGCGGGCTGTGGTCAAGCAGGTCAGGACGGCCAGGCCGGTCAGGAGCGGGAATCACCGAGCGCGCCGCCCGCCACCTCGCAGCCGAGTCAGCCGCCTGCTGGGGACCCGGAGTCGAGCGACCTGCCGCGCGACTCGGGCAAGGAACCGCCAGAGACGACCGAACCAGCCGAACCGGGAGCGGGCGCGGGCGCGGCGGCCGTGCCGAAGGCACAGCTCGACGGCAGCGGCCTCCCCAAGGGCTATCCGGTCGACGTCACCGAGTCGGCCGATGGCCGCACACTCACCGTCATCGGGCAGGAAGGCGGGTGCAGCAAGGCGAGTGCCGAGGTCGCCGAGCAGACCGCTGAGCACGTGGCCCTCACCATGGTCGAGACGTTCCCTGCCGACAAGAACATGATGTGCACGATGGACATGCGCTACCCGCCGCTGACCGTCGAACTGGCCGAACCGCTCGGCGACCGGCACCTGGCACTCGACTACGTCAAGCGCGAGGAGTGAGCGGATCACACGGTTAGAGTGACCGCATGGCACTACGTCAGGTCAGCGTCACGCGCACGATTCCCGCTCCACCCGAACGGATCTTCGACCTGCTCACCGACCCCGCGAAACATCCGTTGCTCGACGGATCGGGGTCGGTGAGAGCGGCTACCGGCGCCAACCCGGCCAGGCTGCGGATGGGCTCGACGTTCGGCATGGACATGCGCATGGGCGCGCCCTACCGCATCCGCAACACGGTGGTCGAGTTCGAGGAGAACCGGCTCATCGCCTGGCGGCACTTCTTCGGCCACCGCTGGCGGTGGCAGCTGCGGCCGGCAGGCGAGGGCAGGACCGAGGTCACCGAGACCTTCGACTGGTCGACGGCCAGGATCCCGCGCTTCATCGAGCTGACCCGCTTCCCCGCCAAGAACAAGATCGGCATCAGGAAGACGCTCGATCACTTGGCGGGGATGTTCGGCGCGGAGTAGCGCCGCCTCAGCGGAACGCGATCTGCAACACCGGTTCCGAGGTCTCGGCGAAGAAGTCGTTGCCCTTGTCGTCGATGACGATGAACGCGGGAAAGTCCTCGACCTCGATCTTCCACACGGCTTCCATGCCCAGTTCAGGGTATTCGAGGACGTCGACCTTCTTGATGCAGTCCTTGGCCAGCCGCGCGGCGGGTCCGCCGATCGAGCCGAGGTAGAACCCGCCGTGCGCGCGGCAGGACTCGGTGACCTTCTTCGACCGGTTGCCCTTGGCCAGCATCACGAGTGAACCACCCGCCGCCTGGAACTGGTCGACGTAGGAGTCCATCCTGCCTGCCGTGGTGGGACCGAAGGAGCCCGAGGCGTAGCCCTCGGGGGTCTTGGCAGGGCCCGCGTAGTACACGGGGTGGTTCTTGAGGTATTCCGGCATGTCCTCACCGGCGTCGAGCCGCTCGGCGATCTTGGCGTGCGCGATGTCCCTTGCCACCACGAGCGGCCCGGTCAGGCTCAGCCTCGTCTTGACGGGAAGCTCGGACAGCTGCTGCCTGATCTGCTCCATCGGCCGGTTCAGGTCGACGGTGACGACCTCCTCGGACAGGTCGTCCTCGGTGACCTCGGGGAGGAACCGGGCCGGGTCGCGTTCGAGCTGCTCGATGAATACGCCCTCCGCGGTGATCTTGGCCTTGGCCTGCCGGTCGGCCGAGCAGGACACCGCGATGCCCACCGGGCAGGACGCGCCGTGCCGGGGCAGCCGGATCACGCGCACGTCGTGACAGAAGTACTTGCCGCCGAACTGGGCGCCGATGCCGAACTGCCGCGTCATCTCCAGCACCTGCTGTTCCAGGTCCGGGTCGCGGAAGCCATGACCGAGTTCGGAACCCTCGGTGGGAAGGTCGTCGAGGTAGCGCGCGGAGGCGAGCTTGGCGACCTTGAGGTTGAACTCGGCCGACGTGCCGCCGACGACGATGGCGAGGTGGTACGGCGGGCAGGCCGCCGTTCCGAGGCCGCGCAGCTTCTCGTCGAGGAACTTCGCCAGGCGCTTCGGGTTCAGTACGGCTTTTGTTTCCTGGTAAAGGAAAGTCTTGTTCGCGCTGCCGCCGCCCTTGGCCATGAAGAGGAATTCGTAGGCGGGGTCGGTGTTGTCGGGCGTGCCGCCGGCGGGATTGTCCTTGTGGTACAGCTCGATCTGTGCCGGCAGGTTGGTGCCGGTGTTGCGCTCATCCCAGAAGTTCACCGGGGCCATCTGCGAGTAGCGCAGGTTGAGCTGCTGGTAGGCCTCGAAGATTCCCTCCGAGAGCGCCTGCTCGTCGTTGCCTCCGGTGAGCACGCCTTCGCTGCGCTTGCCCATCACGATCGCGGTTCCGGTGTCCTGGCACATGGGCAGCACGCCTCCCGCCGAGATGGCGGCGTTGCGCAGCAGATCCATGGCGACGAACCGGTCGTTGCCACTGGCCTCGGGGTCGTCGACGATCGCCCGCAATTGCGCGAGGTGCGAGGAGCGCAGCAGATGCTGGATGTCGGTGATGGCGGTGCGCGCCAGCGTCGTGAGTGCCCGCGGGTCGACTTCGAGAAAACGGCGGCCCGCCGCCTCGACGATCCGCACACCCTCCGGCGTGACCAGCCGGTACTCGGTGTGGGTGTCCTTGTTCAGCGGAAGGACTTCGGTGTGCTGGAACGATGTGGTGGGAGAAGAAGTCACGGCTCGGGCTCCATCGCACGTGGTCAAAGGGAGTTCGACCGTACCGCGCCGCGAGCGGGCTCCGGTGGGGGTACCGGCTCCGCGCGACGGAGATCACGACCGCGGCGCCACCGGCTTCGCGGGCTCACACGAGGAAGGCCGGGCCCACCCCGACGGGACCCGACCTTCCTGGGAAAGCGGCCGGTGCACCCCGGCACCTGCCGCGTGGCCAGTGCCTGTGGACCGCCGGTCAGCCTAAGCGCCGGTAGTCCATGTCTGCGGGTAGCCGGTGGCGGGCCGGTTAATCATCCAGCCCGGGACGCGACCCTTGGTGCTGTCTCGGTTACCGGGTGTCAGCTCGCGTAAGCGCGCAGCCGGTCGGCGCGCTCGCCCTGGCGCAGCTTCGACATGACCTCGCGCTCGATCTGGCGCACCCGCTCCCTTGAGAGGCCGAAGTGCTTGCCGATCTGGTCGAGCGTGCGCGGCTGTCCGTCGTCGAGGCCGTACCGCAGCCTGATGACGTACTGCTCCCTGTCGTCGAGCGTGCCAAGTACCCGGCGCAGATCGTCCTGGAGCAGGCCGGAGATGACGGCGCTCTCGGCATCGGTCGCCTCGGAGTCCTCGATGAAGTCGCCGAGCGGCGCGTCCTCCTCCGTGCCCACCGGCATGTCGAGGCTCACCGGATCGCGGGCGTGGTCGAGCAGGCTGGACACCTTCTCGGCCGCGATACCCGATTCCGAGGCAAGTTCCTCGTTGGTCGCCTCCCTGCCGAGCTGCTGGTGCAGGTCGCGCTTGATCCTCGCGAGCTTGTTGACCTGCTCGACGAGATGCACCGGCAACCGGATGGTGCGGCCCTGGTCGGCCATGCCCCTCGTGATCGCCTGCCTGATCCACCAGGTGGCGTAGGTGGAGAACTTGAAGCCCTTCGAGTAGTCGAACTTCTCGACGGCGCGGATCAGGCCGAGGTTGCCCTCCTGGATCAGGTCGAGCAGCGGCATCCCGCGGCCGGTGTAGCGCTTGGCCAGCGACACCACGAGCCGCAGGTTCGCTTGCAAGAGGTGATTCTTGGCGTTGTGGCCGTCGCGGACGAGTGCCGACAGCTCGGCGCGCCGTGCGCGCGAGGGGTTCTCCTCCGTCTCCAGCATGTGCTGGGCGAACACCCCCGCCTCGATCCGCTTCGCGAGGTCGACCTCCTGGGCCGCCGTCAACAGCGCTGTCTTGCCGATGCCGTTGAGGTAGACGCGAACCAGGTCGGCGGCGGGGCCTTGTGCGTCGAGATCGGGCTCCTCGCTTGGCGCGGGGGCCACGTCATCCGCGAGTGCGGCCATCGGGATGTCCCGCTCGCGGATTCCGCGGGCCTCACGATCGAGAGTCTGGACGGACATTCTGCCTCCCCGGTCAACGGGCTGACGTGAGGCGTGCTCACGCCTGCGTTGCGCTCGTGTACCCGGCCTGTGGAACCCGGCACTCGAAACCGGCTTACGCCAGTCATCGGGAATAACGTCACCGGGGCCGGAAACGTTCCCGGCATCGCCACGTTGTTGAGCTGCTCACGACTCGCGACTCTCAAGTAACGCTGAGCTTGTCTCCGACCGATTGTCATGGGCCGCCTGTGCGTTATGTGGTCAGTGAGGCTGTTTTCTTTACCTGGTCTAAACCTCGATCATGACCGTGAAGGGGCCGTCGTTGACGCTGTGCACGGCCATCATCGCACCGAACCGGCCGGTTTCGACGGTGGCACCGCGCAGCCGGAGTTCGGTCACGACGGCGGTCACCAGTTCCTCCGCGTGCTCCGGCTTCGCCGCCGCGGTCCACGATGGACGCCTGCCCTTCCGGGTGTCGCCGTACAACGTGAACTGGCTGACGACGAGCAGTGGTGCATGCGCGCTCGCGCATGATTGTTCGTCGCGAAGGATGCGCAGTTCGTGCAGTTTGCGGGCCATCGTCCCGGCTTTGTCCGCGGTGTCGTCGGTGTGAATTCCCAGTAATACCAACAAGCCCTGTCGTTCGATCGCGCCGACGACCGTTCCCTCGACCGTCACGCTGGCTTCGCTGACTCGTGCCGCGACCGCCCTCATCCACCGTGCTCCGGCTGATCGTGGGGAACGAGCATGCCGTGCCGCACCAGTTCCCCGACGACCGGCAGCGCCGCCGCCGTCAATTCGTCGGTGGCCACGCCGTGTGCCATGGCAAGCAGGCCGAGCAGATCGGACAGCGGGAGCAGGCCCCTGCACCCCGCGAGCAACGCGGTCGTCAGTTCGTCGGCCTCGTGCTGCCAGCCCGGCCCGTCCGTGCGATGCAGCCTGCGAATCGTCGTGGCCCAGCCCTCGTCGCCCGGTTCCGAAATTTGTTCCAGCACCACGCTGTCGGGCACCCGGAAGGTCTGCTCGGCGAGATTCGCGCCGTGCGCCCGCAACCAGTCGACGCGATCGAGCCAGCCGGCCGCCTCGCCGCCGAGCGGATCGTCGTAGGCGTGCCGCAGGTCCTCGCACACGATGGCGGGCACGGAATCGGTCCTGCGCAACGTGACGAACCCGAAGCCGACGCCCTCGACGTCGTTGTCGGCGAACCAGTCCAGCCACGCGCCCGCCTTGGCCTTGCCCTCGTTCGAGTGGGGGTCGATGCCCGCGTCCCGCAACCAGGTCCCCACATAGAGGGCGGGCTCGGCGACGTCGCGCTGGACGAACCACGCGTCGGTACCGGCCGGCAGCCAGCGGCTCACCCGGTCGGCCCAGTCCTCGCCCGCACGGTGCAGCCACGAGGCCAGCACGTGCCCTGTTCCTCCCTCGGTGAGGAAACCGGGGAGCTGGCGCACCACCAGCGCGCTCGCGTCGTCACCGGCCAGGCCGGAATCGCGGTAGACGTAATCGACCCTCGCCGGGCCGACCACGAAAGGAGGGTTGCAGACGATTTGGTCGAATCGCCGCCTCGCCACCGGCGCGAACCACTCGCCGCGCAGCGACTCGACATCCAGTTCGTTGAGCCGGAACGTCGCCCCCGCCAGCCGCAGCGCCCGTTCCGACACGTCCGTGGCGGTGACCCGCCGCGCGTGCCTCGCCGCGTGCAACGCCTGCACCCCGTTGCCGGTACCGAGGTCGAGCAGGGAGCCGACCGGCCGCCTGCTGGTGGCCCTGATGAGGCTCAGCGAGGCGTGGCCGACCCCGAGTACGTGGTCCTCGGTGACGGGGCGGCCGAGCTGGTCGGAGTCGAGGTCGGAGACGACCCACCAGCTGCCCTGCTCGTCGCCGTGGGGGCGCACGTCGAGCGCGGCCCGCAGTCCGGTGCCCTCACCGGCGCGGAGCAGCCCGGCCTCGACGGCCTCGCCGACCCCGAGCGGGCCGAGCGCTGTCGCGACGGCGTCCTCCCGTTCGGTCTCGCCGAGCAGGAACAGCCGGATCAGCGT
Organism: Prauserella marina; assembly: GCF_002240355.1. Taxonomy (GTDB): domain Bacteria; phylum Actinomycetota; class Actinomycetes; order Mycobacteriales; family Pseudonocardiaceae; genus Prauserella_A; species Prauserella_A marina. The sequence continues at coordinate 2,409,994 of NZ_CP016353.1, forward strand.
GCCGAGGTCGCCGGCGTCGAGGCTCGCCCTGTGGGCTGGCACCGGCTCGCCCCTTCCCAGCGCCGCGTGCGCGGAGGAGCCGAGCGCGGTCAGCACGCCGTCGGCGTCGTAGTCCGCGTCCTGGAACGCCGTCCGCAGCTTGGCGCACACCTCGGCGGAAAGGGCTGGAAGTTCACTGTTCACGGTGGGTCATGTTCCCATGCGCGGGGTTGCCGCCCGTGGTCAGATGGTCCGGTGAACACCGAAAGCGTGGCGGCGGTCACGGCCCGTCTCGACAGCGAACCCGGCTTCCTCGCCGATCTGGAAGCGCTCTACACCGACCTGCACCGCCATCCCGAACTCGGCTTCGCCGAGACGCGCACGGCGCGGGTACTCGCCGACCGGCTCACCTCGGCGGGCTACGAGGTGCACACCGGCATCGGCGGCACCGGCGTGCTCGGCGTGCTGCGTAACGGCGAAGGCCCTGCCGTGCTGCTGCGCGCCGACATCGACGCGCTCCCGGTCGAGGAGCGCACCGGCCTGCCCTACGCCAGCACCGCGCGCGCGGTGGACGCCGAAGGCAGGGACGTGGCCGTCATGCACGCGTGCGGCCACGACATGCACGCCACGTGGTTGTCCGGTGCCGCCGCGTTGCTCGCCGAGTCGCGCGAGGCATGGTCGGGCACCGTGCTCGCGGTGTTCCAGCCCGCGGAGGAAGGCGGTTCCGGCGCGGCGGCGATGGTCGCGGACGGTCTCTTCGACGTCGCCGGTACCCCTGACGTCGTGCTGGGCCAGCACGTCACCCCAGGACCGGCGGGCTGGGTGCTGACCAGGCCGGGACCGCTCATGGCGGGAACCGACGCGATGCGGGTGACCTTGCACGGAAGGGGAGGGCACGGCTCGCGGCCGGAGACCACGGTCGATCCCGTCGTGCTCGCCGCCTCGGTCGTCCAGCGGTTGCAGACCATCGTCTCCCGCGAACTCGCCGCGACCGATTCGGCCGTGCTGACCGTTGGTTCGCTGCATGCGGGCACCGCGCACAACGTCATCGCCGACGAGGCCACGATGGAGATCAACGTGCGCACGTTCGACGCGGCGGTGCGCACGAGGGTGCTCGCCGCGATCGAACGCATCGTCAAGGCCGAGTCGGAGGCGTCGGCCGCTCCGGCGCCACCCGACATCGTCGAACTGGCCACGTTTCCCGTGCTTGCCAACGACGAACAGGCCACGGCGCGGGTCAGGGAAGCGTTCACCGGGCACTTCCCGCACGGTGACGTATGGGACGCGCCGCTGGTGACCGGCAGCGAGGACTTCGGCGAACTCGCCGCGGCCGCGCAGGTGCCATCGGTCTTCTGGCTCGTCGGTGGCATGGACAAGCGCGAGGTGCTGGAGGCGATGGGAGCGGGACGGTTCGAAACGGACATTCCCTCCAATCACTCGTCGTTGTTCGCTCCGGTCATCCATCCCACCCTGCGTACCGGGGTCGAAACGCTCGTCGTCGCCGCGCTGGAATGGCTCGGCTCCCCGCCTGTCGGCTGAGATCGCGGAGTGGGAGGATGAAAGGTGGCGATCGCTGCGAGAGGTGCGGCGGCACCGGTGGGCTCCTTGAACGGAACACGGAGGTGGAGCCGGTGAGCGAGCACGAGAAGAACGCGGACCCGGTGTTGATCACCGAGGCGGCACCGTCCTACGACGACGAGCTGGCCGCAAGGAAGCGCAAGTACATCCTGACCATGGGCATGCGCTTCCCGTGCATCATTCTCGCCGGGATCTTCTACCACACGTGGTGGCTCGCGCTGGCCTTGCTCGTACTGTCCATTCCACTGCCGTGGATCGCGGTGCTCGTCGCCAACGACCGGCCGCCTCGCAAGTCGGAGAAGGTCAGCAGGTACCAGCGGGAGACGCACAAGCTCGACAGCGCCGAGCACCGCACGATCGACGGTTGACTCCGCCGTCAGCGCTGCCGGCGCTGTGGTTGCGCGCCGATCACGCTGACCGCGCGGGTGCCGAGCGCCACCCCGGACCGCAAACTGTCCACAGTGGATTTACCGTGCAGCCACGCGCTCAGCAGGCCCGCGTTGAACGCGTCGCCCGCACCGGTGCTGTCGACGCAGTCCACCCGCTCGGCTTCGACGGAGACGACCTCGTCGGCGCCGATCCAGGTCGCGCCCGCGAATCCGGAGGTCACCACGACGGCGCCGACCGTGCCGAGCAACCGCCGCGCATCGGCTGGGCCCGGGGAACCGGCGAGCGCGGCCAGCTCCACCTCGTTGGGCAGCAGCAGGTCCACGCCCTCGATGTCGGCGAGGAACGCGGCCGGATCGGTGAGCAACGCCGCCGACTGCGGGTCGACCGACGTGCTCAGTCCCGCCGCTCGCGCGGCGTGAAGCGCCGCGAGTCCCGCTGGACGGGACGAGGGGTCGAGCAGGACGTATCCGGAAAGGTGCAGGTGGGCAGCCCCTTCCAGGGCCGAGGAGGTGATGTCGGCTTCGGCGAGCCGCTTGTTCGCTCCCCGGTCGGGCAGCATGCTGCGCTGGCCGTTCTCGTCGACGAGCACGATGACACAGCACGTCGCCTCGTCGGGGTCGGCCGCGAAGGCACAGTCGACACCGGCGGCCTCCAGTTCGGCGCGCATCATGCGCCCGCCCGCGTCGTCGCCGACCCGCGCCACCAGCGTCGGGGCCGTTCCCGCCTCGGCAAGCCACAACGCCGTGTTGGCCCCGGCCCCTCCACCTGCCAGCCGCACCGTCGCCCTCGTGTCGCCTCCGTGCACGACGGGGCCGTCGTGCCTGGCGACCACGTCGAGCCCCGCGTCGCCGACGACGACCACCTTCACGAGGCCAGCTCCACGGCCACCCGCGCGGCCAGCTCGACGTTGGACACCACGAGGTCCTCGTTGGCGTCGAGGCTCACGCCCTCGCTCGCGGTGTGGAAGTGTTCCAGCAGAACCGGGGTCACGTCGGAACCGTGCACGTCGCGGGCGCGCAGCAGTTCCAGTCCTTCCGCGAGCAGCCGGTCGTGCAGTTCACGGTCCATTTCGGACTTCGCGGGAATCGGATTGGCCAGCAGGACCCCGGAATCGGCGAAATGCCGGTGTGCCCTCACGACGTCGGCGACCTGCGAGGGCTCGTCCACCCTGCGCGGTACCGGAACTCCGGAGGAGCGCAGATAGAAGCTGGGGAAGTCGTCGGTGCGGTAGCCGAGCACCGGCACCGAATTGGTCTCAAGCACCTCAAGGGTCGCCTCGATGTCGAGGATCGACTTCATCCCCGAGCACACCACCAGCACCGGGATCCGTTCCAGCGCACCGAGATCGGCCGAGACGTCCCACGTCGCCGTCGTGCCGGGCAGCGGGTGGTGCACACCGCCGAGCCCGCCCGTGCCGAACACCTTGATACCGGCCGCGTTGGCCAGCGCGGAGGTGGAGGCCACCGTCGTGGCGCCGGACCGGCCGAGCGCGATCGCGGGCCCCAGATCGCGCAGCGACAGCTTGTCGAGGTCGGCGCCGGGTTCGCACAGCCGTTCCAGCTGTCCGGCCGAGAGTCCCACGAGTGCCTGGCCGTCGAGTACCGCGATCGTCGCCGGGATCGCGCCCTGCTCGCGCACGGTGCGCTCCAGCCGGTGGGCGACCTCCAGGTTGCGGCCGGGAGGAAGACCGTGGGAGAGCAACGTGCTTTCGAGTGCGACGACCGCCCTCTCCTCGGCCAGCGCGTCGGCGACCTCGGCCGACATGGCGAGGAGCGGGAGTTGAGAGCTGATCATGAGTAGGCATCCTCGCTTACCAGTGGCTTGGGCAGTGCCGGTGGGTCGCTCCACCGTGTCCGTTTTGTGCATACCGTGACCGGGTGGTCACGGCCGCGGGATGTCGTGTGGCCGCGCCCGGCCATGCGGCATCATGGAGGGCGTGAGTACGCAGACATTGCCAGAGGTCGACACGCGCCCTGAGGGCACCGACGTCACCGACGACGACGCCCCCAAGATGTTCCACTACGTGCGCAAGAACAAGATCGCGGAAAGCGCGGTCACGGGCACGCACGTGGTGGCCCTGTGCGGTGAGGTGTTTCCGGTGACCAAGTCGCCGAAGCCCGGATCGCCGGTGTGCCCTGACTGCAAGAAGATCTACGAGGGTATGCCACCCGGCGGGGGCGACGAATAACCAGCCTCGCTCGCCTGCCCCGCTGAGGGGTCCGCGGGATCGAGTGGCGGCCTGCCGCGTTCCGGTCGCCGCTCTTCGCCCGCGCCGGGATCGTCCCGCCGTTCGGTGCCGGTGCTGAACGGCCGGGTGTCCGGTGCGTCCGCGCCGTCGCCGTTCGTGCTGTTCGTGCCCTCTCCGGTATCGGGCTCCGGGGCGGGGGAGGGCTGCCGAGATGGCGTGCCGTGCTCGTGTGGCTCCCGCTCGTCCGGGGGCGCGGGCGCGGTCTCGGCGCCGCCGGCGGGGTCGTCAGCGGCTTTCGCGCCACCGCCCTGTTTCTCGCCGCCACCGGGTGCGAAGCCCGGCGCGAGTTCGGCCTTCTTGGGCCTGCGCAACGGGATGGTCGTGCGCTGCCACAGTGATTTGCTCTCCTGCTCGCGGATCCGCTCGTTGGCGCGTTCCATTTCGAGCCTGCGCCACTTGCGGCGCTGCCGCCGCGTCATCTTCGCGGGCCACAGTTCCTGGATGGCGCTGTTGAAATACGCGCCGGCGACGATCGCCAGCCCGATGAAGAAGGTGAACAGCAGGAATGCGATCGGGGTCGCCAGCGCGCCGTAGGTGTAGCCGGTGGTCGTGATCCAGCTGATGTAGAACCGCAGCCCGATGCTGGAAAGCAGGAAGATCACCATCGCGAGCGCCGCACCGGGAAGTCCCCTGTGCCATGGCAGCTTGCGCGGGAGGGCCAGCTTGTAGAGCGTGGCGAGCGCCAGCATCAACAGCACGCCGACGGCGGGGTAATAGCCGATGTCGACCCAGGCCGAGATGGTGGGCTGCCAATCGACGGGGAAGAACTCCGGCAGCAGGTCTGGCCCGATGGCGATGATCGGCAGCCCCACCACCAACAGAATTAAACTGATCAGATACAACAGCAGCGCGAAGATGCGCTGCCACACCTCGTTGCGCACGCCGTACTGGTCGTGGGCCACCGTGATCGCGTCGACGAACGAGGACATCGCCGACGAGCCCGCCCACAGCGATATCAGGAAACCGACCGAGACGATCTCGCCCTTACCCGTGGTGAGGATGTCGTTGACGGTCGGCTCGATGATCTGGTGGACGACACTGCCGCTGAAGACCGTCTCGGAGAAGTCGATGATGCGGTCGTGCACCTCGCGGACGACCGTGCCGCCGAACCACTCGCCGATGAAACCGAGGCTGCCGAGCAGACCCAGCAACAGCGGGGGAAGCGAGAGAGTCTGCCAGAACGCGGCTTCGGCCGCCTCGGAGAAGATGTTGCCTTCCCACGCCTTTCCCAGGGTACGGCTGATCAGGCGAAGGGGGCCCTTGCGCCGGGTCCTCCGGCTCCGGGGGCTGGCGCCCTCGCCTTGTGGCGTCGCTGGGTCTCGCGTCTCCATCGCGCCTCAAGCATGGTCCATGTCCTGGTGTTTGGCGCGGCGGGTCCCTTGAGCGCGTCGCCCGGCGTGCCGTGGAGTGGTCCTGTCGGTGGCGGCAGGTACTCTCGTCGCCAGTGCCCTCACCGCGAAAACCGGCATGGCTGCCGGGCGCGACGTCGTGGGGGCCTTCGCATGTGCGAGTGCCGTGCGGTTCTCGGAGCGCCTGGGTCTTCCAGGGAGCCGGCAGGGGAGAGGAGTTGGAGCGGCGGTGTCGGATACGGCTCAGGCCACCGCGGGGTTCGCCGCACCGGAACCCCACAACGACTCCACCGCCCGCCCGCTGCGCGCGTGGCAGCGCCGCGCGCTGACGAAATACCTGACCCGCAAACCGAAGGACTTCCTCGCCGTCGCCACCCCCGGCGCGGGAAAGACGGTGTTCGGGCTGCGCATCGCCGCCGAGTTGTTGTCCGACAGGACCATCGAGGCCATCACGATCGTCACCCCCACCGAGCATCTCAAGCACCAGTGGGCCGTCTCCGCGGCAGCGGCTGGTATCGCGATCGACTCCAACTTCCGCAACACCTCGGCCGTCACCTCATCGGACTACCAGGGCGTCGCCGTCACTTACGCGCAGATCGCCGCCCATCCCAACCTGCACAGGGTGCGCACCGAGAACCGCAAGACGCTGGTGATCCTCGACGAGATCCACCACGCGGGCGACGCGAAGTCGTGGGGCGACGCGGTCTTCGAGGCGTTCACACCGGCCGTGCGCAGGCTCGCGCTGACGGGAACGCCGTTCCGCAGCGACGACTCGCCGATTCCCTTCGTCAACTACGAGCCCGACGCCGACGGCGCTCAGCGCAGCAAGGCCGACCATTCCTACGGGTACGCCGACGCGCTCGCCGACGGCGTCGTGCGGCCGGTGGTCTTCCTCGCGTACTCGGGTGAGGCGTCCTGGCGCACCAGCGCCGGTGACGAGTTCACGGCCAGGCTCGGCGAACCACTCACCGCGGAGCAGACCGCCCGAGCGTGGCGGACCGCGCTCGACCCCGGCGGCGAATGGGTGCCGTCGGTGCTCCAGGCGGCCGACACCCGGCTCACTCAGCTTCGTGCCGCGGGGATCCCTGACGCGGGCGGGCTCGTCATCGCCACCGACCAGGACTCGGCCCGTGCCTACGCCAAGATCCTCGCGAGGATTTCCGGCGAGCAACCGGTCGTCGTGCTCTCCGACGATCCGAAGGCATCGGCGAGAATCGGCGAGTTCTCCGATTCGGGGGAGCGCTGGCTCGTCGCCGTGCGGATGGTGTCGGAGGGCGTCGACGTGCCGAGGCTGGCCGTCGGCGTTTACGCCACGTCCGCGTCGACGCCGTTGTTCTTCGCGCAGGCCATCGGCCGGTTCGTGCGATCGCGGCAGTCAGGCGAGACGGCGAGTGTCTTCCTGCCGAGCGTCCCCGTGCTGCTGGAACTGGCCAGCGAACTGGAAGCCGAGCGCGACCACGTCCTCGGCAAGCCGCACAGGGAGAAGGACGGCTGGGACGACGAACTGCTCGTCGCCGCCAACCGCACCGAGGACGAGCCCGGCGAGGAAGAGAAGGCGTTCACCTCGCTCGGTGCTTCCGCCGAACTCGACCAGGTGATCTACGACGGCAACTCCTTCGGCACCGCCGTGTTCTCCGGCAGCGAGGAGGAGCAGGAATACCTCGGGCTGCCGGGACTGCTCGAACCGGATCAGGTGCGCGCGCTGCTGCGCAAGCGGCAGGAGGAGCAGCTCTCCGACGCGAAGCGGCGCAAGCCGGAAGCCGAGCAGGCCAAGGCGCCGCCGAGGCCGCGTTCGGTCGGCGAGCGGATCCAGTCGCTGCGCAAGGAACTGAACACTCTGGTCGGCGTTTATCACCACCGCACTCGCAAGCCACACGGCGCGATCCACAACGAGCTGCGGCGCATTTGCGGTGGCCCGCCAACGGCCATGGCCAGCATGGAGCAACTTGAGGAACGGATCGCCACCCTCCGCTCCTGGTAGCGCGCGAGCACGGGCCCCATCCCGAGCCCGGGCCCGAACCTGAGCGCCGGGCCCCATCCCTGGCCCCGAACCTGGGTGCCGGGCCCCGAACCCCGGCCCCGAGCGCCGAGCCTGAGCGCCGCGAGGCCGAGCCCAAGCGCGTTCGTCGGGAGGCCCGGGAGCCCGGGAGCCCGGCCGGATGCCCAGCGAGCACCGGGAGCCCGGCCGGGTGCCCCGTGCGTCCGGCCCCGTTCGCGAGTCCCCCGTCCAGGCCGCCGAGTTCCGCACTCAGGCCGTCGAGATCCGCGGTCACGACGCTGAGAACCGCACTCGGGACGGCGAGATCCGCACTCGGGACGGCGAGATCCTTGTTCGGGTCCGTGAGTCGCGCCGTCAGCTGTCCGCTTCCACGCCGGTGTACATGAGCCTGTCCTCGCGATGCCGGGAAGGTCGCGGAGCAGGCGCGAGATGTCCGTTGGCGCCACCTACCAGTCAGGATGGTCATCGCTTGGTACGGAGACCGCTGGGCGCCGGACATCGGACCGGACAACATGACAATCGCGTGCCCACCGCGGAACTCGCCGTCCAGTGTGTGCATCTCGCCGTCCCGGATACCGATCTCGGCGTCGTGAGTGCGGATCTCGGTCTCCTGAACGCAGACCTCGCGTGCCGGGGTGCGAGTTCGCCGTCCCGAACGCGGGTCTCACCACCGCGTACGCGGAACTCACCGTCCTGAGTGCCGAGCTCGCCGTCCCGAAAGCGGATCTCGGCGTCCTGAGTGCGGATCTCGCTGTCGTGAGTGCGGGTCTCGGCGTCCTGGACGGGGGACTCGCCGATGGACCCCGGCAACCGCCTGCCAGTCCCACCAGCACCCGGCAACCGACTGCCGGCGCCCCGTCAGCGTCTCGGTCTCCTCTCACCCGGGTTACCAAACCGTGTCCGGGACCCGGTACTCAATCGATACAGAGGTGCTTCCGTCCACCCGCGTTCCGGGCATATGTTGTCGGCCACAACATTTCGCGCGACGAGGCGCCGGCCGCGGTTCGGGCCGCTGCTCGTCGGCCGGACCCGAAAGGTTCTACGGATGCGAACCAAGAGATCTCTTGCCTTCGCCGCCTCCGCCCTCGGTATCACCCTGACGCTCGCGGCCTGCGGTGCCAACAGCGGAGAAGGGAACCAGAGCGGCAACACCGGCGCCACGAGTGAAGAACAACAGGCCGCGCCCAATGGCACCGTCGGCGTGATCCTGCCGGAGACGGCGACGTCGGCGCGCTGGGAAGGCTTCGACAAGCCGATGATCGAGAAGGCCCTGCGCGCCGAGGGCTTCGATCCCGACGTGCAGAACGCGCAGGGCGACGTCCAGAAGTTCACGACACTGGCCGACGGCATGATCTCGCAGGGCGTGAAGGTGCTGGTCATCGCCTCGATCAACAGTGAGGTCGGCAGCGCTGTCGCCGCCAAGGCGAAGAACGCGGGTATCCCGACGATCGACTACGACCGCCTCAATCTCGGCGGCGGCTCCGACTATTACGTCTCGTTCGACAACGTGAAGGTCGGCGAGTTGCAGGGCGAAGGGCTGGCCAAAGCGCTCGAAGGCAAGCAGGGCGCACAGGTCATCGAGATCGAGGGAGCGCCGACCGACAACAACGCGACGCTCTTCCATGAAGGCCAGCGCAACATCCTTCAACCGCTGTACGACTCCGGCGCGCTCAAGCTCGTGCAGAGCCAGCCCATCGACGACTGGAACAACCAGCGGGGCGGCACCACGTTCGAGCAGATCCTCACCGGCAACGGCGGCAGGGTCGACGGTGTCGTCGCCGCCAACGACGGGCTCGCCGGCGCGATCATCACCGTGCTCCAGAAGAACGGGCTTGCCGGAACCGTCCCCGTCACCGGGCAGGACGCGACACCGGACGGGCTCAAGGCGATCCTGCGCGGCGACCAGTACATGACGGTGTTCAAGCCGATCCAGGAGGAAGCCGACGCGACCGCGAAGCTCGCGGCGGCGCTGGCGAAGGGTGACACCGCGGCCGCCGACGCGCTCGCCAAGCAGAGCAGCCACGATCCCGAGGGCAACCGCGAGGTCAAGTCCGTGCTCCTTGAGCCGTACCTGATCACGAAGAACGAGGTGAAGCGCGTGATCGACGACGGATACGTCAAGGCTTCCGAAGTGTGCACCGGCGACCTGCAGCAGGTGTGCTCGCAGCTCGGAATCTCCTGATTCTCACCCGACCACCGGGACGGGGCGCGGGCGGCGAGCCGGTGCCTCGTCCCGGCACCATGGAGCGAACGCGATGAGTGAGCCGATCCTCGACATCAAGGGACTCAACAAGAGCTTCGGACCCGTCCACGTGTTGCACGACGTGGACGTCGCCGTCAGGGCGGGAGAAGTCCACGCGCTGGTCGGCGACAACGGAGCGGGAAAGTCCACTTTGGTCAAATGTATCGCCGGTATTCACGGGGCAGATTCGGGAACCGTCGTTTTCCAAGGTGAACAGGTGCACATCCGCAGTCCCAAGGACGCGGCGGAACTGGGCATCGAGGTCGTCTACCAGGATCTGGCGCTGGCCGACAACCTCGACGTCGTGCAGAACATGTTCCTCGGAAGAGAACGCGGAAGTTCCTGGCTGCTCGACGAGGTCAGCATGGAACGCGCGGCGAGGGAAACCCTTGCCTCCCTTTCCGTTCGAACCGTCCAATCAGTACGGACGCTGGTTTCGTCGTTGTCGGGAGGGCAGCGGCAGACGGTCGCGATCGCCAAGTCGGTGTTGTGGGAGAGCAAGGTCGTTTTGCTCGACGAGCCGACCGCCGCGCTCGGTGTCGCGCAGACCCGGCAGGTGCTCGACCTGGTCCGCAGGCTGGCCGAGCAGGGGCTCGGCGTCGTGCTGATCAGTCACAACATGGCCGACGTTTTCGAGGTCGCCGACCGGATTTCCGTGCTGTACCTCGGAAGGATGGCGGCCGAGGTGCTGACCGAGGATGTCACGCACGGTCAGGTCGTCGAGTTGATCACGGCCGGTCGTTCCGGCGATATCGGGCTCGCCAGGCCCGAAAGTGCTGTCCTGTAAGCGATCCCAACAGTGGCATTGTGAGCATGACGTGAACGAGGAAGAACCGACCATGACCCAGACCCCGCCGAAGGCGCCGAAAACGCCGTCGTCGTCGCCGAACACCCCGCATACGTCGATCACCGATTTCGGTATCGACACCACCACGATGTCGACACCGGAAGCGATCCGTGACTACGGGTCCAGGCTGAGGGCGGGCCAGCTCGGTTCCCTGCCCGCGCTGCTGGGACTCGTCGCGCTCGTGAGCATGTTCGCGGCATTGTCCGACGTCTTCCTCTCACTGACCAACATCGCGAATCTGCTCGCGCAGGGTGCCGGCCAGACGATCATCGCGATGGGCATCGTCTTCGTGCTGCTGGTCGGGGAGATCGACCTCTCGGCGGGAACGGCCTCGGGGGTGGCCGGAGCGGTGCTCGCGATGCACTACGCGGAGAACGGGAATCTGCTCGGCGGTATGGGGTCGACGGTGTTCGTCCTGTTCATCGCCGTGCTTGCGCTGGCGGCGCTGCTCGCGGCCCTGCTGCGCATCTGGGCGGGCGCTGGAATATCGGTGCTCGGCATCGTGATCACGGCCTCGGGCATGGCGGCGAATCCGTGGATCGAGATGCTGCTCGCATTGTGCGTCGGCACCGCGATCGGCTGCATCACCGGCTATCTCGTCTCCCGGATCGGTATGCCGTCCTTTGTGGTCACCTTGGCGCTTTTCCTTGCCTGGCAAGGGGTGATCCTCCAGTTCATCGGAGAGGGCGGGGTCATCGGCATCAGCTCGTCGAACGTGCTCAACCAGGTCGCCAACGGGAATCTGTCCACTGTGGCGAGCTGGGTGCTCTACGCCGTCACCGCGGGCGGGTTCGCCGCGGCTTCGTTCGGGCGGCACTTCACCAGACTCAAGCGCGGCCTGGTGACCCAGCCGACGCCGATCGTGCTGTTCAAGGTCGGTGGCATCGCGGTGATCGGCGCCGCGGTGACGATCCTGCTGACGATCAACAGGTCGACGAACCCGAACGTCGTGATCTCCGGCGTGCCCTATGTCGTGCCGATCGTGCTGGCCCTGCTGGTGATCGGCACCTACGTCCTCAACAGGACGCAGTACGGACGGCACATCTACGCCGTCGGCGGCAACAGGGAGGCGGCGCGCCGCGCGGGTATCAACGTCACCAAGATCAGGGCGAGCGTGTTCGTGGTCTGCTCGTCGGTGGCCGCGCTGGGCGCCATCGTGTACTCGTCCAAGGTCGGTTCCGTCGATCCGCAGGCCGGTGGCCTGAATACGCTGCTGTTCGCCGTCGGCGCGGCCGTCATCGGCGGTACGTCGCTGTTCGGAGGGCGGGGAAGGGTGTCGGACGCGGTGATCGGCGGAACGGTGCTCGCCGTCGTCGCCAACGGACTGGGCCTGCTGCGCCAGCCCGCCGCCGTCGTGTCGATCGTCACGGGTCTCGTGCTGCTGCTCGCCGCGACCGTCGACGCGCTGTCCCGCCGCAGGGCGGCCTCAGCGACACGATGAATTCGGGTGATGGAACGATAACCTCGTGACCAGCACACCCGTTGCCAGACCCGACGAGGTGCGCCGGTACAACCGCGCGAGCCTGTTGCGGCTGCTGCATGTCGCGGGACCGCGCACGCGGGCGGCGCTGGCCACCGAACTGGGCCTGAACCGCAGCACGATCAAGACGCTGGTCGACGGGCTCGCCGAGTCCGGTGTGGTCGAGGAGCGGGTGCCGAGGCCGGGCCGCGGGGCGGGCCGCCCTTCGCTGCTGGTGTTGCCGCAGCCACAGGCCGCCGTCGTGCTCGCGATCAACATCCAGGTGGAGTTCGTCGCCATCGCGCTGGTCGGTCTCGGCGGGCAGATCCTGGGCAGGAACAGCTGGAACCTGCATCAGCGGACCAGGGCACCCGACGACGTGATCACTCACGTGATCGAGTCGACGACTCTGCTCGCGGCCGATCTGAATCTGCGGCCGGTCGCGGCGGGGGTGTCGCTGCCCGGGGTGGTGCGCCGGTCCGACGGGCACGTGCACGAGGCCCCCAACCTGCGCTGGACCGACGTCGCGCTGGGCCAGCGGCTCACCTCGGCGCTGGACGTCCCGGTGGTGGTGGGCAACGACGCCGAACTCGGCGCGCTCGCCGAGCACCTGAGGGGCACGGCTCGCGGCGCGTCGGACATGGTGTTCATCTCCGCCGACATCGGCGTCGGCGGCGGAGTGATCGCGCAGGGCATGCCGCTGCGTGGCGCGGCGGGCTACGTCGGTGAGGTCGGGCACATGGTGGTCCGGCCAAGGGGGCGGTCCTGCTATTGCGGCAACGAGGGCTGCTGGGAAACCGAAATCGGCGAGGCCGCGCTGTGCAGGGCACTGAAACTGCCCGAGGAGAGCACGAGGGGCACGATCGTCGCCGAGCTGCGTGATCTGTCTCACGACAGCCGGGGCTGGCTCGACGAGTTCGCCGAATGGCTGACCCTCGGTCTCGTCAACGTGGTCAACCTGTTCGGGCCCGAGCTGGTGGTGCTCGGCGGCCTCTTCACGGGATTGCCCGCGCCCGTGCTGGACAAGATCGGTGAGCAGGTACGCGACCGCAGCCTGGTGAGCAGGGCGCTCGGCGGGGTCCGGATCGGGACGTCGGCGCTGGGTAACGACGTGAAGCTGCTCGGAGCCGCCGAGGCGGCCTTCGAGGGCGTACTGGATTCCGTGTAGTAGTTCGCGGGCCTGTGCGCTTCACTGAAAGCCGAAGGGCGGGGACCCCTGGCTTGGGGTCCCCGCCCTTCTCGCGGCTGTCAGTGGCGGCTCAGCGCTGGATGTCGGCTTCCAGCTCCTTGAGCTTGGCCTCGTACTCGCGGCCGTGGTGTCCGCAGAAGAGCAGCTCTCCGCCGGTACGAAGTACCGCGCGCAGTTGTGCGGCTGCCCCGCAACGGTCACAACGGTCCGCAGCGGTCAGTTCGGGGCGGGTGAGCGTCGGTGAAGTCATGGGAGTCTCCCTCCGTCCCGGCATCGGAGGCCGATGCCATCAGTTCAGCCACGACCACCGCTGCCTGGCGGCACCAGACTCGGGTGTTCGCTGCTTCCACTCTTGCAGACGTTTCGCGCCCCGCAAGTGTTCCCGTGCCGTTGGGAGGTGTGTCACGTCGAATTACTCCGGATGTCGTAGATCAATCCCGGTTTCCGGGAAAACCCAGGCCAGCGCGGCACGTTTGCCATGGTCAGGCACTATCGGGGGGTGGCTATCGCGGAGCGGAAACGGAGGATCGACAGCATCCCCGCCCCGATCTTGTTCGTTCTCAGCGGAATTTCGATGTACCTCGGCGCGGCGGTCGCGGTCTGGCTTTTCGACGCCGCGTCACCGGGCGGTGTCGCATGGTTACGGTGTCTCGGCGCCGCTCTGATCCTGCTGGCGTGGCGTAGACCACCCTGGTCGGCGTGGCGCGGAAAGCCGCTGTTGCTCGCCGGAGCGTTCGGGCTCGTCACCGCGGGCATGAACGTGGTGTTCTACGAGGCGATCGCCAGGCTGCCCCTGGGCACGGTGGTGGCGCTGGAGTTCACCGGGCCGGTGGTGGTGGCCGCGTTCGGTTCGCGGGGCAGGAGGGACATCGCCGCGCTCGTGCTGGTCGCGGCTGGTGTCGTGTGCATAGCCGACGTGCAGTTGAGGGGGAGCCCTTCCGGGGTGGCGTTCGCGCTCGCCGCGGCCGCGGCCTGGGCCGGTTACATCCTGCTCGGCAAGAAGGTCGCGCTCGGCGGCAACGGCATCGACAGCCTCGCCGTCGGTTTCGCCGTGGCCACCGTGCTGCTCTCGCCGCTCGCGCTGGGGACGGGCGGGGTGTGGGGCTCGCCCTCTCTGCTGACCATGGGCATCGGCGTCGGGCTGCTGGCGACGGTCGTTCCGTACGTGCTCGACCAGGTCGTGTTGCGCAGGCTGGGCCAGGCCCGGTTCGCGGTGTTGCTGGCGTTGCTGCCGGTGACCGCCTCGATCATCGGCTTCGTCGTGCTGGACCAGGTACCCAGCGTGCTGGAGGCGGCCGGCATCCTCGCCGTCGTCGGCGGGGTTGCCCTCCGGTCGCGGGACGAGGCGCGCGAACCGCCGTAACCGTTCCCCTTCCGGCCGTGCGCTGGCAGGATGAGTCGATGACCAAGGCGGCTTCCGCGGCGGCCAAGGACCTGGCAGCCGACGGTGTGCGCGGGGTTCACCTGTCGTGGGCCGACAACAACGGCATCCCGCGCTCGCGCGTCGTGCCCGTCGCGGGCCTCGCCGACGCCGCGGCGCGCGGAGTCGGCGCGACGAGCCTGTTCGCCGTCTTCGACTCACACGACCGGATCACCTATCAGCACGAGGGCCTTGCCACGCCCTCCGGTGACATCAGACTGGTCCCCGTGATCGAACGACTGCGCAGGTTGTCGGGACAGCCCGCGCTGGCGTGGGCACCGATGCGCCAGTCGGCCGCCGACGGGACGCCGTGGCCGTACTGCCAGCGCACCCGGCTCGAACGCCAGGTCGCCGCGGCGGCGGACCACGGCATCGAACTGCTCGCCGGATTCGAGCTGGAGTTCGCCGTGACCTCGGCCGAGGCATCCGACATCGTCGGTTCGCCAGGGCACAGGGGCCCCGCCTACAGTCCGCACGCGCTGGTGCAGCTCGACGCGTTCGTGGCGGCGCTGCTGCGCGACTTCGAAGCCAACGGGCTGCGGATCGGCCAGTTACACGCCGAGTACGGTCTCGCGCAGCTCGAACTCAGTCTCGTGGCCACCGATCCGGTGTCGGCCGCCGATGACCAGCTCCTCGCGAGGCAGACCATTCACGCGGCGGCGCGCGCCAACGGGCTCAAAGTGAGTTTCGCGCCGCTGGTCAGCCCGTACGTGCCGGGAAACGGCTGGCATCTGCACACCTCGCCGTGGCGCAAGGGACGGAACCTGCTGGCTGGCAAGGAGAACCCGGCACGTCCGGTGGGGGAGGGCGCGGCCTACCTCGCCGGGCTGCTGCGTGAACTCGGCGCGATCACGGCGGTGACCGCGCCGAGCGTGCCATCCGGCGCCCGTCTCCGGCCCGGCTATTTCGCCAGCGCCTATGCCTTCTGGGGCGTCGAGAACAGGGAGGCCCCGCTGCGGTTCGTTCCCGGCTCAGCGCTCACCGGCGACGGTCAGGCCAATGTGGAGCTCAAACCGTGTGACGCTTCGGCGAATCCCTACCTCGCGCTGACGGCGGTGCTGGCCGCGGGGCTCGGCGGTATCGCCGACCACGGGGTCCCGCCGGACCCCATAGGGCAGGATCCGGGAACGTGGAGCGCCGGCGAACGCGAGCGCCTTGGCGTGGCGAGGCTGCCCGTGACCCCGGCCGAGCGCGCGGCGGCGCTCGCCTCGTCGGCGCGGATCAGGGAGGCGTTCGGCGACGAGTTGTTCGGCGCGTTCGCCGCAGTGCGCGCCTCGGATGCCGAGTGGGCACAGGACAAATCGCTCGACGAGGTCGTGCACGCGCACCTGTGGCGGTACTGACGAGTGGTCTTGCGTGACGAGGTGCGCTGGTTCCCCCACGCGGAGCGGTTGCTCGACGCGGCGCGGGAGGAAATGCCGCAGAAGGACGAATTGTGCGGGGCGTTCGTCGCGCTCGTGTCGTTGCGTGCCAACGGATTCGCGGTTGCCGACCAGGACGAGGTCGCGAGCGTAGCCGGTACCGTGCTGAGCACGGCCCCCTCGGCGAGCAGACCGGATGGTGAGCAGCCGAGGACCGGCTACCGGATCGAATTGCCGGTCACGGCCGACGCCGCGAAGGCGGGCACCTCGGCCGGGGGCGTGGTGACCGCGCTGGAGACCCTGTCCGGCGGGGCGCTCGGGGTGGTGCCGGTGAGCGGGGACTGGACCGTGATCACCCTGCTGGCCCTGTTCGCGGGACTGTCCGACTTGGAAACGGTCTCGGTGATCGGCAACGTCGACACCGGCGCCTTCGCCGCGCAGGACACGCCCGATCTCGCGTTGCGCGACTATCTGGCGACCGGCATGCCCCCGCTGTGGATGTCGCGGTGGAGGACAGGCCATTTCGTGTTTCTCGCGGGCCTGCTCGTCGGCGAGGAAGGCGCCGTCGTGTCCGTTGTGGACACCTACCCGTCCTTGGGGGAGCGGGGAACGCACCTCCAGCCGATCGAATTCATGGTGTCGGCGCTGCGCAGGGAAGGAATGACTCCCGGTGGGCTGCTGCTTGTCGTTCCGGCCGAGGACGTGCCCTACACCAGATACCTCGTGCTGGCCGCCGGATTGCGCCCCCGGCTGTGGGACAACGGGAGCGCGACCTAACCGCGTTCCCGCTCCTCGGCGGCCAGCCGCGAGTGCCGCCGCCCGTAGCACAGATAGATGAGCAGGCCGAGCGCGAGCCACGCACAGAATCGTAACCAGGTCAGCACGTCCAGATTGAGCATCAGGTACAGGCAGGCCAGCGCTGCGAGGGCAGGAAGAACCGGCGAGAACGGGACTTTGAAGGGCCGGTGCAGGTCGGGCCTCGTGCGGCGCAGCACGGGAACGGCGATCGCCACGATGATCATCGCCGACAACGCTCCGATGCTCACCATGTCCGCGAGTTCACTGATCGGGACGAAAGCGGCGAGCACGGCGATCAGCGCGGCGCCGCCGATGGTGACCCTGTGCGGAGTGCCCCAGCGAGGGTGGACCGTGCCGAGCGGCTTCGGCAGCAGGCCGTCCCTTCCCATCGCGTAGCCGATGCGGCCGATGGTGACGAGTTCGACCATCATCACGGAGGTGAGGCCGGTGACGGCGCCGATGGCGATGATCGCGCCGACCCAGCTCTGGCCGACGGCGCTGAACGCGGCGGCCAGCGGGGCGCCCTCGTCGATGCTCGCGAACGGCACCATGCCGGTGAGCACGAGCGAAACGCCGATGTAGAGCAGCGCGCAGAGCCCGAGCGCGCCGAGGATGCCGACGCGCAGATCCTTGCGAGGGTTGTGGGTTTCCTCGCCGAGGTTGGCGATGGCCTCGAAACCGGTGTAGGCGAAGAACACCACGGCCGCGGCCGTGAGCATGCCCGCGATCCCGTACACCGACTGCTCGAAGCCGAGCGCGGCTTCGACGACGGGCTGGTGCAGCACGCTCGTTCCCTCTTCCGCGGGCCGGGACGGTGGCACGAACGGGGTCAGGTTCGCCGCTTTCACGGAGAACGCGCCGACCGCGATGATCAGCAGGCAGACGGCCACCTTGACGACGACGAGCGTGTTGGTGAAGACGGCGGACTGCCGGATGCCGAGCACCGCGACGGCGGTCAGCGCGGCGATGATGAGCACGGCGCCGATGTTGACGGTCGCGTCCTCCCCGAACAGTTCCTGGGGAAGGCCGAACAGGTTGGCGAGATATCCCGACCAGCCACGGGAAACCACGGCGGCGCCGAGCGCGAACTCCAGCAGCAGGTCCCAGCCGATGATCCAGGCGAAAACCTCGCCGAGAGTGGCGAAAGCGTAGGTGTAGGCGCTGCCGGCGGTCGGCACGCTGGAGGCGAGTTCGGCGTAACAGAGCGCGGCCAGCCCGGCGACGACGGCGCCGATGGCGAAGGAGAGTGTCACCGCGGGGCCCGCGTGGTTTTTGGCCTCGACTCCCGCGAGCGTGAAGATCCCGGTGCCGATGATGATGCCGACCCCGAAACCGACGAGGTCGCGTCCGCGCAACCGGCGTTTCAGCTCGCCGGTTTCCTGCCGCTTGAGTACTTCGTCGACGTTGAGCGTGCGGAACATACTCACCGGCAACACCGTAGATCAGGTGAGGGCTTCCCGCGCGCCAACGTCGGAGAAAGTCCACTGAGGACAGAGCGAGGCCGGTGAAAAAAGACCTGCCCCCGGGTTGCTTCCCAGGGGCAGGTCTTTGCTGAATCCGGAGTCCGGTGATCAGTCCAGGTAGTCGCGAAGGACCTGCGACCGCGAAGGGTGCCGCAGCTTGGACATGGTCTTGGACTCGATCTGCCGGATCCGCTCGCGGGTCACGCCGTAGACCTGGCCGATCTCGTCTAAAGTCCTCGGCTGTCCGTCGGTGAGGCCGAACCGCAGCCGCACCACACCGGCCTCGCGCTCCGACAGCGTCTGAAGCACCGACTGGAGCTGGTCCTGGAGCAGCGTGAACGACACGGCGTCGACGGCGACCACGGCCTCGCTGTCCTCGATGAAGTCACCGAGCTGCGAGTCGCCCTCGTCGCCGATCGTCTGGTCGAGCGAGATCGGCTCCCTCGCGTACTGCTGGATCTCCAGTACCTTCTCCGGCGAGATGTCCATCTCCTTGGCGAGCTCTTCCGGAGTCGGCTCGCGGCCGAGGTCCTGCAAGAGTTCGCGCTGGATCCGGCCGAGCTTGTTGATCACCTCGACCATGTGCACCGGGATACGGATGGTGCGGGCCTGGTCGGCCATGGCGCGGGTGATGGCCTGCCTGATCCACCAGGTGGCGTAGGTGGAGAACTTGAAGCCCTTGGTGTAGTCGAACTTCTCGACGGCGCGGATCAGGCCGAGGTTGCCCTCTTGGATCAGGTCGAGGAAGGCCATGCCACGGCCGGTGTAGCGCTTGGCCAGCGACACCACGAGCCGCAGGTTCGCTTCGAGCAGGTGGCTCTTGGCCCGCTCACCGTCGCGCACGATCCACTTGAGGTCGCGCCGCATCTGGGTGGTGAGCTTCTCGCCTTCGTCCTCGGCGACCCTGACTCGTTCCGCCGCGTAGAGGCCGGCCTCGATGCGCTTGGCGAGTTCGACCTCCTCCTCGGCGTTCAACAGAGCGACCTTGCCGATCTGCTTGAGGTAGGCACGAACCGAGTCGGCCGACGCGGTGAGCTCGGCGTCCTTGCGGGCCTGCCGCAGCGCCTCCGACTCCTCCTCGTCCCAGACGAAGTCGGGATCGTTGGAGGACCGGGGCTTGGTGCCGCTGCTGGCCTCTTCCTCGCCCTCGCTCTCCTCCGTTTCCTCGGTCACCGTGGCGTCGACGACGTCGACCTCCACCGATTCCACTTCGAGGTCGGCCAGATCGACGTCCTCGAGTTCGGAAGCGTCGATGTCCTCGCCGAGCTCGGAGGACTGACCGGCTTCGCCCTTGGTGCTGGACTTGCCGGTCTTGGCGTTCTTGCGGGACTTCGCGGGCGCCTTCTTCGCGGCCGACTTGGAATCCGGCGCGTTCGCGTCTGGCGTGGCCGTCCCGTTCGCGGCCGCCTCGGTGTCCTCGGCTGTCGCTTGCTTGGCGGCGCTCGTTGTCTTCGTCCCGCTTCGGGTTGCGGTCTTTGCGGCTGCCACGTACGCCCTTTCGCAGCGGTCGATCATGACGAACCGAGACGGCGAGCGTCCCGGCTGCCTTAGATTTGGGGAACATACCCCGGCCTGCGGTTTTACCTTCCGCAGCCGAGGGGCGTGTTCCATTGTAACGACGATGCCTTTGTGCGTCGCCAAGCGATCAACTTTTCGCCGACCGCCAGGCGCGTCGGAGGGCCCCGAAAGGGCACTTGCCCGCCGGGCTTTCCGGTGGCCGTCGGTGGTTGTCAGTGGCCGTCAGTGACCGATGCCCTCGGCAGCGGCGGCCGCCGCGCCCACGATCCCCGCGTTGTTCAGCAACGATGCGACGATCACCGGAGTGCGGATGTCCAGCAGCGGCACCCACCGGTCGGCCTTCTTGCTGACGCCGCCGCCCACGACGAACAAATCCGGCGCGATGAGATTTTCGAGCACAGTCAGGTAACGATCGACGCGCTTGGCCCAGTCCGGATAGGAAAGCCCCTCGTTGTCCTTGGCCGAGGCGGCCGCTTTCTTTTCCGCATCATGCCCGTCGACTTCGATATGCCCGAATTCGGTGTTGGGGACGAGCTTGCCGTCGTGGAAGAGGGCGCTGCCGATGCCGGTGCCGAAGGTCAGCAGCGCGACAACGCCGGAGCGGGTCACCGGGTCGCCGAACCGGATCTCGGCGATTCCGGCCGCGTCGGCGTCGTTGAACAGCGCCACGTCGTCGGGATTCCGGTGCAGTCGCGCGGCGAACAGCGCGTCGGCGTCCGTGTCGATCCAGCTCCGGTCGATGTTGGCAGCGGTGAGCGCCACGCCGTTCTTGATCACCGAAGGCAGGGTGATCCCGACCGGGCCCCGCCAGTCGAAGTTCTCCACGATCTCGGCGACGACGTCGGAAACGGCTCCCGGCGTCGCGGGCTGAGGGGTGTCGATCCGCAGCCGGTCGCCGATCAGCTCGCCCTTTTCGAGGTCGACGAGGGCGCCCTTGATCCCACTACCGCCGATGTCGATACCGAAACCCCGGTTCGAGGTCATGGACGCCGTCCCTTCCTTCTCGATTCAGATGGCCTTGGCGGAGACTTTAGCGGGGTGTGATCCCATGGTGGAGTGGGAGTTGACGAAGCCGATCGGACCGCACTGACCGAGACCGCCGAGCGGGTGGCGGCCGAAGCGGGTGAACTGGTGCTGGCCGCACGGGAATCCATGCTCGCGGGCAGGGCCGTCGCCGTGGACACCAAGACGAGCGAGACCGACGTGGTGACCGCGGTCGACCACGAATCGGAGCGGCTGATCCGGGCGCGCCTCGCCGAACTGCGGCCGGGTGAACCGGTACTCGGCGAGGAGGGCGGTGGTCCGGCCGCGGGGAAGGACGGGGCCACGCCGGGCACCGTCACCTGGGTGGTCGACCCGATCGACGGAACCGTGAATTTCCTTTACGGGCTACCGGAATTCGCCGTCTCCGTCGCCGCTCAGGTCGACGGTGTCTCGGTGGCCGGTGCGGTCGTCGAACCCGTCAGCGGGCGGCACTGGACCGCGACGAGGGGGCTCGGTTCGTGGCTCGACGGGCGGAGGCTGAGCACATCCGCGCCGCCTCGGCTCGAACTCGCGCTGCTCGGCACGGGCTTCGCCTATCTGCCGGAGCGCAGGGCGCGCCAGGCCGACATGGTCGCCGCGTTGCTCGGCCACGTAAGGGACATCAGGAGGCCGGGCTCGGCCTCGCTCGACCTGTGCTTCGTCGCTGCTGGCTGGACCGACGCCTACTTCGAGCACGGCCTCAAGACCTGGGACTGGGCCGCCGGCGCGCTCGTCGCCGAGGAGGCAGGCGCCGTCGTGTCGTTGCCTGGCGCCGATCCCGCGCTCGGTGCCGACGGCACGCTCGCGGCCGCGACGTCGATCGCGGAGCCGTTGCGCGAGGTGCTGATCAAATGCGGGGCGGGCGGAATCTAGCGCGTGCCCAGGGTCAGCAGTGGCTGGGCTCCGCGTCGGCGAGCAGTTCCTCTTCGATGACGGGGCCCCTTCCCGAGGAGGACTGCTCCCCGTTTCCGGTGCCCTTGTGCTCGGCCGACCACGCGTTGAGCTTCTTAAGGATGTCCATGCCCGCCGGAAGCGGGCGCACGTCGTTGAAGCTCGTGCCGACGGCGAGGTCGACGGTGGCGTCCTGCCGGTTGTCCTTCACGAGTTGCAGGCACGGGTCGATGAGCTGGATCGTGCGCGCGGCGGCGGCGCCGTTCTCGCCGTAGCGGATCTGGCCGTGACAGCTCGCCGTGGCTTTCTCGTCGGGATAGGCGGGATCGTTTTCCGGCTCGGCGATCTGTGTGAAACCCAGTTGGCGCAATCCTTCGGTGGTGATCGCGGCCTGGCCTCTCGTGCCGCTGGCGTTGAGCACGCGCAGCGCGATCCGGTCCGGTGGCGTCGGCTGGCTGCCTGCCAGCGCGTCGTAGGGCTGCGGCGCGTAGGTCACGCCCTCGGGCGGCGTGGCGGCCGGCGTGCAGCGGATGGCCTCGTCGATGTTCTCGTTGGTCGCGATCGCTTTCACCCACACGAACACCGCGACCACTCCGAGCAACGCGATCACGATGAGCGCGGGCAGTGGCTTGCGCTTGCGATACGGCTTCGCCTTGCCTCCGGCCCGCGCGGCGGCCCCGGGGCCTCCGGGAACACCCGAAACCCCGTAGCCAGCAGAACCTGCGCTGCCCCCGCTCCCCGACACCTGCGCCGTCCCTTCCGATAACCCCGCTCGGAAACTTCTCTTACACCGACACCGTCGTTGCTGATCAGCCTAGGCGTTACACGTCGTCCCGCAGGGGGCGCCTTCGGATGGCACCACGCGAGCGGGTGGCCCGGCAACCAGGCCACCCGCTCGCCCAGCCTGCCGATACCGGCGTGCAACCCGATCGGCGTAACAGCAGCTCACGCACGGATTACACCTGATGGGTGACGTATCTTAAGCCTTGGGTGACCTGTTTCGAGTTGGGGTATGCCGTGGGCTACCCTCTCCGGGCCTCAGGGCGAAGATCGGAAGTCTCGAATAGAGACCTCCCTCACTGTCGTTTCGGGCACAAACACGGGCGCTGGAACGTTGACCAGCGGCACGAAGGACTCTCAAGGGACTTCCAGGGAGGAGCTTGGGAGTCCGCGTACACGTACAAAAGCTGATCGCAGGGGTGAAGGACAATGGCGACCGACTACGACGCTCCGCGCCGCAGCGAAGCCGACGAGCTTGCCGAAGACTCGTTGGAAGAACTGAAGGCACGGCGCAACGAGACGCAGTCTGGCGTGGTCGATGTAGACGAAGACGCGACTGCCGAGAACTTCGAACTTCCCGGGGCCGACCTCTCCGGGCTGTCGGGTGAGGACCTGACCGTCAAGGTCGTTCCGAAGCAGGCCGACGAGTTCACGTGTTCGGTGTGCTTCCTGGTGCACCACAGGAGCAGGCTGGCCGAGGAGGCCGGTGGGCGGCTGATCTGCCGCGACTGCGCCTGAGGTCGAGGCGGCACCGCGTCGCGAGCGGTGCACCAGGAGGGGACTACAGGATTCACGGGATCACGGGGTGACCGAACGGGTGGTCGAGCGGATGCTCGGCCACCCGGTTTCGCTTCAGGCGCTGGTCTCGGTCGTGCTTCGGAGAGGTCTCGGCGGGATCTCACCGGGGTCAGGGCTGGTCACCCTTCGACGGGTCCCCACTGTCCCTGCTGTCCCTGCCGTCTTCGTGCTCGGCGGGGCGGCCGGGGGCCGCGTCGCGCACCAGCGCGGCCAGCCGCTCGGGACGGCGGGTGCTGACGAGCCAGTACGGGGTCGGGTCCTCCGGGTCGGTGAGCCGGATTCGCACCAGCGAGGGCACCCAGCCCCTGTGCGCGACGAACGCGGCGGGGTCGAGTTCCGGCCCGAGCGCCTTTCGCTTGTCCTGCTTGCCGATGACCTCGACATCGCCGGCGAAGCGCAAGGGCAGGTGTGCGTCGCCGACCCACAGTTCGGGTTCCTCGCCCTCGGTGACGCGCACGGAAAGCCTGCCCATGCCGACGAGCAGTACCGCGGTGAGCGGCAGCAGTACGGCATAGGGAAGCCAGCCGCGAAGGCCCGGGTATCCCATGTGGATCTCCGCGGCCAGCAGCGTCGCGCCGACCAGCGGCAACGGCCAGACCCACCAGGTGACGTAGAGCCGCTCGCTGAAGCCGGGCCGTGCCTTGGTTCGCTCAGGTGTACTCGTGCCCACGGGCTCAGGGTAGTCTCGCGTGTCGTGTCCAGCGTGCAGGTCCTGCTTTCTCGTATCGATCCCGGCGTCCCGCTTCCGATCTACGCGCGGAAGGACGACGCGGGCGCCGACCTCGTCACCACCTCCGACCTGGTGCTCAAGCCGGGTGAGCGGGCGATCGTCGGCACCGGTATCGCGATCGCGCTGCCTTCCGGCTACGCGGGTTTCGTGCACCCGAGGTCGGGACTGGCGGCGAGGGTGGGGCTTTCCATCGTCAACACTCCCGGCACGATCGACGCGGGCTACCGTGGCGAGATCAAGGTGTGCCTGATCAACCAGGACCCGCTGGAGCCGGTCACGCTCGCGAGGGGCGACCGGATCGCGCAGCTCGTCGTTCAGCGCGTCGAGCACGCCGAATTCGTCGAGGTCGCCGAATTGGAAGCCACCCAGCGGGGCGCGGGCGGCTACGGTTCGACTGGTGGGCATGCGGCACTTGGAACGGAGTAGGTGAGTAGTGGGCATTTTCAGCAGGAATCGCAGGGGAGAGGACGAACCGGAGGAGTTCGACACCACCTCTGAGCCGGCCGGGGCCGGCGACGAAGAGCAGGCCCTCGACGGCCCCTTCGACGACGGCGACGCGCCGGAGGACGGCAGGCCGCGCATGGACCTCGGTTCGGTGAGGGTGCCGGTCCCCGACGGGTCCCAGGTCCAGGTCGAGATGGATCAGCAGACCAACAACGTGCGCGCCGTGCACGTGGTGACGCCCCACGGCCAGGTCACGATCAGCGCCTACGCGGCACCACGCTCGGGGGGCCTGTGGAAGGACGTCAGCAACGAGCTGACCGAGCAACTGCGCTCTGACGGCGCGAAGGTCTCGGCGGGCAGGGGCGAGTGGGGCATCGAGCTCTCCGCGATCGTCGGTGAGGTCGCGCTGCGCTTCGTCGGTGTCGACGGACCACGCTGGATGCTGCGCGGCGTCATCGCGGGCCCGCAGTCGCAGGCCGCGCACGCGCCGCAGATGCTCAACGACATCGTGCGCGACACGATCGTCGTGAGGGGAGACGCGCCCATGCCGCCTCGCACCCCGCTGCCGATCAAGCTGCCCGACGCGGTCGCCGAGCACATCCTCGAACAGCAGGGCCAGCAGCAACAAGCGCAGCAGCAACAACGCCAGCAGCAACAGTCGAGGCGCTGAGGCACGCGCCAGCCGGGTCGGCGCTGCCCCGGCTCACGCGGGCCCGCCGTCGGGTTCGAGGGAGAAGAGACACGTGCCCACCTCGGCGGAATGGCTGATTTTCCTCGGCACGGCAACGCTTTTCGCGATCACTCCCGGCCCGGGGATCCTGTACGTCCTTGCCCGCAGTATGCGCGGGGGACGCTCGGAGGGGATCCGGTCCTCGCTCGGCAACAGCCTCGGCGCCGCCGTGCACGTGATCGCCGCGGCACTGGGACTGTCCGCGCTGCTTGCGACCTCGGCCGTGGCCTTCACCGTCGTGAAGATCGCGGGCGCCTGCTATCTCGTCGCGCTCGGCCTGCACGCGATCCTACGCAGGCACGACGACGGCGTGGGTGGCGCTGGTGGCGCTGAGCCCGCGACGGCGGGCGGGGTGCGCAGGGCTGCCCGCTCACCCTTCGGGCAGGGCATCATCACCGAACTGCTCAATCCCAAGACGGCCTTGTACTTCATGGCGCTGCTGCCACATTTCGTCCATCCGGAGACCGCGCCGGCGCCGCTGGTGTTTCTCGTGCTCGGCCTGATCGCGCTGGCGATGGCGCTGGTGGCCGACCTGGCCGTCGCTCTGCTCGCGGGAACACTGGGCGCCAGGCTGATGGCGAGCCCGCGATGGCGGGTGAGGCAACGCGTCGCCAGCGGCCTCACGATGGTCGGGCTCGGCGGTTTCGTGGCCGTCGCTGATTAGGTCGTGGCCGACCTCGCCCGCAGCCAGCCGAGCACGGCGGCTCTGCCGAGTACTTCCCGGTCGGCGCCGAACGCGGTCAGCGTGGTCTCGTACAGCCGGGCGTTCGGCAGCGCCGCTGCCCAGGACCGGGCTACCTCGACCGGGTGAATCGGGTCGTCGGCGCAGGCGGCGAGACCGAAGGGAACCGGTATCCCCTCCAGTGCCCGCAGCGTCGGCGCGGGGTGGCCCGCGGCGGTCCTCAGGCTCTCCGCGAGTCCCTGCCCGTGCCCGCGCCACGCCCTGGCCAGTTCGACGGCCAGCCACGGCTGCACCCCCGCTACGGCGGTGCGCAGCGCCGCCTCGACCCCGGAGCCGGACACGAGCTCGGCGCTCAGCGTCGCCGCCGTCGCGGCCGGTGCCGAACCTGGCGCGCCGTTCCACGCCGGCAGGGCGGCGAGCACCCCCGCGCAGCGGCCGGGGTCGCGCAGTGCCCACTCGGTGGCAAGGTGGGCGCCGAGCGAGATACCGCCGACCACGATCGGCGAGCGGGCCCGTGCTGCGAACTCGTCGAGGATGCGCAGGTAGCCGCTGGTCACGGCCGCCCCTGGGGGAGGAGCGGGGGCGATGAGCGGAATCCCGAGCGCACGAAGCGGGCCCGCGAACACCGAGCGGACGAACACCTCGTCGGAGCCCGTGCCCGGCAGCAGGACGGCGATGGGTCTCGGCATAGCGGAGGTCACGTTGCGATACTGGCGCACATCCGCTTCGCTGTCGGCGGCAGAGCCACGAGAGCTACCCTGAATACGTACGGGCCGTCATGCCGGGCCCCGAGCACGGGAGCAGACGCCTATGTCCGCCAAAGACGGCGGCTACTTCAGCCGGCTGGTACGCAGGCTGACCAGTGACGTCGAGCAATTGGATGCCGACGACCTCTCCGAGAAGTCGGAGGCGAGCGGCGCGCGGCGAGCCTGCGACTGCCGCTCCGGCGAGGAGGTGACCGTTCTCGGCAGGCTGCGTAGTGTGGATTTGTGCCCGGCGAGTGAGGTGCCGACGCTGGAGGCCGGTCTCTACGACGGAACCGACGAGGTGACGCTCGTGTGGTTCGGGCGCCGCAGGATCGCCGGAATCGAACCCGGTCGTACCATCAAGGCGCGGGGCCGGATGGCCGAGCGTAATGGCCAGAAAGTGTTGTACAACCCGTACTACGAACTGTTGCAGACAACCTAGCCGAGAGTTTTCACGCGTGACTGAGCCGCAGCCCGACCGCGACCGCACCACCAGTACCGGCGCACCGCAGCCACCTGAGGAGGAACGGGAGCGGGAACCCACGATGCTCGAACAGATGGGTGGCGCCTCGGGGCTGTTCTACTCGTCCGTTCCGATCATCGTGTTCGTGCTCGCCAACTCGATTTTCGGGCTGGGTGTCGCGATCTGGAGCGCGCTGGGCGCCGCCGTGGCGATCACCGTGCTGCGGCTGGTGCGCAAGGAGCCGTTGCAGCCTGCGATCTCCGGCTTCTTCGGCGTCGCCATCGCCGCCTTCATCGCCTACCGCACCGGTTCGGCGAAAGGGTTCTTCCTCTTCGGCATCTGGGCGAGCCTCGTCTACGGTGGCGCGCTGGTGCTTTCGGTGATCGTCAGGCGGCCGCTGGCCGGTGTGGTGTGGGGATTCCTGAACGGGTCGGGTCAGGAGTGGCGCAAGGACAAGCCTTCGCGCTTCGGCTACGACATCGCCACGCTGGCGCTTGCCGTCGTGTTCTTCGCCAGGTTCATCGTGCAGCGCTGGCTCTACGACGAGGACTACACGGGCTGGCTCGCCTTCGCCAAGATCGCGATGGGCTATCCGCTCTACGGGCTCGCGCTGCTGGTCGTGGTGTGGGCGGTGCGCAGATCGGACAAGCGGCTCAAGGACATCGTCGCCGTGGAGAAGGAAACCGACGCGCAGGTGGAGGAGCGGCTGCGGCTCAAATACAGCGGGCGCCCCACCCCTGAGGGCTGACGGCGCGATCGCTCAGTAGCCGAGTGCCGTCCTGATCTGTGGTTCCACATCGGAGGGGGAGACGAACAGCAGTTCGTCTCCCCCTTCGAGCGGATCGTCGGGTTGTGGCACGATGACTCGTTCGCCGCGCAGGATCGTGACGAGCGCGGCGTCCTTCGGCAGCGCGAGATCCCGCACCGGTTTGCCTGCCAGCGGCGTGTCCGGGGGCAGTGTCAGTTCGACCAGGTTGGCCTGGCTCTGCCGGAAGGTCATCAGCCGGACGAGATCGCCGACGCTGACCGCTTCCTCGACCATCGCCGCCAGCATGCGCGGGGTCGACACCGCGACGTCGACGCCCCAGCTTTCGTTGAACAGCCATTCGTTGGCGGGGTTGTTGACCCTGGCCACGACCCTGCGCACCGCGAACTCCGTTTTGGCAAGCAGCGAGACGACGAGGTTGGCTTTGTCGTCTCCGGTCGCCGCGATCACGACGTCGCAGCGTTCGATGCCGGATTCCTCAAGCGTCGACACTTCACAGGCGTCGCCGAGCACCCAGTCGGCCTGCTCGACGCTGTCGGGGATGAACTGTTCCGACTGCCGTTCGATGAGCATCACCGTGTGGCCCGCTTCGACCAGTTCGGCCGCGATCGAACGGCCGACCGCGCCCGCGCCCGCGATGGCGACCCGCATCAGTTCTCCTCCTCGGGTGCCTTGGCCGCGATGCTGGTGACGTCGCTGACGGTGCCGGAGCGCGCCGCGACGTACACGTCGTCGTCGGCCTGGAGCACCGTTTTCGCGTCCGGTAGCACCCCGGTTCCGAATCGCATGATGAACGCGACTCGCGATCCCGTCGCGGCCTCCAGTTCCCGCACGCTGGAACCGACCCAATCCTCGTGCAGCGGCAACTGCAGCAGTGCCACCGTTCCGCTGGGGTCGCGCCACGACGTGGCGACCCCGCCGGGGAGCAGGGTCCGCAGGAACCGGTCGGTCGTCCACGGGACGGTGGCGACCGTGGGGATTCCGAGCCGTTCGTAGACGGCCGCGCGTTTGGGGTCGTAGATGCGGGCGACCACGTGCTCGACGCCGAAGGTCTCGCGCGCGACCCTCGCGGAGATGATGTTGGAGTTGTCCCCGCTGGAGACCGCGGCGAAGGCGCCGGCCCTGCCGAGGCCCGCCTCGGTGAGCACCTGCCTGTCGAAGCCCATCCCGACCACCTGCCTGCCGTGGAAGTCGCTGCCGAGCCTGCGGAAGGCGTCCCTGTCCCTGTCGATGACGGCGACCTCGTGACCGAGCCGTTCCAGCGCCGCGGCGAGGGAGGCGCCGACCCTGCCGCATCCCATGATCACCACGTACACGCCGTGCCTCCTCCGTTTCGCGGTCCTGTGCTCGCGCAGAACCTACCCCGCGACGGGCACCAGTGGCGCGCCGGTGAGCCCAATCGTCCTTTCACCGCTTTCCCGGAATCCGGAAAGCGGTGAAATCCGGCGATACCGTCATTTTCCGGTCTCTTGGCGACCGATGCCGCATTTTCCGAATTGTGCCGTTTCCCCGGGCGGCGGGCACGACGAAGCGTGCGGAAGTGGTCACGTCCGCACGGTGCTCACCCCGTCGCCGATTACGCTCCTGCCGTGCCCAAGTTCGCCACCGTGACGAAACGGCTCCTGCTGGGCCGCCCCTTCCGCAGCGACCGCCTCGCGCACACGCTGCTGCCGAAGCGGATCGCGCTTCCGGTGTTCGCGTCCGACCCGATGTCGTCGGTCGCCTACGCGCCGGAGGAGATCCTGCTGGTGCTCTCCGTCGCGGGTGCCTCGGCCTACGTCTACAGCCCGTGGATCGGCCTGGCCGTCGCGATCGTCATGGCGACCGTCGTCGCGTCCTACCGGCAGAACGTCAAGGCATACACCTCGGGTGGTGGCGATTACGAGGTCGCCACCGTCAACCACGGGCCGAGGTGGGGCCTTGCCGTCGGCAGCGCGCTGCTCGTCGACTACATCCTCACCGTCGCGGTCTCCATCGCCTCCGCCGCGGCCAACATCGGCTCGGCCGTTCCGTTCGTGGCCACCCACAAGGTGGAGTTCGCCATCGTGGCGATCCTGTTGCTGATGGCCGTCAATCTGCGCGGGGTACGGGAATCGGGTACCGCGTTCGCGATTCCCACCTATGCCTTCGTCACCGGGATACTGGTGATGATCGGCTGGGGAGCCTTCAGTGCCTTCGTGCTCGGCGAGACTCCGCGGGCCGAGAGCGCCGGTTTCGAACTCGTCGCAGAGGAACAACACCTCGCTGGGCTCGGTTTCGCGTTCCTGATCCTGCGTGCCTTCTCATCGGGCAGCGCCGCGCTGACCGGTGTCGAGGCGATCGCCAACGGTGTTCCCGCCTTCCGCAAACCCAAGGGCCGCAACGCGGCGACCACCCTGCTGCTCATGGGAACGCTCGCCATCACCATGTTCCTCGGCCTGCTGTTCCTTGCGAACCTCACCGGCGTGGTGATGGCTGACGATCCCGCGCACCAGCTCGTCAACGCGCCGGAGGGCTACGAGCAGAAGACACTCGTCGCCCAGCTCGCCGGCGCGGTGTTCGCCGGTTTCCCTCCCGCCGTCTGGTACGTCATCTTCTTCACCGGCCTTATCCTCGTGCTCGCCGCCAACACCGCGTTCAACGGTTTTCCCGTGCTGGGCTCGATTCTCGCGCAGGACCGGTTCCTGCCACGGCAGCTGCACACCAGGGGCGACCGGCTGGCTTTCAGCAACGGCATCCTGTTCCTGGCCGGATTCGCGATCGTGCTGGTGATCGCGTTCGACGCCGAGGTGACCAGTCTCATCCAGCTTTACATCGTCGGGGTGTTCGTGTCGTTCGTGCTCAGCCAGAGCGGCATGATCCGGCACTGGAACCGGTTGCTGCGCACGGAAAACGACCCCTCGGCGCGGCGTGCGATGCGCAGGGCGCAGACCGTCAACACGCTCGGTCTCGTCATGACCGCCTCCGTGCTCGTGGTCATCCTCGTCACCAAGTTCCTGGCTGGCGCGTGGATCTCCATCGTCGCCATGGCCGCGGTCTACTTCCTGATGGGTGCCATCCGCAAGCACTACGACCGGGTCGCCGCCGAGCTCAAGGAGGCCGAGGGCGAACAGGTGACCCTTCCCGCGCGCAATCACGCGATCGTGCTGGTGTCCCAGCTTCACCGGCCCGCGCTGCGGGCGCTGGCCTACGCCAAGGCGACCCGCCCCGACGTGCTGGAGGCGGTGACGGTCAACGTGGACGACGCCGACACCAGGAAGCTGGTGGCCGCGTGGGACAAGCGCGGGATCTCGATTCCGCTGAAGGTCGTCGAGTCGCCCTACCGCGAGATCACCAGGCCGGTTCTCGACTACGTCAAGCGGATCAGGGGCGGTCATCCGCGCAACGTGGTGACCGTGTTCATCCCCGAGTACGTCGTGGGCCGCTGGTGGGAGCAGCTTCTGCACAACCACAGCGCACTGCGGCTCAAGGGCAGGCTATTGTTCCAGTCTCGGGTGATGGTGACCAGCGTGCCGTGGCAACTCGAATCGTCGAAGCGGGTCTCCATGAGAGCGGAGCAGGCCCGGCCACGCGCGGGTGATGTGCGGCGCGGGCTGTCCGGCCCTCCGCGCGGTCCCGGCGAGCCGAGCGACGGCAACGACAGCGGCAAGAGTCAGGATTCGGGTACGTGAGTGAGAACTGGGCAGGCCGCAGGCTGGAACTCGAAGTGGGTTCCGTCGCGCACGGAGGACACTGCGTGTCCAGAGTGGACGGGCGGGTGGTCTTCGTCCGGCATGCGCTGCCCGGCGAGCTCGTCGTCGCCGAAGTCACCGAGGACAAGGGAAAGTCGTTCTGCCGCGCGGACGCGGTGCGCGTACTGCGCCCCTCGCCGGACCGGGTCGAACCACCGTGCCCTTCGGCTGGGCCAGGACTGTGCGGCGGCTGCGACTGGCAGCACGCCACCCCGGAAGCCGCGAGGGCGCTCAAGGCCGATGTCGTCGCCGAGCAGCTTCAACGACTGGCGGGAATCACCTGGCCGGTCACGGTGGAGGAGTTGCGGCCGGCTCCGTTGCGCTGGCGCACCCGCACCAGGTTCGTCGCCGGTGAGGGCGGAAAAGCGGGATTGCGCGCCCATCACAGCCATCGCGTGATCCCGCTGGACGACTGCCCGATCACGATGCCGGAAGCGGCAGGGGCGGTGTTGTCCCGCACGTGGCGCAGGGGCAGCGAGATCGAGGTCACCGAGGACGGCGCGGGCCGTGTCCACCTTCGCCAGGACACCCGGCAGCTCAAGGGCGGGGTGGCGAAGGAGCGGGCCGCGGGCCGGAGCTGGCGGTTGTCCTCGCACGGTTTCTGGCAGGGCCATCCCGCCGCTGCCGACGCGCTAGCCGGGGTGGTGGGGGAGTGGGCCGCCGCCTCGCCGGGACAGCGGGCGTGGGATCTCTACGCGGGAGTCGGCATTTTCGCGTCCGTCCTCGCCGGACAGGTCGGCGAGGAGGGTTCCGTGCTCGCCGTCGAATCCGGCAGGAGGGCCGTCGCCGACGGCGAGTCCAACCTGGCTGATCTTCCTCAGGTCGGCTGGCGTTGCGGGAGAGTCGAACACGTACTGTCCACACTGGAGGAACAGGTGGACGTCGTCGTCCTCGATCCGCCGCGCAAGGGCGCGGGCAAACAGGTCGTCGACGCCATCGCGGCAGCCGAAGCGCACCGCGTCGTGTACGTCGCGTGCGATCCGGCCGCGCTGGCCCGCGATGTCGCCACGTTCGCGGGCCACGGCTACTCACTACGGGAACTGCGCGCGTTCGACGCCTTCCCGATGACCCACCACGTCGAGTGTGTCGCGCTGCTGAGCCGGTCGTACTAGCAGCGCAGCAGCACCTTGCCCGACGCCGAAGGGTCGGCGGCCACCGCGAACGCGGTTTCCGCTTCCCGCAACGGAAATTCGTGGCTGATCACCGGTTCCACGTCGAGTGACCCGTCCCCGAGAGCCGCGATCACCTCGGCCATCTCGGTGTGGAAACGGAACGAGCCGGCGATCGTGAGTTCTCTCGTCGCGACGAGCCCGGCGGGAAACGGCTGTTCCGGCTTCGGGGGAAGTCCGAGCAATACCAGGTGCCCACCGCGGCGCAGCCCCGCCACCGCCGTCGCGACCCCCGAGGGGGAGCCGGACGATTCGATGGCCACCTCGGCGTCGAGTCCCGGGGGCGGAGGTCCGGTGAAACCCGTCGTCGCGCCCAGCAGCCCGGCGATCCGTACCGGCCGCTCGTGCAGGTCGGTCACCACGATCTCGCCCGCTCCCGCGCGCCGCAGCACGGCGACAACGAGCGCGCCGATCGGTCCCGCGCCGACGACCAGCACCCGCTTTCCCTTCACCTCGCCCGCTCTCGACACCGCGTGCCATGCGACTGAAGCGGGTTCGGCGAGCGCGCCCTTCCGCACGGGCACCGTGTCCGGCAGTGGCAGCAACCGGCCTGCCGTCACCACGAACCGTTGCGCCAGCGCGCCGTCGGTGTGCGGGACGCGTGCCGCCGAGCCCAGATAGGACGTGCGCGGGCACAGGCTCGCCCTCCCGGCGGCACAGTAATCGCAGCCGCCGCAGGGAGAGGCGGGGTGAACGGCAACCGCGGTACCCTCGGCGGGACCGGACCCGTCGGCCGCGGCGCTGAGCACGTGGCCCGCGACCTCGTGTCCCAGCACCATGGGCGCGCGCAACACCGACTCGCCGACCGCGCCGTGCGACCAGTAGTGCAGATCCGAACCGCAGATGCCGCCGTAGCCGACGGCGACGACGGCCTCGTGCGGTGCGGGCTCCTTCACGGCGCGCCGTTCGATCCTGATGTCGCCCGCGCCACGGGCGACCAGCGCCTCGCACATGCTTGCCGTACCTGCCTTTCCTCGTTCGCCGCTCAGACGACCGCGGTCATTCCGCCGTCGACGTAGAGCACCTGACCGGTGACGAAGTCCGACGCCGCCGACGCGAGGAAGACCGAGGGGCCGACGAGATCACGCACCTCGCCCCAGCGCCCCGCCGGTGTCCTTCCGGTGACCCACGCGCTGAATCCGGTATCGGCCACCAGCGCCGAGGTCAGTTCGGTGTCGAAGTAGCCGGGTGCGAGCCCGTTGACCCGCACCCCGTGCGGGGCCCATTCCGCGGTCATCGCGCGGGTGAGATTGCGCAGCCCGCCCTTGGCGGCCGTGTAGGCGGCGATCGAGGGCCGCGCCAGCTCCGACTGCACCGAACAGATGTTGATGATCTTCCCGCCGCCACGCTCGATCATGCCGCCCGCGACGGCCCTTCCCACGACGAACGCGCTCGTGAGATCCGTGCGCAGCACCGATTCCCACTGGGCCAGCGGAAGCTCAAGCAGCGGCTGCCTGTGCTGGAAAGCCGCGTTGTTGACCAGGATGTCGACCCCGCCGTGCCGCTCGGTGAGTTCGCCGACGGCCGCCGTGACGGCGGCTTCGTCGGTCACGTCGAAGGCAAGCGCTTCCGCGTTCGAGCCCAGCGCCGCGCGGGCGGCGGCGAGCGTGCCCTCGTCTCTTCCGTTGAGCACGACGGTCGCTCCGGCTTCGGCGAGTCCTCGCGCGATGGCATTGCCGATGCCACGGCTGCTTCCGGTGACGAGCGCGAGCTTCCCGGTCAGGTCGAACAGGCTGGATGTCATGGTTGCTCCCCGGTGCTAAGCGATGACGAACAGCAGGCTGGCCAGCCCGAAGCCCATCAGGCCGATGGTGGTCTGCATGACGGTCCAGGTCTTCAGCGTGGTCTTGACGTCCATGCCGAAGAACCGGCCGACCAGCCAGAAACCGGAATCGTTGACGTGGCCCGCCGTCACCGAACCCGCGGCGAGCGCGAGCACCAGCGCCACCACCTCGACGCTGTTGAAGCCGCCGGTGAGCACGATCGGCTGCACGAGCCCGGCCGCGGTGGTCAGCGCGACGGTCGCCGAGCCCTGCGCGATGCGCAGCACCGTGGCGATCAGGTAGGCGGCCACGATCACCGGAAGGCCGAGGTCGGCCATCGCGTCGGACAGCGCGTCGCCGATCCCGCTGGCGCGAAGCACTCCGCCGAACATGCCGCCCGCACCGGTGATGAGGATGATCGAGCAGACCGGGCCCAGCGCGGAGTCGACCAGCTTCTCCAGCATCTCCTTGCCCTGCCCGCGCCGCGTGCCGAGCACGTAGCTCGCGACGAACACGGTGATGAGCAACGCGATCGGCGTCGATCCAATGGCCCTCGCGACGTTGAACCAGCTCGCCTGGCTGTCGACCCAGCCGGCTTCGCCCGCCGTGTTGAGCCCGGTGTCGGCGAAGATCAGTACCAGCGGCAGCAGCAGCATCGCCACGACGGTCGCCGGCTTGGGCGGGTCCTGCTTGTCTTCCTCCTGCTCGCCGCCGGAGAGCAGGTCGGGAACCGGCAGAACCAGCTTGCGGCCGATCCACAGGCCGTAGAGGTAGCTGGTGAGGAACCAGGTGGGGATTGCGATGAGGAGACCGAACAAGATGACGAGACCCACGTCGGCCTGGAGCAGCCCGCTCGCCGCGACCGGTCCAGGGTGTGGGGGCACGTAGATGTGCATCACGGAGAACGCGCCCGCGGCGGGAAGGCCGTAGCGCAGGACACCGCCACCGAGCCTGCGGGCGACGGCGAACACGATCGGCAGCATCACCACGAGCCCGGCGTCGAAGAAGATCGGGAATCCGAACAGCAGTGAGGCGATACCGAGCGCGAACGGTGCGCGCTGCTCGCCGAATCTCCGGATGAGCGCGTCGGTGAGGGTTTGCGCGCCGCCGCTGACCTCGACCAGCCTGCCGAGGATGGCGCCGAGCCCGACGAGCAGCGCCACGCTGGCCAGCGTCGAGCCGAAGCCTTCGGTCAGCGTGTCGATCACGTCTCCGGCCGGGATGCCGGTCGCGAACGCGGTGGCGGCGCTGACGACCACCAGCGCGAGGAACGCGTGAACTCGCAAAGTGATGATCAGGAACAACAGCACGGCGATCGCGCCGGCCGCGATCCCGAGCAGTGGTCCCGCGCCGAGAGTCTGGGTCCACTCTTCGGTTTCCATACAACAGCTCCGTTGCTCGTGTTTTCCGGTGAGTAGGGGACGGGTTTTGGTGCCGGTTACGGGAGGCCGAGCTCGCGCAGCGCGGTATCGGCGATCTCGGAAGGTGGTGCGGAGATGTCGACGGTGATGCCGTCTTCGTCAGCCGCGAGCGGTTCCAGGTCGCCGACCTGGGAGCCGAGCAGGTCCGGAGGCATGAAGTGCCCGGAACGCCGCGACAGTCTGCTCGCGATCAGCTCGGTGCCGCCGCTGAGGAAGACGAACCGTACCCGCGACTCCGCCTCGCCGAGAATCGCGCGGTAGGAGCGTTTCAGCGCCGAACACGTGACGACGGTGTCGCGCCCCAGCGCGTCCTTCGTGGTGATCCAGTCCCGGATCGCCGCCAGCCAGGGCGCGCGGTCGGCGTCGGTGAGCGGGATGCCTGCCGACATCTTGTCGATGTTGGCCTCGGGGTGGAACTCGTCGGCTTCGGCGAGCTGCCAGCCGAGTCGCTCGGCAAGCAGCTCGGCGATGGTGGTCTTGCCCGCGCCCGACACACCCATCACGACCAGGCAGGTCGTCGCCATACCCCGCTCCTCGACTTAAAGGTACTATCTTTGGCGCCGAAAGATAACACCAATTGGGGAGCGAGGGAAGAGCGGGCTCGGGATAGGCTGAGAGGGGTTTTTGGGCGGCGTGCGGTGTCCGTGAGCGGACGCGATCACCAGTGGAGAAGAGCAGACGTGACCAAGTCCGGGCCGGGACGGCCCGCTGAGATGGCGAGGCGGGAAGACGGCAGGGCGGCGGTCGAGGTCGCCGTGTTGCACAGCACGGTGCTCGACACGATCGGTCTCGACATCACCTGCGGCAAACTGGCGGCGGGCGATGTCCTCACGCTGGAGGGAATTCAGGACCGCTTCGCCGTTTCCCGCACCGTGGCGAGGGAAACCATGCGCATCCTCGAATCGATGGGGCTCGTGCGGTCGCGCAGGCGGGTCGGGATCACGGTACGGACGCCCGAATCCTGGAACGTGTTCGACCCGAGGGTCATCTGGTGGCGGCTGTCCGGGTCGGGGCGGGACGCGCAACTGCGGTCGCTCACCGAACTGCGGATCGCGATCGAACCGCTGGCCGCTGCGGCGGCCGCGCGCAGCGCCTCCGGCGCCGAGCGGGCCAGAGTCGTCGAGGTCGCCGATGGGATGCGAGGTCTGGGTGAGGCCGGCAGGCTCGACGAGTTCCTCGAATACGACATCGCCTTCCACACGCTGCTGCTGAGATCCAGTGGCAACGAGATGTTCGGCGCGCTCGCCGACGTCGTGGCCGTGGTGCTGCGGGGGAGGACCCAGTTGGGGCTGATGCCGCACCAGCCGGTGCCGGAGGCGCTGGCTTTGCACGAATCCGTGGCGCACGCGGTGGCCGACGGCAGGGCCGACATCGCGGAGGAGGCGATGCGGGAACTGCTGGCCGAGGTGCGCGACGCCATGCGTCCGCTGTGGCAGCGTCCCTGACGAGAGCCGCGCGAGTCCCCCGCTCACGTCGTCGAGTGCTGCGCCCAGGCCGTCGAGTTCCGCGCTCAGGGTGCCAAGTGCTGCGCTCAGGCCGTCGAGTGCTGCGTTCGCGCCGGTGACGTCCGCAACCGCGCTCGCGGGAACGCGAAGCCTGAAGCCATGCCACCAGGATCACGAAAGCCAATCGCGTTACCCGTGCGGAACGCGGTGCGCCGCCACGGGTTTCGCGCATGTCGGCGAGGGTTCCGCAGCACTCGGATGCCGGTTTGCGCGCCCTGGACGCGGATCTCGCCGTCCCGAACGCGGATCTCGGCGTCCTGGGCGGGGGACTCGCGCACGACCCGCGCGCACGACCGGCGCGGGCCGCGCGCGGGCGGCTAGGCTCCTCCGGCGAACCAGCGCAGCGGCTTCGGGCGCAGGTTCTGGTAGATGTGCTTCACTTCCTGGTACTCGGCAAGCCCGGACGGCCCCAATTCCCTCCCGAAGCCGGACTGCTTGTACCCACCCCATTCCGCCTGCGGCAGGTAAGGGTGGAAGTCGTTGATCCACACCGTTCCGTGCCGCAGCCTGCCCGCGACGCGTTGGGCGCGCCCGGCATCCGAGGTGAATACCGCTCCGGCGAGGCCGTAGTGCGTGTCGTTGGCGATCCGCACGGCCTCGTCCTCGTCCTGGAAGGTCTCGACCGTCAGCACCGGCCCGAACGACTCCTCGGTCACGGCCGTTCCGCCACGTGCCACGTCGTCGAGCACGGTGGGCAGGTAGTAGTAACCGTCGGCGAGCCGGGCCTCGGCGGGCCTGCGCCCTCCGGTGCGCAGCGTCGCGCCCTCGGCGAGCGCGGCGGCGACATAGCTCTCGACCTTGTCCCTGTGCCCGGCCGAGATCAGCGGCCCCGTCTCCGCTTCCTCGTCGAACGGCCCGCCGAGCCGGATGGTCTCCGCCCTGCGGACCACCTCGTCGACGAAGGCGTCGCGAATGCCGTCCTGCACGATGAGCCGGGAGCCCGCTGAGCACACCTGACCCGAGTGCAGGAAGATCGCGGTGAGCGCGTAGTCGACGGCGGTGTCGAAGTCGGCGTCGGCGAAGACGACGTTGGGGTTCTTGCCACCGAGTTCGAGCGCGACCTTCTTGACGGTGGCCGCCGCGGCGGCGGCGATGCGCCGCCCCGTGCCGAGCCCGCCGGTGAAGGAAACCAGATCGACGTCGGGATGCTCGGCAAGCGGCGCGCCTGCCTCTGCTCCGGCGCCGAGCACGAGGTTGCCGGCGCCAGGGGGCAACCCCGCCTCGGCAAGCGCGTCCATGAGCAGGATCGCGGTGTGCGGCGTGAGCTCACTCGGCTTGAGAACGAACGTGTTTCCGGCAGCCAGCGCGGGTGCGACCTTCCACGCCACCTGGAGCAGCGGGTAGTTCCACGGCGTGATCAGTCCGCACACGCCGACGGGCTCGTGGACGACGCGGCTGAACGTGTCCGGGTCGCCGGTGTCGACGACTCTCCCCGCCGAGGACCCGGCGAGCTTGCCGTAGTAGCGCAGGCAGGAGATGACGTCGGCCATGTCGTATTCGCTCTCGACGAGGCGCTTGCCGGTGTCGAGCGATTCGGCGCGGGCGAAGGCCGCGGCGTCCCTTTCGATCAGCTCGGCGGTCCGCAGCAGCAGATCGCCTCGCGAGGTGGCGGCCGTCGAGGCCCACGTGCCCTCGTCGAAACACGCGCGTGCCGCCGCGATCGCGGCCTCGGTGTCTTCCCTGCCGCCTTCGGCGACGGTGCCGACGAGCGAACCGTCGGCGGGGCAGTGGATCCGCCGGGTGCTGCCGTGCCGGACGGGGGTCCAGGTCCCGCCGATGAATACGTTCGCCATCCACTCTCCTCGGCGTGCTGTCGGGGCGCGCGGAATCCTACGGGACACCCGTCTCCGCGCCATCGGGGTTGTTTCGCTTGCCCGATCGACGGCAGTCGCGGTCACCGACGGTGACCTCGGTGAGGCGCGGTTGCCGTCACATCCAGTGAGAATGCCCTCATCCGCGTGGCCAGGTGAGCCGGGTGGCCCACCGGGCAAAACCGTGCGGTGGTTGCCGGATGCGGTGCCGATTTCCGCTGTCTCCTAGACTTGTTCGACAGCCCTGTATCGATGGGTGAGGCGAACAGGTGAGGTGAAACGTGACGCTGCTGGAGTCCGTGCGTGAACCGGCTGACTTGAAGCGGATGAACCACGATCAGCTCGGCGTTCTCGCCGGCGAGATCAGGCAGTTCCTCGTGGACAAGGTGTGCAAGACCGGTGGGCATCTCGGCCCCAACCTCGGCGTCGTCGAGTTGACGCTCGCGCTGCACAGGGTCTTCGACTCACCTGCCGACGCGATCCTCTTCGACGTCGGGCACCAGGCGTACGTGCACAAGATCGTCACCGGCCGCGCGGATGGTTTCGACCAGCTTCGCCAGCAGGGCGGCATCGCGGGCTATCCGGCGAGGTCCGAGAGCGAGCACGACGTCATCGAGAACAGCCACGCCTCGACGGCACTGTCCTATGCCGATGGCCTCGCGTCGGCGTTCCAGCTCGCGGGTGGCGGACGTCATGCCGTCGCGGTCGTCGGCGATGGCGCGCTCACCGGTGGCATGTGCTGGGAGGCGCTGAACAACATCGCGGCCAAACCGGACCATCCGGTCGTCCTCGTCGTCAACGACAACGGCCGGTCGTATTCGCCGACGATCGGCGGCCTCGCCGAACACCTCGCCTCGCTGCGCCTTCGCCCCGGCTACGAGCGGCTGCTCGACGGTGGCAGGGAGTTGTTGCAGCACACGCCCGTCGTCGGCAAGCCGTTGTACACCGCGCTGCACGCCGCGAAGGCCGGTATCAAGGACGCGCTCAGCCCGCAGGTGATGTTCTCCGACCTCGGGCTCAAGTACTTCGGCCCGGTCGACGGACACGATCTCGCCGCGCTGGAGAAGGCGTTGCACAGCGCGAGGACCTTCGGTGGTCCGGTCATCGTGCACGTGGTCACCGAGAAGGGGCATGGTTACCCGCCGGCGGTGAACCACGAGGCCGATCAGATGCACCAGACCGATCCGGTCGACCCGCGGACTGGGCTTCCCCCTGTGAAGGGGCCGAGCTGGACGTCGGTGTTCGGCAAGGAACTGGTGCGGCTGGGGGCCGAACGGGACGATCTGGTTGCGGTCACGGCGGCGATGCTGCGCTCCACCGGGTTGCACGCCTTCGCCGAGGCCCATCCCGATCGCTGGTTCGACGTCGGTATCGCCGAGCAGCACGCGGTGACCTCGGCCGCGGGTCTCGCGACGGCGGGCCTGCACCCGGTGGTCGCGGTGTACTCGACGTTCCTGAACAGGGCGTTCGACCAGGTGCTGATGGATGTCGCCCTGCACGAGCTGCCGGTCACGCTCGTGCTCGACCGCGCGGGTATCACCGGTCCCGACGGCCCCAGCCATCACGGCATGTGGGATCTGTCCCTGCTGGGCATGGTTCCCGGAATGCGGGTGGCGGCGCCGAGGGACGCCGAGACGCTGCGGGAGGAGTTGCGAGAGGCCGTCGCCGTCGGCGACGGGCCGACCGCGCTGCGGTTCTCGCGGGGCAGCGTCATCGAGTCCGTCCCCGCCGTGGAGCGGCTCGGCACCGTGGACGTCCTGCGGTCCGGTGAGGACGACGACGTGCTGCTCGTGGCGGTCGGTGCCTTCGGAGGGCTCGGGCTCGCCGTCGCCGACCGGCTCGCCGACCAGGGCATCGGCGTGACGGTCGTCGACCCGCGCTGGGTGCTTCCGGTGCCGGAGGAACTGACCGGGCTCGCGCGGCGGCACCGGCTCGTGGTGACGGTCGAGGACAGCGGGCGGCACGGTGGATTCGGGTCCGCGTTCGCGTCGGTTCTGCGGGACGCCGACTGTGATGTTCCGTTGCGGGACATCGGTGTGCCGCAACGGTTCCACGCGCAGGGCACGCGCGACGAGGTGCTCAGCGAGGTGGGGCTGACGGCGCAGGACGTGGCGCGCCGGATCACCGAATGGGCCGCGACGCGGATCGGCGGGCAGCAGGCCCCGGAGGGCGCGGCCGTCGAGACGACTCAGTCCACACAGGACTGACCACCTCGGTTCACGGCCGGTCCGGCCGGTCTTCCCGCCACCGGGCCGCGCCGGGCACGGTGGCGGGCGGGAGGCTGAGGTCGGCGTAGAGGCAGTGGTAAAGCCGTCCGACGTAGTGGCCGATGTCCTGCTCTTCCCGGTCGGGAACGTCGGCGGGGGTGGGGCATGGTTCGCCGTGTTCGGTCATCTCGCGGCCTCTCATCCGGAATCACCGGACGGTGGTATCACAGAAGCGGCCCTGGAATGGGAGATCCGGCAAATTCACATATGTGCGCTGTTCCGTTTCGGGAAGCGGTGAGCCCACACACGTGGACGATGCCGGTGCTCCGTATGGCGCAACGGATGCGGCACTTTGCCGCCCGGCGCCGGGGGAATTTCCGCATTGTCCACAATGGATTCATTCGGGGTGTCGGCTGGTGAAATACCCGGCTCCGCGTCCGGCGGCCCGGTTGGTTCGCCGGGCTCAGGGCGACCCCGCCCGTGTCACCCCCGGAGGGGTCCGGGGGAGTGGATCCGAGGCTGCCGCCGAACCCGCATAGAATGACTACACATTCTTCACATAGGCACTTCTCAGGAAATTGTGACACGGTGTTGACGTGCGGGTATTGGTAGTCGAAGACGAGGAACCGCTGGCCGAGGCGATCGCGCGCGGCCTGCGGCGAGAGGGCATGGCCGTCGACGTCGCCCTCAATGGTGACGACGGGCACGAGAAGGCGTCCATCACGCGGTACGACGTGGTGCTGCTCGACCGGGATCTGCCGGGTATGTCCGGCGACGAGCTCTGCAAGGAGATCGTCACGTCCGGCGAGCTGACCAGAGTGCTCATGCTCACCGCGAGTGGTGCGGTGTCCGACCGTGTCGAGGGCCTGTCCCTCGGTGCCGACGACTATCTCGCCAAGCCGTTCGCGTTCCCCGAGCTGGTGGCGAGGGTCCGGGCGCTCGGCAGGAGAGCGACTCCCGCCGCCCCGCCGGTGCTGACCGCGGGCGATGTCGAACTCGACCCCTCGAAACGCACCGTGCGCAGGTCGGGTGAGCTGGTCGAGCTGACCCGCAAGGAGTTCGGGGTGCTTGAGGTGCTGCTCTCGGCGGGTGGCGCGGTCGTCAGCAGCGAAGACCTGCTCGAACGCGTGTGGGACGAGAACGCCGACCCCTTCACCACCACGGTGCGGGTCACCGTGATGACCCTGCGCAAGAAGCT
Organism: Prauserella marina; assembly: GCF_002240355.1. Taxonomy (GTDB): domain Bacteria; phylum Actinomycetota; class Actinomycetes; order Mycobacteriales; family Pseudonocardiaceae; genus Prauserella_A; species Prauserella_A marina. The sequence goes on from NZ_CP016353.1 coordinate 2,452,671, forward strand.
CGGTGAGCCCGGCATCATCGAGACGGTGGTTGGCTCGGGTTATCGGGTGCCGGGCTCCAGCACGAGTTCGGGATCTGGTTCGCTCAGCGGGTGAGCCCGTGGCGAGGCATCCCCGCGCGCAGTCTGCGGGCCAGAATCACCGTGCTTGCCACCGGGCTGGTCGCGGTGGTCAGTCTCCTGCTGTTGTGGCTGGCGTGGACACTCGTCGGTGACGCGGTCTCCGCGGTGCCGCAGATGCCGCCTGGCACCGTGGTGCGGGTCGACGGCGTCGACGTCGAAGCCACCGCGCTGGCCGACTACCTGCGGGAGCATGCCACCCGCAGGGTGCTCATCGCCGGTGCCGCCGCGTTCTGTTTCGTCGTCGCGGCGGCGGGCATTCTCGCCTGGACCTTCACCTCGCGCGTGCTGCTGCCGCTGAGGGAGATCACCGGCACGGCACAGCGGCTTTCGGTCGAATCGCTCGGCGAGCGCATCGGTGAGATCAGCACGCGGGACGAACTGGCCGAACTGGCGCATACGTTCGACGCGATGCTCGACCGGCTCCAGGCCGCGTTCGAGGCGCAGCGGCACTTCGTCGCCAATGCCAGCCACGAGCTGCGCACCCCGTTGTCGGTGATCCGCACGGAACTGGACGTGACGCTGTCCGACGAGCACGCCGACGAGGCCGAATTGCGCAGGATGGCCGCCGTGGTGCGGGACGCGACCGAACGCGCCGAACAGCTTGTCGGCTCGCTGTTGCTGCTGGCTCGCACCGATGGCGCGGGGCTGATGCTGACCGAGCAGGTCGACCTCGCCGGTGTCGTCGACAGCGCGTGGCGCGCTGTCGAGGCCGAGGCGGGAAAGCGGGCCGTGCGCGCGGAGTTCCACACCGCGCGGGCCAAGACCGTCGGCGATTCCGCGTTGCTGGAGCGGGTGGCGGGCAACCTGCTGGAGAACGCCGTGCGGCACAACGTGGACGGTGGCTGGCTTGAGGTCACCATCCGGTCCGACGCGAGGTGGGCCACGTTGTCGGTGCGCTCGTCGGGACCGCTCATCGACCCGGCGACGGTCAGCGGGTTGTTCGAACCGTTTCGCAGGGCGGGAGTCGCGCGTACCGCGAGGTCGGGCGCGGGGCTCGGGCTGTCGATCGTGCGGGCGGCCGTGCAGGCACACGGTGGCATCGTCGGCGCCGAACCCGTTGTCGGTGGTGGGCTCTCGGTCACGGTGCGGCTGCCCGTCGCCGGGTAGCGGGTTACCGTCGGGGCATGGTCGATCAGGTCGAACTCAACAACGGCGTCCGCATGCCCCAGCTCGGATTCGGCGTCTACAAGATCCCCGGCGCCGAGGCGACGAGCGCGGTGCTCACCGCGTTCGAAGCCGGCTACAGGAGCATTGACACCGCGACCTTGTACCGAAACGAGCGTGCCGTCGGCGAAGCCGTCACCACCTCAGGTCTGCCGCGTGAGGAGGTGTTCCTCACCACCAAGCTGTGGAACACCGATCAGGGCCACGACGCCGCGCTGGCCGCTTTCGATGCGAGCCTGCGGGAACTCGGCCTCGACTACGTCGATCTCTACCTGATCCACTGGCCGGTTCCCAGCCGCGACACCTATGTCGAGACGTGGCGAGCGCTGGAGAAGATCGCGGGGGACGGCAGGGCACGCGCGATCGGGGTCTCGAACTTCCAGATCCCGCATCTCCAGCGGCTGATCGACGAGACGGGAGTCACCCCTGCGGTCAATCAGATCGAACTGCACCCGTGGCTACAGCAGGCGCCGCTGCGGGAATTCCACGCGGCACACGGCATCGCCACCGAGGCGTGGAGCCCCATCGCGCGCGGCGGCACGCGGCTCGACGGCGACGAGGTCATCGGCGCCATCGCCGCGAAACACGGCAAGACACCTGCTCAGGTCGTGTTGCGCTGGCACATCGACCTCGGCACCATCGCGATCCCGAAGTCGGTGACCCCGCGCCGGATCGCCGAGAACTTCGACCTCGACGGCTTCGCGCTCGACGAACCGGACCTGGCGGCCATCGCGGCCCTCGACGAGGGCCTGCGACTCGGCCCCGACCCCGACACCCTCGCCTGAGTCAGGTGCCGCCCGCCGCGGCGGGCGGCACCTGACTCAGCGCTTCGGCACGGAGGCGACCCCCTCGGCGAGGAACGGCGCTTCGGTGACGCGCTGGGACACGCCCGTGCGGTCGAGGTAGGGGGTGATGCCGCCGAGCCAGAACGGCCAGCCCGCGCCGAGGATCAGGCACAGGTCGATGTCCTGCGCCTCGGCCACGACGCCCTCGTCGAGCATGATCCGGATCTCGTCGGCGATCGCGGCGAGCGCGCGGTCGCGCACCTGCTCCGCCGTCGAAGGCCGCTCTCCCCGCTCCCACAACTCCGCGACCTCGGGATCGACGGTCTGGTTGCCCTCGGAGTCCCATTGCCACACCGCGGTCTTGCCCGATCGCACGAACCTGGCGAGGTTGTCGCTGACCGGGAACCGGTCGGGGAACGCCTCGTGCAGCGTCTCTCCGACGTGCAGCGCGATGGCAGGCCCCACGAGCTGCATCAGCACCAGCGGCGACATGGGGAGGCCGAGTGGGTCGAGCGCGTTGTCGGCCACCTCGAAGGGCGTTCCCTCGTCGACGGCGGTCAGTACTTCGCCGAGGAAGCGCAGCAGCAGCCTGTTGACCACGAACGCGGGCGCGTCCTGAACGAGCACGCTCGACTTCTTCAGTTGCTTGCCGAGCGCGAACGCGGTGGCGAGGCTCGCGTCGTCGGTGTGCTCGGCGCGCACGATCTCCAGCAGCGGCATCACGGCCACCGGGTTGAAGAAGTGGAAGCCGACGACCCGTTCGGGGTGCTGGAGCTTGGAGGCCATCTCCGTGATCGACAGCGACGAGGTGTTGGTCGCCAGAATCGTCTCCGGCCGCACGTGCTCTTCGAGTTCGGCGAACACCTGCTGCTTGACGCCCATGTTCTCGAAGACGGCCTCGATCACGAAGTCGGCGTCGGCGAAAGCGGCCTTGTCGAGCGAACCGGACACCAGTGCGGTGAGCCGGTTGGCCTCGTCGGGCGAGATCCGCTTCTTGCCGAGCAGCTTGTCGATCTCACCGTGCACATAGGACACGCCGTTGTCGATTCTCGACTGGTCGACGTCGGTGAGGACGACGGGAACCTTGAGCCTGCGCACGAACAACAGCGCCATCTGGCTCGCCATGAGCCCCGCTCCGACGACACCGACCTTGCCGACCGGTCTCGCCAGTCCCCGGTCCGGCGCACCGGCAGGCCGCTTCGCGCGCTTGTTGACGAGGTTGAACGAGTACAGCCCGGCGCGGAGGGTGTCGGACAGCAGCAGCTCGGCGAGCGCCTCGGTCTCGGCGGCGTAGCCGGTGCCGAGGTCGGCCTCACGGGCAAGCGCGAGCAGTTCGACGGCTTTGCTGGCGCCGGGGGAGGCGCCCTTGGTCTTGCCGTCGACGAGCGAGGTGGCCCGCGCGATGGCGGCATCCCAGGCCCGGCCCCTTTCGATCTCGCGGCGGTGCGGCCTCACCTCGCCGCGCACGACCTTGGCCAGCCACAGCAGCGACTGTTCGAGGAAGTCGGCCGAGCCGAACAGTTCGTCGACGATGCCGAGCTCAGCGGCCCGCGCTGGTTTGAGCATCCGGTTCTGATTGAGCGCGTTCTCGACGATGACGGTCACGGCGTCGTCGGCGCCGATGAGGTTCGGCAGCAGCTGGGTTCCGCCCCAGCCTGGGAAAAGACCGAGGAAGACCTCGGGAAAGGAGATCGCGGCCGCGTTGTCGGCAAGGGTGCGGAAATGGCAGGACAACGCCAATTCGAGGCCGCCGCCCATGACCGCGCCGTTGACGAACGCGAACGTGGGGATGTCCGATTCGGTGAGCTTGCGGAACACCTCGTGCCCCGTCTCGGCGATCAGGTGCGCCACCTCGGGGTCGGCGATCTGCTCGACACCGGAGAGGTCGGCGCCCACCGCGAAGACGAACGGCTTGCCGGTGACCGCGATCGCGACCGGTTCCGCGGCGAATGCCTGCTCGATCGCGGTGTTCAGGCTCACCAGGCCCTGTGGGCCGAATGTCGAGGGCCTGGTGTGGTCGTGGCCGTTGTCGATGGTGATCAGCGCGACCCGGCCGGCAAGGCCGGGTACGGAGACCAGCCGGGTGACGGCGCTGGTCACGACCTCGTCGGGGAACGCTGCCTCGGCTTGCTCAGCGGTAATCACTTGTGTCCCTCCCAGGCGGGGTTCTCCCAGATGACCGTTCCGCCCATGCCGATACCGATGCACATGGTGGTGATGCCGTACCTCACGTCGGGGCGCTCGGCGAACTGGCGCGAGAGCTGCGTCATGAGCCGCACGCCCGAGGAGGCCAGCGGGTGACCACAGGCGATGGCCCCGCCCCACGGGTTGACCCTCGGGTCCTCCTGGTCGATGCCGAAGTGGTCGAGGAAGGCGAGCACCTGGACCGCGAACGCCTCGTTGATCTCGAAAAGCCCGATGTCGGAAATCGAAAGCCCCGCCTTGGCCAGCGCCTTCTCCGTCGCGGGGACCGGGCCGACGCCCATCACCTCGGGGTCGACACCGGCGAAGGCGTAGCCGACCAGCCGCATGCCGACCGGAAGCCCGAGTTCGCGGGCGGTGTTCTCCTCGGCGAGGATCGCGCCGGTCGCCCCGTCGTTGAGCCCTGCCGCGTTGCCCGCGGTGACCCTTCCGTGCGGCCGGAACGGAGTCTTGAGCCCGGCCAGCCCTTCCAGCGTCGTGCCGGGACGAGGGGGCTCGTCCTCGGTGGCCAGCCCCCAGCCCAGCTCGGGGTGCCGCGTGGCGACCGGCACCAGCTCGGGCCCGATCCTGCCTCGCTTCACGGCGTCGGCGAACCGCTCCTGACTGTTCACGGCGAAACTGTCGGCGCGCTGCCTGGTGATCGCGGGGAACCGGTCGTGAAGGTTCTCCGCCGTTTGACCCATGACCAGCGCGGAAGGATCGACGAGCTTGTCGGTGAGGAAACGGGGGTTGGGGTCGACGCCCTCGCCCATGGGATGACGGCCCATGTGCTCGACGCCGCCCGCGATGACGACGTCGTAGGCACCGAACGCGATGCCGCCTGCCGTGGTGGTGACCGCGGTCATCGCGCCGGCGCACATGCGGTCGATGGCGAAGCCGGGTACCGACTTGGGGAGCCCGGCGAGCAGCGCGGCCGTGCGGCCGATGGTCAGTCCCTGATCGCCGGTCTGCGTGGTAGCGGCGACGGCGACGTCGTCGATGCGTTCGGGAGGAAGTCCGGGATGCCTGCGCAGCAGTTCGCGGATGACCTTGACAATGAGGTCGTCGGCGCGGGTGCTGGCGTAGATCCCCTTGTCGCCGGCCTTGCCGAACGGAGTTCGGACCCCTTCGACGAAAGCCACGTTGCGCACAGGTGCGGCCACAGGGTGCTCCTTCGCGGATGTCGATGACGAGATACCGCACGATAACCCTTGTTACCGATCGGTAACCGCCATCGTACCCCTGACGAGTGGCCGCGAAGGGGGGCCGTCGTCACGCCTGAACGTGCAGGGCTTTGCTGATCTCGTTCGCGGTCAGCTCGATCTGCCACGGCCGGGCGCCGTGCTCGGCCAGTACGGCGGCGACCCCCTCGGGGGAGCGGTCGTCGGGCGGCCGCCAGCAGGTGCGCCGCAGCAGGTCGGGAAGCAGCAGGTTCTCCACGGGTAGCCGGTGATGCTCGGCGATGCCGGTCAGCGCCGCCCGTGCCGCCGCGAGCCGGGCCGCCGCGTCGGGGTCCTTGTCGGCCCACCGGTTGGGTGGAGGCGGTCCGTCGTTGGGCACCGACGGGCTCGGTAGCTCGCTCTGCGGGAGGGTGCGCGAGGCCTGCAAGTGCCGCAGCCAGTTGCTGGTGTATCTGCGCTGCACCCTGCCACCGAACACCGGTAGTGCTTGCAGGTCGGTCGCGGTACGCGCGTCGGAGAGCACCGCGTTGACGATGGCGCTGTCCGGCAGGATCCGGCTCGGAGCCCGGTCACGCTTGCGGGCCAGCTCGTCACGGGCCTCCCACAGCGCCCTGACCGCGGCGAGTCCCCGCGCGGTGCGGATCTTGTGGATGCCCGAGGTCCGCCGCCATGGCTCGGCCCTCGGCGCGGGGGCCGGAGCGAGCCGGACGGCTTCGAACTCCTGCCGCGCCCACTCCAGCTTGCCCTGTGCCGACAGCTCTGCTTCCAGTTTCTCCCGCAGCGGGACCAGCAGCTCGACGTCCAGCGCCGCGTAGTTGAGCCAGTCCTGCGGAAGGGGCCGCTTCGACCAGTCGGCGGCGCTGTGGCCTTTTTCGAGCTGGTAGCCGAGTAGTGCCTCGACGAGCGTGCCCAGCGCGACGCGCTCGTATCCGGCGAGGCGTCCGGCCAGCTCGGTGTCGAAAAGCGAAGGCGGGCGCAGGTCCAGTTCGTCAAGGCACGGCAGGTCCTGGGACGCGGCGTGCAGCACCCACTCGGTCGTGCCGAGCACGTCGGCCAGAGGCGCGAGCTCGTCGCGAAGCGGAATGGGATCGACGAGGAACGTGCCGGCGCCCTCGCGCCGGATCTGCACCAGGTATGCCTTCGGCCAGTACCGGTAGCCGGACGCGCGCTCGGTGTCCACGGCGACGGAGCCGCTTCCCTCGGCCAGCCGCCGACACGCCTCGCGTAGCGCGGCGACATCGGCGACGACCGGTGGGGTACCCCCAGCGGGTTCGGTGAGCGGTATGGGCGCAGACTCCTCCGGCACCTCGGAGCCGTGATCTGCGTTTTCCACAGGAATGAACCCTACGGGACGGGCATGCCGTGTCTGGCCCGCCCGCCCCGTAGGACCCTCTGTAACTAGCGGATGACGCCGGCACGCATGGCCAGCGCCACCATTTGTGCCCGGTCACCGGTGCCGAGCTTGCGCCCGATGCGCGAGAGGTGAGACTTCACCGTCAGCGCCGAGAGGCTCAGCTCTTCACCGATCTCCTTGTTCGACTGGCCGTCGGCGACGAGTTGCAGCACCTCGACCTCGCGAGCTGACAGCTCACGCGGCGTGTTGTCGGTGCCGGCGACCCTGGTGCCGGTGGCCAGTACGGGTGCCACGCTCGGGTCGGCGTATACGCCGCCCTCCAGCACCCTGCGGACACCGTCGGTGACGACCACCGGCGATGCCGATTTGAGGAGATAAGCCTGGGCGCCCGCCTGGAACGCCGAGCGGACCGCATAAGGGTCGTCGGACGAAGCCAGCACGACTACCCGGGGCCAGCCGCTGCTGCGGAGCTCCGTGACCAGTTCGATGCCACTGCCGTCCGGCAGTCCGAGGTCGAGAATCGCCAGGTCGCACGGCCCTGTGGCCGCCGCCCTCGCGCGCGCCTCGGCCACCGTGGCGGCCTCGTGTACTGTGCCGGCGCCCATCTGCGCCAGTCGTGCGGCAATCGCCTCCCTCAACAGCGGGTGGTCATCGACCACCAGCACGGAAAACAACTCTTCCCGCGGATGCGGAACCATGCTCGCCGGCAACGCACCGGCTGGCGTGGAACGAACGGCCTGTGAAAAGCCGACGGCAGCCACGTCACTACCTCCCTGGAGTCGGTCGTGCCCCCCGACCGGCACCGGGACTTTCGGCCAATCAGCCGCGCCAGCTTTAGACCGAAAGTGGTGTCGTGGGATGCACTTTAGCCGCCCGAGTGGGTCAGTGGGGCGATCGAAGAGGTATCTATCCCGATCGGGTAGTTACCCCGTGCGGCTGGTGTAGCACGTTCGGGTCAATACACGCCCCGTGGTTAACGCATCGCGCAGCGATACCGATGTAACAGGTTTACGCACGTCAATCAGGGCGTGCAGACGCCGCGTGCAGCCGCCGGAGGGCCGCCTCAAGGGCGGTCGGATACGGCGGAAATCGGGGGAGTGAAGGCTCTCGCGGAGGATGTCAGATCGCGAAGGAAGACCCGTCGGAGGGGTTCAGTGGGTCTTCAGAGGGACTGTCGCTGTTCAAACATGGTTACTCCAACCGGGGGAAGGCCGACGTAACTCGACATGAGTTGACAGAACGCCTCCCCGTGGGGTGCGAGATCCGCGTCGTCAGGCGTCCAGGACGCCCTCAGTTCGAGATCGTCGGTGCGGGTCGGTCCGGCGATGTCGCCGAATCTCGCCGAGGACGTTTCGGTGACCGTCCCGCCGAGTGTCGACCAGGACGCCCCCGATGCCTCCAGCGCGTCGGTGAGCCACGACCAGCCGACGGCGGGGAGGAAGGGGTCGGTCGCCAGTTCCCTGTCGAGACCGGCCCGCACGTACACGACCAGCCGGAAGACCCCGTTCCAGGCTTCCTGGCCCTCGGGGTCGTACAGCAGCACCAGCCTTCCCGACGCCTTCACGTCGCCGGGCCCCACGGTTTCGCAGCCCAGTGCGTAGGCCCACGGCGCGAGCCGCTGCGGGGCCCTGATGGGTTCGAGGGTCACCTCCGGCCGGGGACGCACGGACTGAAGTGCTGCTACGGCGGCGTGGAACTCCTCTGGCGCCTGGGTCATGGCGGTCACCGCCCGACTGTAAGCCGCCACCCGTACGGCACCGGCATGGACGCGCCGAGAAAAGGGCTTCGATCAGGTCGTGGCACGATAACGATGATGACAATTCCCCCGACACCCGCTTCCCCGGCGCTTGACCCTTCGGCGCCGGCTGTTTCTCCCTCCGGTTCGCCCGTGCCCGGTTCGCCGGGTTCCCCGGCAGCCGCGCGCCGGGACCTCGCGGAGGCCCCGTTGCTGGTCGCCGCGCGCGGGGGCACCCCGAGCCACCTTCCGGTCTGGTTCATGCGCCAGGCGGGGCGCTCGCTGCCGGAGTACCGCTCGCTACGCGAGGGCGTGCCGATGATGCGGGCCTGCTTCGATCCGGCGCTGCTCGCCGAGATCACCATGCAGCCGGTGCGCAGGCACGGCGTCGACGCCGCGATCCTGTTCTCCGACATCGTCGTGCCACTGTTCGCCGCCGGGGTCGCGGTGGACATCGTGCCGGGCACCGGCCCTGTCGTCGCGGAGCCGATCAGGACCGCGAAGGCCGTCGCCGAGCTGCCCGGGCTGAGCGCCGGCCAGGTCGAGCCCGTCACCGACGGGATCGCGCTGCTGCTGAGGGAACTGGGCGAGACGCCGCTGATCGGTTTCGCGGGCGCGCCGTTCACGCTGGCCTCCTACCTCATTGAGGGGGGACCGAGCCGCAACCACGAGCACACCAAGGCGCTCATGCACGCCGAGCCCGAGCTGTGGCACGCGCTCGCGGACAAGCTCGCCGACGTCACCCTCGCGTTCCTGCGGGCACAGCTCGACGCGGGCGTCGACGCGGTCCAGCTCTTCGATTCCTGGGCGGGCGCGCTGTCGCGGCGCGACTACCGTGAATTCGTGTTCCCGCACTCGGCCAAGGTGCTTGCCGGTGTCGCCGGGTACGGCGTGCCCCGCATCCACTTCGGCGTCGGCACCGGGGAGCTGCTGCCCGCGATGAGAGAAGCGGGCGCGGACGTCGTCGGTGTCGACTGGAGGATTCCGCTCGACGAGGCGACCAGCAGGCTCACCGAGGCCACCGGCACGGCTCCCGTCGTGCAGGGCAACCTCGATCCGGCGCTGCTGATGGCGTCGTGGCCGGTCATCGAGGCCGAGGTACGGCGCATCGCCGATGAGGGCAAGGCGGCGAGGGGCCACATCTTCAACCTCGGGCACGGTGTGCTGCCCGAGACCGATCCCACTGTGCTGACGAGAGTCGTCGAACTCGTCCACAGTCTGTAAGGAACCAGTACCAGCCGGGGTAGAGACCTGTGAGGATGCCGTCATGCTGAGAGTCGCGGTTGTCGGTGGCGGGATCTCCGGGTTGACCGCCGCCTACCGGTTGCGCAGGGAGCTGGGCGGGCAGGCCGTCATCACGGTGTGCGAGTCGACGGGTGAGCTCGGCGGCAAGCTGCACACGGCGGAACTCGCGGGAATGCCCTTCGACGTCGGAGCGGAGGCGTTCCTGGCGCGCAGGCCGGAAGGTGTGGTGCTCGCGGGGGATCTCGGTCTTTCCGACGAGCTGGTGCACCCGAGCGGGGCCTCCGCGACGGTGCGCGCTGGCGGGGCTACCCGGCCGCTGCCATCCGGCACGGTGATGGGGGTGCCCTCGTCGGCGGAGGCACTTACCGGGCTGCTGTCCGAGGAGGGCGGCAGGACCGCCGCCTCGGAACCGCAACTGCCCCGGCTGGAGCTGCCGCCAGGCGACCTTTCCCTCGGCGCGCTGCTGCGCGGCCGTTTCGGCGACGAACTCGTCGACCGGCTCGTCGACCCGTTGCTTGGCGGTGTCTACGCGGGGGGAGCCGACGGGCTCGGCTTGCGGGCCACTCTTCCCGCGATCGCCGACGCCATCGACGACGGCGCTGGCTCGCTCACCGAGGCGGCGGCCAGGCAGATTCCGGAGAAGCCCTCGGCGAGGCCGGTTTTCGCGACGTTGACCGGCGGCCTGCAAACGCTCATCACGCGGCTCACCGAGGAAGCGAAACCGATGCTGCGGCTCGGCGAGCCGGTGCGCGCGCTCGCCAGGAGGCCCGAAGGCGGCTGGCGGCTGAGCTTCGGCGCGGCCACCGAATCGCACGCCCCAGCCGACTCGCGACTCGACGTCGACGCGGTCGTGCTCGCGGTGCCGGCGCCCGCCGCCGCCAAATTGCTTGCCGACGAGGTGCCTGCCGCCGCGGCCGCGTTCGCCGGTGTCGAGCTCGCCTCCATGGCCGTCGTGGCGCTCGCCCTGCCACCGGGAACCGAACTGCCGAAGAACTCGGGTGTGCTCATCGGCGCCACGGAACGTCGCGCTGACGGGCGCCCGTTCACCGCCAAGGCGTTCACCTTCTCGGCGCGCAAATGGGCGCACCACGCGCCGCCGGGAGCGCCGGTGCTCGTCAGAGGCTCCGTCGGCCGCTTCGGCGACACGGACGGCCTCAGGGCCGACGACGAGGAACTGGCGCGGCTGGTGCGCGCCGATCTCACCGAACTGACCGGCATCACGGCTGAGCCGGTCGACGTGCTCGTGCGGCGCTGGGGAGGCGGTCTTCCGCAGTACGGGGTGGGACACGTCCGCAGGGTGGCCGACATCCGCGCCGCGCTCGCCGGGGTTCCGAGGCTCGCGGTCGCCGGTGCCGCTCTGTACGGCGTCGGCATTCCGGCCTGTATCGCCACCGCGCACGCCGCCGCCCTGCACGTGGTGGGACGATAGGGCCATGGCCCGCCTGAATTACCAAGAACTCAACGACACCATTCGCTACACCGCGTGGTCGGTGTTCAAGGTCGAACCGGGACGGCTCGGTGACGACCGGGGCGACGCGGCGAGGGAGACCACCGACTACCTCGACGCGCTTGAGGGCAAGGGCGTCGTCGTGCGCGGAGTCTACGACGTCGCCGGTCTTCGCGCCGACGCCGACTACCTCATCTGGTGGCACGCCGAGGAAATCGAGCAGATCCAGGCCGCCTACACCGGATTCCGCCGCACCCCGCTTGGCAGGGCGTCGGCACCGGTGTGGAGCCAGGTGGCGCTGCACCGGCCTGCCGAGTTCAACAAGAGCCACATCCCCGCGTTCCTGGCAGGGGAAGAGGCCCGCAAATACATCTGCGTGTACCCGTTCGTCCGCTCCTACGAGTGGTACCTGCTGCCCGACGACGAACGCCGCAAGATGCTTGCCGACCATGGCAAGGAAGCCCGTGACTACCCGGACGTCAGGGCCAACACGGTGTCCTCGTTCGCGCTGGGCGACTACGAGTGGATCCTCGCCTTCGAGGCCGACGAACTGCACCGCATCGTCGACCTCATGCGGCACCTGCGCGGGACGGAGGCTCGGTTGCACGTCCGCGAGGAAACCCCGTTCTACACGGGAACCAAGGTGCAGCCTGGCGAACTGGTGCTCAACCTGCCGTGACGGCGCCGGAGTGCCCGCGGGAAGGGCGGTTCAGCCTTCCCCGGGCACCAGGCGCAGCGCGATCGAGTTGATGCAGTAGCGCTGGTCGGTCGGGGTGGCGTAGCCCTCCCCTTCGAAGACGTGCCCGAGGTGGCTGTCGCACGTGGCGCACAACACCTCGACGCGCCTCATGCCGAGGGACGTGTCCTCGCGCAGGATTACCGCGTCGCTGTCGGAAGGGTCGTAGAACGAGGGCCAGCCGCAATGGCTGTCGAACTTCGTGTCGCTGCGGAACAGTTCGGCGCCACACGCGCGGCACTCGTAGAGCCCCGTCGTCTTGGTGTCGGTGTATTCGCCGGTGAAGGCCGGTTCGGTCGCCGCCTTGCGCAGCACCGCGAACTCGGGGGCCGACAACTCCGCGCGCCACTGCTCCTCGGACTTCTCGACCTTGGCGCGGTTGGTTCCAGTGGCAGGTTCCATGTCTTCGAGGTTACCCGGCCAGCCAGGCGAACAGCCCGGTGATGATGTCCCACGCGGCGAACATGACGCCGACGAGGATCAGGCACACGATCAGTACCGCGACCCACCACCGCAAGCCGCCGGCGCGATTGCTGCCGTCGGCGAAATCGGCGACCCCGCGCAGCGAGCCCTCGATGGTGAACGTGGGATCGGACCGTTGCATCCGGTCGAGGTGCGCGGCGAACTCCTGAGCTTCGGGATCGTCGGGGTCGAGCCCGACGAGGTCGTCCTCGAAGCGCGCGTTGCGCGGGCGTGCGGTGTCCTCGGGCATGCCTCAACGGTAGGCCACCGTGACCGCTGATCGCAGCGGCCCGGGGTCAGTTGTCCGGCCGGGTGTCGCTGTCGATCAGCAGTGTTCCGCCCGAGTTGACCACACGGAGGATCAGCTGCTGGTTTCCGTCGCCGATGTCGACGCTGAATCGCATGTCGACCGAACCGTCGGGATTGTTCTCGCGCTTGTACGCCTCGATACCGCCGAACGACGGCGAGGGGTGCTCGGACCAGTACTCGGTGAACTCGGACTGGTCGTTGTCGTATGCGGCACGAGCAGCGGGGGTGAGCAGGCCCCATGAGCCTGCCGGGTTGCTGTAGAACGCCTGCACGACCTGACCGGCCTCGCCCCAGCCGACGGTGGTTCCCGCGGTGTTGGCCGTCGACTCCTCGGTGGAGGGCGGCGGGTTGCTGGGACTGGGCGGCGGGGTGGACGACGAGGTCGATGTGGCGCCTTGGGCGTTGGGGTTCTCGTCGTTGCCGCCCGAATTCAACGCGACGACCAGGATGACCGCGGCGATGAGCGCCGCGACGCCGACCGCGCCGAACACGAGCGGCTTGCGTCTGGCTCCGTCCCGCGACGGCTCGGGGGGAGGGGGCTGCGGTGCCTGACCGCCGCCGCTCGGAGGCGGGGGAGGCGCGGGCGACTGGTTGCGCTGCCACGGCGGAGGCGGCGCGGGAGGACTGTTGGGTCCTTGATCGGCCGCGGCGGGCTTACGGCCGGAGACCGGAAGCAGTGGAGGGGACACCAGCGTCGAGGACAGCTTCTTGGCGGTGTCTTCGCCAGCTGTGCTCGTGCTGACCGCGAGCGCGGTGAGGCGCTGCTTCGCCTCCGACATGCTCGGCCGTTCTTCCGGGTCGGTGCGCAGCAGGCTCATCAGCAACGCCGTCGCCGGCCCTGACTGGGTCGGCGGTTGCACCTTGCCGTTGGCCGCCGCGTACAGCAACGCGAGCTGGTTGGTGCTGTCGCCGTAGGGCGGGACCCCCTCGATCGCTTGGTACAGCGTGGCGCCGAGCGCGAAGACGTCGGAACTGGGCGTGGGGTCGGCGCCACGAGCCAGGTCGGGCGAGAGGTAGGCGGGCGTCCCGCCGATCAGCCCGGTCTGGGTGAGGGTCAGGTCACCGGTGGCCCGCGAGATACCGAAATCCATGATCTTGCAGGTGCCGTTGTCGTCGATCAGGATGTTGCCCGGTTTGATGTCGCGGTGCACGATTCCGGCCCTGTGCGCGGCGACGAGCGCGGCAGCGACCTGCTCTCCGATGCGGGCGACCTCCGCGACCGGCAGTGTTCCGTGTTCGGCGAGTATCGCGGAGAGACTGCGCGAAGGCAGGTATTCCATGACAAGACATGGATCGCCTTCGTGCTCGGCGATATCGAACACGACGATAGCGTTGGGGTGCTGGAAACGGGCCGCGTTCTTCGCCTCGCGCATCGCGCGCTGGCGGACGTTGGCTCGTTCCGCCTCGGAGAGTCCCGGCTGGGGCAGGATCTGTTTGACGGCGACGGAACGTTCCAAACGCTCATCGATCGCCCGCCAGACGATGCCCATGGCACCACTGCCGACGTGCTCTACGAGGCGATAGTGGCCTGCGATCAACTGACCGGTGTCGATGGCGCCTGCTCCTCGGCTACTTCTCGCGATCGTGAATGGACTTCGCGCGATTCGTCCCACCCGCGCACTCGAACGAGTGTAGCGGTACTGACTCGGTGAGCCGCGTGAACCGCCGAGAGTGTACGGGTCCTTACCGCGCGGCGTACTCGGCCTCCGTCGGAGGTGGTGCCGTCGCGCGAACGACGCGCCACAACCCTATCGCGCCGAGCAGAGCGAACATTACGTAGCACGCCAATAGTGCGGGTGGCGTGGTTCCCGTCAGCGCGTCGCCGAGCACCACGATGGCGACCGTTCCGGGAACGCTGCCGAGGAAAGTCCCTGCCAGATAAGGACGAAGCCGCAACGAGGAGATGCCGCAGCAATAGCTCAACGGCGCGAAGGGAACAACGGGGATCAGCCGCAACGACGCGACGGCGATCACTCCGCCACCGGAAAGCCGTTCGTTGACCACCCTTACCGGTTTCCGGTGAAGATGCCGCGTCACCACGTCCTTGCCCAGCGCGCGGGCGAGCAGGAAACCAAGCAGTCCCGACAATATCGTCGCCGTGAGCGCGACGAGAATCCCCAGTACGTGGCCGAGTAGAAGACCCGAGGCGAGATTGAATACCGTCCGGGGGATGGGCAACACCGTCGCGACCACGTACGCGCCGAGAAACGCGAACGCCCCTGGCGTGCCCGCCTCGCCGGCCATCGCGCGCAGCTCGGAAGGTGAGGGCACCGGCAGGGTGAGCGCGGCGACCACGAATGCCGCGCCAACGGCGATTCCGATGATCAACTTGGTTTTGCCGGTCACCTCTCCACGGTAGAGCACCGCCGGGGTGTCCATTGCGGACTCCCCGTCAGCCGGGTTCGCCCGGTAACGCGTATCCGGCGACGAGTTCGGCGGAGATCCGCAGCACCGTACCCGGCTCGGGTCCCGCGCCGATGCCGAGCAGCTTGGTGAACCACGCCGCCGCGAGGTCGTCGCCGACGAGCTGCGCCTTTCCCGTGACGACGACGTTCCAGTCGAGTTCGCCCGCCGTCCCGATCGAATCGGCCTCGTAGGCCACGATCTGGCCAGCGGCGCCGTCGAGCCCGTCGTCGATGCGGCTGTATACGAGGATGTTCCCGTTGTCCAGCAGGTGGTTCACCGGCCGGATGGTGGGCAGCGCGTGCCTGCTGTAGGCGAGCCTGCCGTAGGCAACACTGCTCAGCAGGCGGAGTGCCGTCCGGTCGTCGACCTGCTCCATTCGCCGTCCCGCGGCGTCGTTCATGTGGAGCAGTATTCGGGGTGCGCGGGCTCACGCCATAGGGGACAAGGTCCCCAGGGGGCCCGATTCAGTCGCGATGTGGTGCCGGGATTTTGCCGAGCCGCCGCAGTTCACCGCTGCCGGAGAGGACGGCGAGGTCGCCGGTGGGGAACCAGTCGTGCTCGGCGAGCCTCGCCGAGGTCGCCTCCTCGTCGCCGAGGTAGCCCTCGACGACCGGGTAACCACGAATCTGTAGCTCGCCGCGCTCGCCGTGGACCAATGGCAGCCCCGAACCGGGATCGACGACGCGCGCCTCGATGCCTGGTGACACCAGCCTGCCGCCTTGCGACCACCGTCGCGGCGAGCCGGCCGGCTGGACGGCGCTCAACGCCAGTACCTCCGCCGAACCGTAGCCACCCGCGCAGACGGCTCCCAGTTTGTCCTCCGCCCAGCTCGCCGCGCGCCGTGCCTGTTCCTCGGTGTCGTCGGCGCCATCGGTGTCGTGAGGCTCGCTGGGCGGGCCGCTGAGGCCGAGCCAGCGCAGGTGGGGCAGGGGTCCCGGCCGCCGGTGCCAGGCACCGGTGAGCGCGGTGGCGAATCCGGTGTCCACGCCGAGGTGGGTCACGCCGAACCTGGTCAGGTCGTCCAGCACGGCCTCCGCCGTTGGCGAGGGTTCCAGCAGGCAGGTCGCCCCGCCGGAGAGCGCGGCCAGCCCCAGCACGAAGCCGAAGGCGCCGGTGAGCGGAAGCGTGCACGCCACGGTGTCGTCGGCGCCGATGCCGATCGCGTCCGCGACGGCGGCCGCGTGCCGAGTGATCGCCGATTCCCGGTGTGCCGCGAGGCGAGGACCGAAGGCGACCGCGAGCTCGTCGCCGCGGGTCACCGGCATCGGCATGCCCACCGTGGTGGTACTCGGCAGCCACGCGCCACCACCGACGTCGCTGTTGCCGGGGTCGACGGGCGGGATGTCGTGTGGTCCGGTGACGACGGCGACGGCGGGAACCTGTTCGGTGAGCGCGGTGCCGGAACCGAGCGAGTCCAGCGCGGCCCGCAGAGTGCGCACGGGGCTGGGGAGATCGCGCGCGACGGGCGCCGACGGCCCGTGTGCCAGCGCGATCACCTTGGGCTTCGCCCTCGCCAGTACCGAAGCGACCGTGTCAGGAGTGGCGGCCAGATCGAGGCCGACGGTGTGCGCGCCGAGCGAGGCCGTCGCGATATGCCAGTCCAGCACCGCCGACCAGTTGGGCAGCCACAACGCCACGGCGTCACCGCGGCCCACACCCGCCGTCGCCAGATCCGCGCGCAACTGCAACGCGCGCCGCCACAGCTCGGAGCGGCTCACGTGCACGGGTTGTGCGGGATCGGCATCGATCGCGACGGTGGCGTGTGGGTCGCTCTTGGTCAGTCCAGCGAGCAACGACAGAAGATTCACCGCCGGTCAGCGAAACATTTGCCCCCGTCCCCGTCAAGTGTTCAACAGCCGGTTTCGGGCACCGCGACCCGAGCGTGACCTCAGCGCCACCCGGTACCGTGATCGCGATGCGAGCCTCGCGCGCGGTCCCGGTGATCATCATCGTGCTGGTGGCGGCCCTCGCGGCGCCGTCGGCCGGTACGGCGGGACCCCCAGGCCCGCCCCGGTCGCTGCGCGTGCTCGGTTTCAACGTCCACGCGGGCACCGGAGCCGACGGAAGACTGGACCTCGAACGCGTCGCGAGGGTGATCGAGAACAGCGGGGCGGACGTTGCCGCGCTGCAAGAGGTCGACGTGCATTGGTCGGCCCGCAGCGACTACCGCGATCAGGCGGCCGAACTCGCCAGGCTCACCGGCATGAACGTGTTCTTCGCGCCCATCTACGACCTCGACCCCGAGCCGGGGCACTCCGCGCGGCGGCGGTTCGGAGTCGCGGTGCTGAGCAGGTATCCGATCGAGGCGGCGCGCAACCACCTCATCACGCGGCTGTCGACGATCGAGCCCGATCCCGTTCCCGCGCTGGCCCCAGGACTCGCCGAGGTGCTTGTCAGGGTGGGGACAAGACCGGTGCGCGTGTACACCACGCATCTCGACCACCGCGCCGACCCTGCCGTCCGGCGCGCGCAGGTCGCCGACACGCTCGACGTCATCGAAGACCGACAAGGCGGAAGAGAGGCCACGCTGCTGCTCGGCGACTTCAACGCCGAACCGGGCGCACCTGAACTCGGCCCGCTCTTCACGCGGTTGACCGACGTGTGGCCCGCCGTGCACCAGGGGGCGCCCTCGGGCTCCGGCGCGACCTACCCCGCGCACGCGCCGCGTGCGCGGATCGACTACGTGACGTTCGCTGGTGCGGGGCAAGTGCTGCGGGCCCGTTCGGCCGAGGTACCCGCCGTGCTCGCCTCGGACCACCGGCCGGTGAGCGCGGAGTTCGCGCTCACCTGATCAAGCACGTCAGGCCGGGCAGAGCGTGCCGTCCTTGGGCACGGTGCCCTCGATGAGGAAGGCCCGCACGGCGTCGCCGACACACGCCGAGCCGAGAGCGCCGTGACCGGCTCCCTGCCACGCGATGCGGACACCGCTGGGAATCTGCTCGGCGGCCCTGATCGTGCCCTCCTCCGGGGTGACCGGGTCGGTCGCGGTGCTCACGATGACCATCGGCGGGGTGCCCGGCGCGCCGATGTCGGGCGGCGGTTCCCTCTTGCTCGGCCATGGGCTGCACCAGGCGAGTTCCTGTGCCAGCAGCGCGCCGAACACCGGATGCTTGCCGCCGAGGTCGTCGGCCACCCGGTGCAGCTGGTCGGCGGGAAGTCTCGTCGTGGTGTCGTTGCAGAGGGTCGCCAGCGCGCCGTCGAGCCGCGCCGCGGTCTCTCTCGTCTCGACGAGCAGCGGGTTGACGAACGCCGCGAGCGCGGTGCCGTCGCCGCTTCGGGCCGAGTCGATCGCGTCGCTGAGCTCGGGCCACCGGTCCGGCTGTGAGAGCCCCGCGTGCACGGCCCTGAGCACCAGAGCGGGCCCGAGTGACGCGCTGTCGGTGGCGCGCAGTGGTGCCGACCGGCTCGTTTCGACCAGCGAGGTGACCGCGCCCCTCGCGTCGGAGCCGAGCGAGCAGCCCCGGTTCGCGCAGTCCTCGCCGAACGCGTCGAGGGTCGCCTCCGCGCCGCCCGCGATGCCGTCCAGCAGCGTGGCCATGTCCTCCGTGGGATCGGGAACGCCGTCGAGCACGAACCTGCCGGCCCTGTCGGGGAACCTGGCGCCGTAGACGGCGACGACCTTCGATCCCTCACCGTGCCCGATCGCGTTGAGGTGACCGACTTCGAGTTGCTGACGCAACTCGTCGAGATCGCCGGCCGCCCGCCAGGTGTCGAGCGCCTCCTGCTCGTCCTCAAGGTTGATGGCGCACTGCTGGCCCGCGGTGCGGGCCGCGTCGAGCACCGGCTCGATGTCCGCTTCGGGGTCGTGGCCGAGCAGGTCGGCCCGCACGTCGGCCGGGATGCAGCGGGCGGCGTCGGATTCCCCTGTTCCCCTGCGGTCCATGCCGATGAGGCTGAACTTCTCCAGTACCTCGGGCGGCAGCGAGGCGGCGAGTCTCGCCGCGTACAGCGTGCCCGGTTCGCCGTCGACGTCGTTGACGACGGCGAGCGGAACGGGACCGGAGCCCACCTTGAGCAGCGCGACCCTCGTCAGGCCCCTGCGGGGAAGGTCGGGCGCGTCGAGTGTCGTGGTGATGCGCGCACAGGAGACATCGACGGTGTCGGCGGCGGTGCCGGGAAGCCGGCTCAGCGTCTGCTGGGGACAGTCGGACCAGTCGATATTCGAACCGCGCGACTCCTCCAAGTCGGGGAGGGGAACCTCGCTCGGCGGCGCCGATTGCCGCTGCGGTGGGGGACCGTCGTTTTCCACGACGGGAGGTCTGGTCGACGGACCCGCGGTGCATCCTGCGAGGACCACCGGCACGAGCACGGCGAGCATCAGCCTGCGGGCACGGCGCGGCACTGGTTCTTGTCCTCACTTCCTGCGGTGACGCTTCGTGCGTACTGTCGCATGCGCAGGGTGTGGGTGGCGTTAGCGGGTGCGTTTGACCTCGCCGTGGAAGACGGCGTCCAGGTCGTATCTCGCCGGCTGGTCGAGCTGGGCGTAGTCGCACGAGCCGGGGGTGCGGTCGGGCCGCCAGCGCACGAACCTCGCGGTGTGCCGCAGTCGCGAGGGATGCCCGCCCTCGGTGTTCTCGTACCCCACCTCGACGACCCGTTCGGGACGAAGCGGTATCCACGGTTGCTCGTTCGGCCGCCACCGGTTCACCCCGCCAGGAAGCCGCTGCCCCTCGACGACGGCCTCGCCGAGCCACGGATGGGGGCCGTCGGTGCGCAGCGGCGCTAGTTCGGCGGCCAGTTCCCTTCGCCGCGTCGCGGGAAACGCGCCGACGACGCCGACGTGGTGCAGCACGCCGTCCTCGTCGTGAAGGCCGAGTAGCAGCGAGCCCACCGCCTCGCCCGGTTCGGTGTCGGCGTGCCAGCGCAGTCCCGCGACGACGCAGTCGGCGGTGCGCGAGTGCTTGTACTTGGTCATCGCGCGTTTGCCCGGCTGGTAGGGCTCTTCGAGCGGTTTGCCGACGACGCCGTCGAGTCCGGCGCCCTCGAACAACGCGAACCAGTGCCGGGCCGTCTCCGGGTCCGTCGTGGCCGGAGTCCTGCGCAACCCGCTCTCGGCCAGCCCGGTCAGGGCGTCCCTGCGCGTGCTCGTCGGCTCGTCGAGCAACGACCGTTCGCCGATGGCGAGTACGTCGAAGGCGACGAAGCGGGCCGGCGTGGCTTCCGACAACAACGCGATCCGGCTGGCCGCGGGATGGATCCGTTCGGTCAGCGCGTCGAAATCGAGCCGCCCCTCGACGCCGACCACCAGTTCGCCGTCGAGCACCACCTGAGGGGGCAGCGTCCGCGCGAGTTCGGCGACGACCTCGGGGAAGTAGCGGTTCAACGGCTTCAGCGAGCGCGACTGGAGAGTCAGCTCGTCGCCGTCGCGGAAGACGATGCAGCGGAAGCCGTCCCACTTCGGTTCGAACAACAGGCTCGCCGAGTCGGGGATGCGGGAGGCCGCACGGGCGAGCATCGGCTTGAGTGGTCGCGGAACCGGCAGCGGCATGGCGTCACCGTACGCGAGTTGACTTGCCCAAGCCGAGTTCGAGCCGGATCGCGGTCGGCAGCACGGTCACCCCCAGCGCGGTCCTCGCCCTGCCGAGGACGTCGTCGTCGATGCGGGCCCACACCTGACGCGGGTCGCTGCCTTCGCGAAGCCACACGTGCAGCCGCAGCGCGGGATGTCGCCTGCTGCCGACGGCGCGGACCTTCGCCTTCGTCACGCCGTCGATGGCCTCGGCGTCGGCCCTGACGGCCTCGGTGATCGCCGAGGACGACACGACGAGCCGGTGTCCTTGAACGCGGTCGAGTTCGATGTCGGGGTGGCGTTCGGGCCGCAGTGACCGCGCGCACCACCACAGGCCGAGCACCAGCATCGCCACGCCCGCGACGATCACGACGATCCGCACCAGCGTCGGTTGCTGCTGCCTCAGCCAGTCCACGGCCATCGGATCGAGCACGGGGCGCCGCGCGCGGTAGGTGCCGAACCAGCCGAGCCCGACCACCAGCACGGCGGCTCCGAGCAGCAGGGCGAGCAGTCCCGTCGTGAACGTGACGGTGCGCTCGGTGCGGTAGGAACGGCCGAGTGCCTTGGCCGAGAAGGATTTCGTCATCGGCGGTCCCTCGGCGAATCGACGACGACCGAGACTTTCGGTTGCCTGGCAAGGGGAAGGTCGTCCAGTAGCGCCGATACCGACCCGGCCAGCTTCGGTCGCAGCCCCTGTTCGGTCTCCATCCGGCTCACCGCGCGCACCCTGACCTTGCGAGCCGTAGCCGTCACCGAAGCCGACACCACGTCGTCCTGTTTCCGCACGTGCGCTCCGACGACCCGCGCCAGCGATCGCGGTGAGGTCGTCACGGTGACCTCGGTCGCCGGATCGGTGAACCCGACGTCACGGCGGCGTGCCGTCGCCGCGGCCAGCAACAGCAGCAGCCCCGCGACACCGACGACGGCCGCGGTGACGCGCACTCCAGCCGAATCCCAGGCGATCCCCGCGAGCGCGTCCCTCCATTGTGGCCATGGAACCACGAGCGGCGCCTCGGCTGGGCGCCACCACCGCCAGGCGACCTCCAATGCCAGCAAGGCGCCCGCCGCCGCGATGGCGAGGCCAAGCACTGTCGAAAGGAGACGGACGAGAATTCGCACGGTCACTCCCGGATTCGCTCCGGCCGTCGTGGCCGGTCCTTGCGGTTCGTCACTGCACGCGTGCGCCGCTTTCCCCTCGCAGCGCCGAAACCGTGATGTCGAGGCCGCGCACGTGATAGGAGGTCATGCGCTCGACGTCGGCGGTCACCCTGGCGCGCACGTCGTCGACGACCGTGCGCACCGGTGCGGGATAACGCAAAGCCACGTCGACGGCGAGCACGACGTCACCACCGCTGCCCGACACCGTGACGCTCGCGCCGTGCCTGCCGAAGCCGAGCCCGGCGATCCTGCGTTCCACCTCGGCCGTGCCGTTGACGTCGTCGGCGGCCCGCTCGGCGATCGCGCGGACGACCGACCGCGCGATCGACAGCGTCCCGCGCTCGTCGGCCGGTACCGGTTCCGCCGAACGCTGAGCGGGAACACTCACCTGTCCCTGCCCCTTCCGAAGACATCGGAGAGATCGAGCCTTCCGTCGACGACCCTGCCGGCGATCAGCCCGATGACGCCGACCGCGAGCGTGATGAGGAAGGCGACGAAGCTCTGGGTCGCGGCGAGACCGAGCACGAGTCCCGCGAGCAGCCCGGTTTGGGTTCCGTTCATCGTGGTAGCTCCTTCGAGGTCCTGCGGATCAGTGAACTCGTGGCCCGCGCCTGCTCTTGCGCCGAGTGAAGCGGGCAAGTACGGAGGGGCGCTCGGTGAAGGTCACCGGCGCGTCGAACCGGTCGTCCTCCCGGGAGGAGCGCGACCGGAACCGGGCGAGACCTTCGGCGAACTCGTGTGGGTCACCACCGGCATCCGGATGGTTTTCCCTGACATAGGCCAGAAACTCGGCTCTGTCATCCTCGCGCACCGTCACGCCCCTTCCCTTCGAGTGTCCACTGTGCTGGATTCGCCCGGCTCGACGTCGGTGATCTCCACGTTCACCGGGACCTTGCCCGCGACCGCGCGCACGCGCTCGCGCAACTCGGCCACCACGCCGGGAAGCGGGTCGCCGAGCGTGAGCACGACACCGATGTCGACCGGCTCGCCATCGCCGGTCACCCGCACACCGGTCACCTTGCGGCCGGGCAGGTGCGTGGCCAGTGCGCCGTACCTGCCGCCCGCGAGGCGCACCACGCGGGGGTGGCCGGTGACGGCTGCGGCAATGGCATCGGCGGTACCGGCGAGCGGTGGCGGCGCCTGCGCGGTGGGTTCGCTCATCGCGGCCTGCTCACTCGACGCGGGAGGTGTTCTCCTCGCCGTCGTCCTCCTCGGGGACGTGGATGTCGTTGACGGCGATGTTCACCTCGATCACGTCGAGTCCGGTGATCTGCTCCACAGTGGAGATCACGTTCCTGCGTACCGCCTTGGCCACGTCCACGATGCGCGCGCCGTACTCGACGACGAGGTCGAGATCGACGGCTGCCTGCTTTTCCCCGACCTCGACCGAAACACCCGACGTGGTGACGGTTCCCGATCCGGGGATGCGTTCCCTGATGGCCCCGAACGCCCGGGACACCCCGCCGCCCAGCGCGTACACACCGGACACTTCGCCGGCCGCGATGCCGGACACCTTCTGCACGACCGACGAGGCGATGGTCGTCTTGCCCGCGTTGCCCTCCGCGTTGAGCGTCGTCGAGGTGGTTGAGGAACCCGACCGCGGTTCGGGTGCCGTCTCCGGCTTGGTCGCGGTGTTGTCTGCCATGGCGGTGCTCCTTCCGCAAAGTGGACGAGGGACACGAACCCCCTGCCTGCTAATACGATGTGGGTTCTCCGCCGGGCCCGCTCGGGACTCCCTCTAACGGGTTAGCTCAGGTCTGACGAACCCGTAGCCTGCCGCGCGTGGCCAGCGTGTCCCCTGCAGAGGTTCATCAGACCCCGGCCTAGCTCTCTGGGAGATCGGTCCGCAGATCGGTGATGTGCACCGACACCGGGGGCGCCGCGGTGCCGAACTGGGCCGCGAGCGCGGCGGACACGTCCGTGCGCAGTCGCCGCGCCGCCTCAGCCGCCGGGGTTCCGTAGTGGACGGTCACCAGCAGGTCGACCCCGTCTCCGGCCATCGCGGCCGCGGAGACGCCGACCCCGCCGATCGTGGCCGCCGTGTCGCGGGCCGCGCGAAGGGCCAGCGTGACGACGGCGCGCTCACCGACGTGGAGCGTGCCGCCGTCCTGGCGCAGCAGCACCGGATCGGCGAGCCCTTGCCCCTTTCGCCCGCGCACGGAGAACAACACGCGGTCGACGAGCCCTCGCGGAGTGGCGACAGGGGCGAGCGCGGCCGCCCGCACCCACTCCCACCGGGGGTCCTCCAGCGGCTCTCGGCCGGCGGTCACGGCCGGGTCCCCAATTTCGCGAGCAGGGCCACCCTCGCCCTGTGCAGCCGCGCTCGCAGAGCCGGCACGCTGACGGCGAGCACCTGAGCGACCTCCTCGTAACTCAGCGCCTCCAGTTCCTTGAGCACCAGCGGTACCCGCTGGGACAACTCCAGCTGCCCGATGGCATGCAGGACGGCGCCGACCTGCTCGGCGCGCACGACCTTGCCCTCGGGGTTGGCGTGCGGATCGCTCAGCGCTCCCATTCCGAACAGCGTGCCGCCTCCTTCGTCACCACCGGCGCCGTGCCCGATCGCCGCGTCGAGCGACACCGTTGGCGCCCGCCTGCGCAACGAGGCGAGCGCGGTGTTGGTGACGACCCGGTACAGCCAGGTCGACACCGCGGCCTCGCCCCGGAAGCCCGGCATCGCCCGCCACGCCGACAGCCACGCCTCCTGCACGACGTCCTCCGCCTCGGCCGCGCTGCCGGTCAGCCGCAGCGCGACCCGGTACATCCGGGGAGTGTGCTTGCGGACCAGCCGGTCGAAGGCCGCGGCCTCACCGCGAGCGGCCCTGGCGAGCACGGCGATGTCCGGGTCGCGTCCCTCGCCGGTGTTTCCGGGGGCGCGGGTGTCGTTCATCAGCCCGGGTCGTCCGGATCGTGCCCAGCCCTGCGGTAGCGCAGCATCGTGAACCCGTCCTCGTGCAGCAGTGACTCCAGCCGCATCGCGCGCGGTTCCGGTGCCGCCAATCCCGCGACGATCCGGTCGGCTCCCGCTCCGGCCAGCAGCGGCGCCAGCGTCAGGCACAGCTGGTCGACGCGATCCTGGGCGACGAGCGTGGCGAACAGATGCGGCCCTCCCTCGCAGTTGATCCTGCGCAGGCCGCGTTCGTCCAGCAGCGCCAGCGCCGCTTCGAGGTCGACGGCGTGCTCACCGGCGACGAGCACCTCGGCGCCGGCGTCAGTGAGCGCCGCTCTGCGTTCCACGGGGGCATTCTCCGTGGTGATCACGATCGGGGGCACGAGCGTGTCGGTGAACAGCGGGCCGTCCGGCCGGATCGTGCAGCGGCCGGTCACGACCGCGATGGGTGGCACTTCGGCCAGGCCGCGGGCCAGCCGTCGTTCGGCGCGCGCGGCGTTCGACCTGACGCCCCGGTAGTTCTCGGCCTTGACGGTGCCCGCGCCGACGAGTACCACGTCGGCCAGTTCCCTGCCCAGCGCGAAGATCCGTTTGTCAGCGGGATGCGACAGTCCCTCCGAGCGGTCGGACACCGTCACCGCGCCGTCGGCCGACGACACGAAATTGGCCTGCACCCATGGCCCGCTCAGCTGATCGGGGTAGGCGTAGAGCTGTTCGAGGTCGGTGTCGGAGAGCGGGCCGGAAGGCTCGCCGTCCTGGACTGGGGGCCACAAACGTTGCACGGTTGCCATCCCAGCACGGGCCACCGGTGCGGTCCATCCGGGATGGTGCGGACCCGGCGAGTTTGACCGGCGCCACATGACTGCCACATGACCCGGCCCCGCCGGAATGACGGAAGCTAACCTGACCGGCATGCCCACCGAGACGCTGACCGGCCGCCGGCCCCACATCGACGCCGACGAGCTGGTCACGACGCTGGTGCCGCCGCCGCGCTTCGACAGCGTCCGGTTCTCCACCTACGTGCCCAACCCGGCCGAACCCAGCCAGGCCGCCGCCGTCACCGCGTGCGAGGGCTTCGCCGAACGGGTTACGGCGGGAACGAAGAGCGGCAGGCGCGGGCTCTTCGGCCGCAAGGCCGCTCCGCGACCCGAGTCGCCAGGCGTGTACCTCGACGGCGGGTTCGGCGTCGGCAAGACACACCTGCTCGCCTCGTTGTGGCACGCGGTGCCTGGTCCCAAGTCCTATGGCACCTTCGTGGAACTCACCCACGTCGTGGGCGCGCTGGGTTTCGCGGAGGCCGTCAGGCGACTGTCAGGGCACAAGCTGCTCGCCATCGACGAGTTCGAACTCGACGATCCCGGCGACACGATGCTCGTCACGCGGCTGCTGAGGGAGCTGACCGACGCCGGAGTGTTCGTCGCCGCGACGTCCAACACGCTGCCCGACAAGCTCGGCGAAGGCCGGTTCGCGGCAGAGGACTTCCTGCGCGAGATCCAGTCGCTGTCGGCGCGGTTCGGCATCGTGCGCGTCGACGGGCCCGACTACCGGCACCGTGGGCTTCCCGAACCGCCCCGGCCGCTCACGGAGGAGGATCTGCGGGCCTCGGCGCTGGCGAGGGCCGGGTCGACGCTCGACGATTTCGACGCCCTGTGCGAGCACCTCGCGACCCTGCATCCCTCCGGTTACGGCAGGCTCGTCGACGGGGTTTCCGCCGTGCACCTCAGCGGTGTGCGGCCCGCCGGGGACCAGTCGATCGCGCTGCGCCTCGTCGCTTTCGCCGACCGCCTCTACGACAGGGCGATCCCCGTGCTGGTGTCCGGCGACTCGCTCGGTTCGCTGTTCACCGGCGACATGCTCGCCGGCGGGTACCGCAAGAAGTACCTACGCGCGGTCAGCAGGCTCACCGCGCTGGCCAGAGACGCCGCCGCCTCGCCTTCCGTGCCGGGCTAACAGACCCGCTGTCGAGGTCCCGACGGCCACGGCCCACAGCGCGCCGCCGAGCACGTCGGTGGCGTAGTGGTAACCCAGCCCGGCCATGCCGAGGCCGGCGGCCGTCACGAGCAGCACACCGGCGGCGGCCACCCAGGCTTTCGTCCGGCGACGGGGAGCCAGCAGCGCCAGCACCACGACGACGGTGGCGAGGCTCACCGTGTGCCCGCTCGGATACGCGAGATGGTCGGCGTAGTAGCGCCCGAACAGCGGTTTGAGGACCAGGCTGTTGAGCGCGACGGCGATCGAGGGCGCGGCGACGATCAGTGTGACGCCGGTCCAGTCACGCCGGGTACCGAGAAACAACGCCACGATCGCGATCACGGCGAGGATCACGGGCGGTTCGGTCGGCAGCACCAACGCGGACGACAGCGGCCGGGGCAGTAACTCCGCCCAGCTGGCGACGGCTGCGTCCGGTCCCGTCGCGGCCCGCTCACCGGCGAAGGGCAGGCCGAGCGCGAGCATGGCGAGCGCACCGGCCGCCGCCACCACGAACGCGCGAACACCGGCCACCCGCTCATCCTGCCCCCGCGCGGAATTCGGTCGCGGACGGCGGGGGTATGCACCACGATGCCGGTCGTGGGCTTTGTGGAAGTGAGCGCGGTCGGCTACCGGCTCGACAGTGGCAGGACGTTGTTCGACGACGTGTCGTTTCGCGTGCGCTCGGGTGACGTCGTCGCGCTCGTCGGCGACAACGGCGCTGGAAAGTCCACGTTGCTGCGGATCCTCGCCGGTGAGCTCGCGCCTCGTGGTGGGTCGACCGTCGTGCAAGGAGGGCTCGCGGTCATGCCGCAGTTCGTCGGCTCGGTCAGGGACGAGCGCACGGTGCGTGACCTGCTGCTGGCCGTCGCGCCCTCACGGCTGCGCCAGGCCGCGAAGGCGCTCGACGCCGTCGAACTCGAACTCATGGACCGCGACGACGAGGCCACCCAGCTCCGCTACGCCGACGCGCTCACCGCGTGGGGTGAGGCGGGCGGCTACCAGGCCGAGGTGCTGTGGGACACGGTGACCGTCGCGGCGCTCGGACTTTCGTTCGATCGCGCCAGGTTCCGCGACGTCGGGACGCTGTCGGGCGGGGAGCAGAAACGGCTGGTCCTCGAAGCGCTGCTCCGCGGGCCGGAACAGGTGCTGCTGCTCGACGAACCCGACAACTACCTCGACGTGCCGGGCAAACGCTGGCTTGAGCAGCGGCTTGCCGAGTCGGGAAAGGCCGTGCTGCTGGTCAGCCACGACCGGGAGTTGCTGGCAACGGCCGCGACCCACATCGTCACCGTCGAGGGCGGGACGGCGTGGGTGCACGGCGGCGGTTTCCGCGACTGGCACGCGGCGAGGCTGGCGAGGGCCGACCGGATGGCGGAGCTGCGCAGACGATGGGACGACAAGCACGAGCAGCTCAAGGAGCTGGTCAGGTCGTTGCAGCGGGCCGCGACGATGAGTGACGTCATGGCCAGCCGGTACCGGGCCGCGCAGACCCGGTTGCGCAAGTTCACCGAGGCGGGCGCGCCGCCGCTGCCGCCGAAGGAGCAGCGCGTGACGCCCCGGCTGCGCGGCGGCCGGACCGGCGTCAGGGCGATCACCTGCGAACGGCTCGAACTGACCGGGCTGATGGCACCGTTCGACCTTGAGATCTTCTTCGCTGACCGGGTGTGTGTCCTCGGTGCCAACGGTTCCGGCAAGAGTCACTTCCTGCGGCTGCTCGCCGGCGAAGAAGTCGGGCACACCGGCGAGTGCAGGCTCGGCGCGAGGGTCGTTCCCGGGCTTTTCGCGCAAACGCACCAGCATCCCGAGTGGGAGGGCAGAACGCTGCTGGACATCCTGCACCGCGGTGAGGGCTCGCGGTCCGGAATGGACAGAGGAACGGCGACGGCCGCGTTGAGCAGGTATGGTCTCGCGGCCTCTGCCGAGCAGCGGTTCGAGACGTTGTCCGGTGGGCAGCAGGCCCGGTTCCAGGTGCTGTTGCTCGAACTGTCCGGTGCCACGCTGCTGTTGCTCGACGAGCCGACCGACAACCTCGACCTGGTGTCGGCCGAGGCGTTGCAGGGTGCGCTGGCGGAGTTCACCGGCACGGTGGTCGCGGTGACGCACGATCGCTGGTTCGCCGAGTCGTTCGACCGGTACGTGTTGTTCGCCGAGGACGGTGAGGTGAGCGAGGTGGGTGGCCTGGCCGCGGCGGTAGCGGGCTGAGCCGCCGTGCGCGCGGCGGAGCCCCGCGCGCGAGTCCCGCGTTGCCGCCGCCGAGTTCCGCGTTCAGTGCGGATCTCGCGCGCCTGGGTGCGGATGTCGCTGTCCTGGGTGCGGATCTCGGCGGCCTGAGCGGGGGACTCGCGCCTCGTGGGCGGGCCCGCCGGGTCCGGGCCGGGTCCGGCTGCGGCGGGGCCCGGGTTCAGGCGACCGCCACGACCTCGGCTAGCGCGTCGATACCCTGGTCGAGGTCCCGCTCGCTGATCATCAGCGGTGGCGCGAGCCGCAGGGTGCTGCCATGGGTTTCCTTGCACAGCACGCCACGGGTCATCAGCGCCTCACACGCCTGGCGCCCGCTCAGCCCGCCCTCGGCGATGTCGACGCCTGCCCACAAGCCGCGGCCACGGACCGCCGACAGCCCCGAGCCGACGAGTTCGCCGAGCCTGGAGTGCAGGTGCGCGCCGAGTGCCGTCGATCGCTGCTGGAACTCGCCCGTGGAGAGCAGCCCGACGACGGCCCTTCCGACGGCGCAGGCCAGCGGGTTGCCGCCGAAGGTCGAACCATGCTCACCGGGGCGCAGCACCCCGAGCACCTTGGCCTTCCCGACGACGGCCGACACCGGGAGAATGCCGCCGCCCAGCGCCTTGCCCAGCGTGTAGAGGTCGGCGGTCACTCGCTCGTGATCCAGCGCGAACACGGTGCCGGTGCGGGCCAGACCGGACTGGATCTCGTCGGCGATCAGCAGGGCACCGGCCTCGTCGCACAACCCGCGGGCCTTGGTGAGGTAGCCGTCGGGCGGCACCACGACCCCGGCCTCTCCCTGGATCGGTTCGAGCAGCACCGCCACCGTGCGCTCGGTGATCGCTTCGGCCAGCGCCGCCGCGTCGCCGTAGGGCACGACCACGAAACCCGGCGTGAACGGGCCGAAGCCGGCGCGGGCGGTCTCGTCGGTGGAGAAGGAGACGATCGTCGTGGTCCTGCCGTGGAAGTTTCCGGAGGCGACGACGATCTCGCCTTCCGTGATGCCCTTGACCTGGCAGGCCCATTTGCGGGCGACCTTGATGGCCGATTCGACGGCTTCGGCGCCCGTGTTCATGGGCAGCACCATGTCCGTGCCGGTCAGCTCGGCCAGTTCCGAGCAGAACAACCCGAGCTGGTCGTGGTGGAACGCGCGGGAGGTGAGCGTGACCCTGCCGAGCTGTTCGACGGCGGCGGCAAGCAGATCGGGGTGCCGGTGGCCGAAATTGAGCGCCGAGTAGCCGGCGAGGAAGTCGAGGTAGGCGTTGCCGTCGACGTCGGTGACCCACGCGCCCTCTGCCTGGGCGATCACCACCGGTAGCGGGTGGTAGTTGTGCGTGCTCCAGCGCTCGTCGAGTGCGATGAAGTCGGCGGGGCCGGTGCGGGCCGGGCCGTCGGCGAGGGTCGTCATATGTTCAGCGTAGAGCCAAGCCAACGCGCAGATCAGCCGGATTCGGTGCCTTTCCGTCGTCGTTCGTTGCGCATCGCGGCCTGCTGCCCGGCGATTCGTTGCATCGCGTGGCGTGATGGCGCCGGTGAGGGGCCTTCTGCAAGAGTGGGGCCTCGTGACCGACGATCTCTCCTTCCTCCGCACGCAGGCCCGTACCCAGCGCTTCACACTGGGCGCGCCGAAGGAATTCCGGGTCGCGCCCGACGGCTCGCACGTATTGTTCCTCAGGGCCGAGTCCGGCTACGACCGGCGCAACAGCCTGTGGTCGGTGGACCTGGCTTCCGGAGCGGAGTCGAAGGTGGTCGACGCCGCCGCGCTGCTGTCCGGCGAGGAGGACCTCCCTCCGGAGGAGCGGGCCCGCAGGGAGCGAGCGAGGGAAACCTCGGGTGGTGTCGTCGGCTATGCCGTGGACGACGCGCACACCGTCGCGGCGTTTTCGTTGTCCGGCAAGCTCTACACCGCCGACCTGGCAACGGGCACGAGCACCTTGCGCGCCGAACGGGCGGTCGTCGACCCGAGGCCGGATCCCACGGGCAGGCACGTCGCCTACGTGAGTGAGCGCACGCTGCGGGTACTGAACCTCGCCACCGGCCAGGACAGGGCGCTGGTCAGCGAGCACGCCGACAACACCGAGAACGTCGCATGGGGACTGGCCGAGTTCATCGCCGCCGAGGAGATGAGCAGGGTCAGGGGCTACTGGTGGTCGCCGGACGGGCAGCGCGTGCTGGCCGAGCGCAGCGATCGCTCCGAGGTTCCCCGGTGGAACATCGCCGACCCCGCGCGGCCGGAAGCACCGGTGAACACCGTCGCCTACCCGGCGGCGGGAACCACCAACGTGTCCGTTTCGCTGTCGCTGCTCGGCCTCGACGGTTCCCGGGTCGACGTCGAGCAGGGCGACTGGGAGTACCTGGTCGCGGTGCACTGGTCGGCGGGCGGCCCGCCGCTGATCGCCGTGCAGCCTCGCGACCAGCGCGCGCTGCGGTTCTACGCGATCGACGTCGCCGATGGCTCGACTTCCTTGCTGCACACCGAAACCGACCCGGACTGGGTGGAGATCGTCCAGGGTGTTCCCGCGTGGACGGCCGACGGCAGGTTGGTGCACGTCAGTTCGGCCGACGGCGCCTACCGGCTCGTCGTTGACGGCAAACCGGTGACCGGGCCCGAATTGCAGGTGCGGTCGGTGGTGCACGTCGGTGACGAGGTGCTGTTCACCGCATCCGATTCCGATCCGACGCAGATCCACGTCTACCGCACCGAGCGCGATTCGGTGATCCGGGTATCCACAGTGGACGGCGTGCACATCGGTGCCGGTACCGCCGAGGTCACCGTGTTGTCCTCGTGGAGCCTCGAATACAGCGGGCCGAAGGTCGTGGTGTCGCGCGACGGTTCGCCCGCCGTGTCCATCGCATCGTCCACAGTGGATCCGGGGATCGTCCCCGAACCGGTTTGGCTGACCCTGGGGGAGCGGGGGCTGCGCGCCGCGTTGCTGCTGCCGGCCGGCTACGAGCGGGGCAGCGGAACCCTTCCCGTTCTCCTCGACCCCTACGGCGGCCCGCACGCGCAGCGCGTACTCCAGAGCCGCAACGCGTTCCTGACCTCGCAGTGGCTCGCCGACCAGGGATTCGCCGTGCTCGTGGTCGACGGAAGGGGAACGCCGGGAAGGGGTCCGCGCTGGGAGCGTGAGGTCGCGAGGGAACTCGCCGAGGTCACCCTCGCCGACCAGGTCGACGCGCTGCACGCCGTCGCGGCGGAGGTGCCTGACCTCGACCTCGGCAGGGTAGCCATCAGGGGCTGGTCCTACGGCGGCTACCTCGCCGCGCTGGCCGTGCTGCGCAGGCCCGACGTCTTCCACGCCGCGGTCGCGGGCGCGCCGGTCACCGACTGGTCGTTGTACGACACGCACTACACGGAGCGCTACCTCGGGCATCCCGAGCACGAACCGGACAGCTATCGCCGCAACTCGGTCATCGAGGACGCGCCCGGCCTGCGTGCTGCTTTGCTCATCGTGCACGGACTCGCCGACGACAACGTGTTCGTCGCGCACGCGCTGCGGTTGTCCTCGGCGTTGCTGGCCGCGGGCAAGGCGCACACGTTCCTCCCGCTTGCCGGTGCGACGCACATGACGCCACAGGCCGAGGAGGTCGCGGAAAACCTGATGCGCATGCAGGTCGAGTGGATCGGCAGGGAACTGGAGGCGCGGCGATGAGCAGGTGGGGGATCACGATCCCGCTCACGGGAGTGCCGCTGCCCCGGCACCGCGAACTGATCGAGTCGTTGCCCGGCCTCGGCTACACCGACGCGTGGACGGCGGAGACGGCGGGCACCGACGCGTTCTCGCCGCTGTTGCTGGCCTCGCAATGGGCGCCGGAACTGCGGCTGGGCACCGCGATCGTGCCGGTCTACACGCGAGGGCCCGGCCTGCTCGCCATGAGCGCGGCGACGCTCGCCGAATGCGCTCCTGGCCGGTTCGTGCTCGGGATCGGCACGTCCTCGCCGGTGATCGTGCGCAACTGGAACGCGGCCGAGTTCACCGACCCCTACGCGCGGACCCGCGACACCCTGCGTTTCCTGCGATCCGCGCTGGCCGGGGAGAAGGTCACCCAGGACTATCCGACGTTCTCCGTCGAGAAGTTCAAACTGGAGCGTGCCCCGGAAACGGCCCCGCCGGTGATGCTCGCCGCGCTGCGGCCGGGGATGCTGCGGCTGGCCGCGAAGGAAGCCGACGGCGCCATCACCAACTGGCTCGCTCCCTCCGACGTTCCGGCGGTGAGGGCCGAGACCGGGCCGGATCTCGAACTCGTCGCCCGGATTTTCGTGTGCCCCACCGAGGACGCCGATGCCGCGCGCTCGCTGGGCAGGCTGCTGATCAGCAGTTATCTCACGGTTCCCGTGTACAGGGCCTTTCACGACTGGCTCGGAAGGGGCGAACGGCTCGCGCCCATGCACGAGGCGTGGGCGGAAGGCGATCGCAAGCGGGCCAACGAGGTCATCCCCGACGAGGTCGTCGACGACCTGATCGTGCACGGCAGTCCCGCCCGCTGCCGCGAGCGCATTAAATCCTATGTGGACAACGGGCTGACGACGCCGGTGATCTCGGTGCTTCCCACTGGCGGCGACCCGATCGACCAGGTGAGGGCACTCAGTCCTTCCGCGTGAGGAAGAGGAAATCGGTCACGCCGACCAGACCGAGGAAGTGCCGGATGCCCGGCGGCATCGCGGAGCGCTCCTCGTCGTGCACGAGCCGTGGCGCGGTGAGGGTGATGTCCTTGCCCCTGGTGCGGATCTCGCATCCGTTCGCGGCGAGCACGTTCTTCACCCAGTCGGCGCCAGGGCCGTAGGTGAGCGCGACGACGTACCCCTCGCTCGTGCGGAACACGTTGAGCGGGATGCGATATGCCGTGCCGGATTTGCGTCCTTTGTGGGTCAGGATGGCGAATCCGGGAAGCGATCCCGCGAACGGGCCGAGCACGCGGTTGGTGACGACTTTGTTGAAGCGGGCGACGCGCTTGGGTAGTACCACGAGTGCCTCCTCGGAAAAATTCTTCGCGTGATGAATTACGTTCCATGGTGGCACCGCGAGCCCGCCGATGGCAAGCCGGGACGTCAGTGGCCCCACAGCGCGACGGCGGTGACCAGCCCTGCCGTACCGGCGCCGAACCCGGCGAACACCGTGATCACGACATTCGCGATGGCATAGAGCCGGGCCCGGTCGGCCAGCAGCCGGACCGTTTCGTACCCGAACGTCGAGAACGTGGTGAGCGATCCGCACAACCCGACACCGACGAGCGCCTGCACCGCATCCGGTCGGCCACCGGCGAGCGCCCAGCCCGCCAGCACGCCGAGCACCGCCGAACCGGCCACGTTGACCGTCAGCGTGCCCCACGGAAACGCCGAATCGTGGCGGCGCTGCACCCCGCGATCGACGAGGAACCGCAGCACCGCGCCCACCGCGCCGCCCAGCACGATCAGCAGCGCCGTCATCACTCCCGCCTGCCGACGTAGCGGATCACGTCCACCTCGTCGAGTGTCACGAGTCCTTCGCCGATCAGCTCGTCGAGCTGGGGCAGGAACTCTCGTACGCGGTCGGGTTCGTCGACGATGACCACCACGACGGGAAGGTCCTCCGACAGCGAGAGCAACCGGGTCGTGTGGATCAGCGAACTCGCGCCGTAGCCTTCGATGCCGCGTAGCACCGAAGCTCCAGCGAGCCCGGCGTCCCTCGCCCTGCGCACGATCTCGTGATAGAGCGGAGCGTGCTGCCACGTGTCGTCCTCGCCCAAGTACACCGTCACCCGCAGCGCGCGGCCTGACAAGCGCATCACACACCTCCGTGCTGGTTCTCGGTTTCTCGCCGGACCATGGATCGCCTGCCGAAGCCGTGCAGCACCCTTCGGGTTAGCAGCATTGAAGCCACGACGGCAACGAGCGAGGCGGCGACGCTGGCCAGCGCGTAGGCGATGGCGATTCCGGCGTTTCCGGCCATCACCGACTCGATGGCGTCGACGACGCAGGTGGAGAACGTGGTGAAACCGCCGAGGACGCCGATCCCGAGAAAGGGCCGCAGCAGC
This sequence comes from Prauserella marina, assembly GCF_002240355.1. Classification (GTDB taxonomy): domain Bacteria; phylum Actinomycetota; class Actinomycetes; order Mycobacteriales; family Pseudonocardiaceae; genus Prauserella_A; species Prauserella_A marina. The sequence continues at coordinate 2,487,559 of NZ_CP016353.1, forward strand.
CGGTGCGGTCTCGCGGAGTCGGTGATGACCACCATCAGCGCGCCGATCAGCAGGCAGCCGGTGATGTTGGTCAGCAGGGTCGCCACCGCGAAGCCGCCTTCCGGATGCGGAATGGCCTCGGCGAGACCGTATCTCGCGAGGCTGCCGAGCCCGCCGCCGACCGCGACCACGAGCAGCACGTCCCAGTGCGCGCCGCGTGTCATGTCCTCCATGATTGCTCACGCGTGCCCGTGGGTAATCCGCAGCCATGCCACGGACCGTCGCACAACACCTGATCGCGGACCATCTCGTGAGTGGTGACCTGCGGCCGGGAACCGAGATCGGACTGCGCATCGACCAGACCTTGACCCAGGACGCCACCGGAACCCTCGTCATGCAGGAACTGGAGGCGATGGGGCTGGACCGGGCGCGGACCGAGGTCAGCGTCCAGTACGTCGATCACAACCTGTTGCAGGCAGACGAGAAGAACGCGGAGGACCACGAGTTCCTGCGTTCCGCCTGCCGCCGTTACGGGCTGTGGTTCTCCAAGCCGGGCAACGGTGTCTCGCACCCGACGCACATGCAGCGATTCGGGATTCCCGGCAAGAGCATGGTCGGCTCCGATTCGCACACCTGTGCCGCCGGATCGCTCGGCATGCTCGCGATGGGGGTCGGCGGGCTGGAGGCCGCGCTGGCGATCGCGGGTGAACCGGTGTACGTCAGGATGCCCGAGATCTGGGGCGTCCGGCTGACCGGCGAACTACCCCCGTGGGTGTCGGCCAAGGACGTCGTGCTGGAGATGTTGCGCAGGCACGGAGTGAAGGGCGGGCTCAACCGCATCATCGAGTATCACGGCCCCGGCGTGGCGACCCTGACCGCGATGGACCGGCACGTGATCGCCAACATGGGTGCCGAACTGGGCGCCACCACCACGGTTTTTCCCTCCGACGGCGCGGTGGCCGCGTTTCTCGAAGCAGAGGGAAGGGCGGGCGATTTCGTCGAGATCGTTGCCGACGAGGGCGCCGTATTCGACGTGGAGGACCACATTGAACTGTCCGCTGTGGAGCCGCTGATCGCGATGCCGTCCGCTCCGGACAACGTCGTCCTGGTGAGCGAGGTCGCCGGAACCGGCATCTCCCAGGTGGTGATCGGTTCCTCGGCCAACCCCGGACTGCGGGATTTCGCGATCGCGGGCCGGATCGTGCGGGGGCGGCAGACCAGCGACGCGGTGAGCTTCGACGTCAACCCCTCGTCGCGGGAGATCTTCGCCGACCTGACGAAGCTGGGCGTGACGTTCGACCTCATCTCGGCGGGGGCGCGGATCCACCAGGCCGGCTGCATGGGCTGTATCGGCATGGGCCAGGCTCCGGCGCAGGGAAGCAACTCGCTGCGCACGTTTCCGCGCAACTTCCCCGGCCGGTCCGGTACCGCGGAGGATTCGGTGTGGTTGTGCTCGCCGGAGACGGCGGCGGCCTCCGCGCTGACCGGCGTCATCACCGATCCGCGTGACTTCGCCGAGCGCTCCGGTCTGGAATGGACCGGCCTCGGGCTGCCGTCGAAGGCGACGATCAACACCGACATGCTAGTCCCGCCGCTTCCGCCGGACGAGGCGAAAGCCACGCAGCTGGTGAAGGGCCCCAACATCTCGTCGCTGCCCGAATTCCCGCCGCTTCCGGGTGAGCTGAGGGGACCTGTGTTGCTGAAACTCGGCGACAACGTCTCGACCGACGAGATCTCCCCCGCGGGGGCGCGGGCGCTGCCGTTCCGCTCCAACGTCCCGAAGCTCGCCGACTTCACCTTCACCCGGATCGACGAGACTTACCCTCGCCGGGCCCGCGAGAACGGCGAGGAAGGACATTTCGTCGTGGCGGGCGACAACTACGGGCAGGGCTCGTCACGGGAGCACGCCGCGATCACCCCGCGTCACCTCGGCCTGCGTGCCGTGCTCGCCAAGTCCTACGCGCGGATCCACTGGCAGAACCTCGCCAACTTCGGCATCCTCGCGCTGGAATTCACCGACCCGGCCGACTACGACCGCATCGAGCGCGAAGCCGTGCTCGTGCTGCGCGATCCGCGCGGCCAGCTCGCGGGCGGCACGGAGATCACCGTGCACAACGAGACGCGCGACGAGGACTACCGGCTACTGCACCGGCTTTCCGGACGGCAGGTGGAGGCGGTGCTCGCCGGAGGGCGCATCCCGCTGCTGGCGAGGGCGGGGCGGCGCACCGGCGGCTGACGCCCCGGGGCCGCGCGGTCACCCCGTCTCCGTCAGCGCGCCTCCTGCCAGCCGCAACCAGCGGCCCACCCCGATCTCGGAAAGGAACACGTCGTCGTGGCTCACCACGACGAACGCGCCACGGTAGGCGTTGAGCGCGCTGGTCAACTGAGCCGTGCTCGCGAGATCGAGGTTGTTCGTCGGTTCGTCGAGCAACAGCAAGTGCGGTGCGGGTTCCGCGCACAGCACGCACAATAGCGTCGCGCGCAGCCGTTCTCCGCCGGAGAGCGAGCCAAACGGAATGTCGGCGCGGTCTCCGGTGAACAGGAATCGGGCCAGCAGGTGCATGGTGTCCGAAGCCGAGCGCTCCGGCGCGAACGCGCGCAGGTTGTCCGCCGTCGACCGAAGGGGATCCAGCAGGTCCAGCCGCTGTGACAGATAGGCGATCCTGCCCTCGGCCCTGGTCATGACGCCGTGCTCCGGTACGAGGTCACCGCTGAGGACCCGGAGCAGCGTCGACTTTCCCGCGCCGTTGTCGCCGGTGAGGGCGATGCGCTCGGGGCCGCGGACGGCGAGATTCAGACCCTCGTCCGCGAACAGCGCGCGGCCGTCGTGGCGTACCCGGATGTGCTCGCCGAGGAACACCGTCCTGCCCGAGGGCACCGTGGTGTCCGGAAGGGACAGCGCGATCGTCTTGTCGTCACGCAAGGTCCTCGCCGCCTCGTCGAGTTTCGCCTTCGCCGACTCCACCCGTTTGCCGTGCGTGTCATCGGCCTTCGCCGCGGTCTCCTGCGCCCTGCGCTTGTGCATGCCCTGGACGATCTTCGGCAGATCGGTGTTGGTGCGGGCGCCCGTGCTCGCCCTGCGGGCCGCCCGCTCGCGCGCCTGCTGCCGTTCCCGCTTCTCTCGTTTCAGGTCTTGTTCGGCGTTGCGGATGTTCCGCTCGGCCACCTCGCGTTCCGAGCGCAGCACCGCCTCGTAGGCCGAGAAGTTGCCTCCGTACAGGTTGAGCGTTTCCTCGTCGAGTTCGGCGATCTGGTCCATCAGGTCGAGCAGCGCCCTGTCGTGCGACACCAGCAGCAAGGTGCCCTTCCACTCGGCGACCACCGCGTGCAGGCGCCGCCGCGCCGCGCGGTCGAGGTTGTTGCTCGGCTCGTCGAGCAACAGTACGTCGGGCTGTTTCAGCAGCTGCGCGGCGAGACCGAGCGTGACGACCTGGCCACCGCTGAGCGTGCCGAGGCGCCGGTCGAGCGTGACGTCATCGAGGCCGACCCTGGCGAGCTGCGCGATGGCGCGTTCCTCGATGTCCCAGTCGGAGCCGATGGTCGTGAAGTGCCGCTCGCTCGTGTCGCCCCGCTCGATCGCCGCCAGTGCGTGGACGACCGGAGCGATCTCCAGTACGTCGGCGACGGTCGGTTCGCCCGACAACGGCAGCGTCTGCCGAAGGTAGCCGAGGACCCCCTCCACCGACATCGAACCACGCCGTGGCCGGTACTCACCGGCGATCAGTTTCAACAGGGTGCTCTTGCCCGCGCCGTTGGGGCCGACGAGGCCGGTGCGGCCCTCACCGATGGTGAAGCTCAGATCCTCGAAGACGGGGGTGCCGTCCGGCCAGGAAAAGGACAGATTCGTGCCGATGATGGCGGTTTTGGACATGTGAGAGCTTTCGTGCGCGCGGTGGGCACGGTGTGGCCCACGAGGGCGAAAAGGGGGAGTGGACGGCAACGACTCGTAGCGGTGCCGTCGTGTCGAGGGCACCGCTGGTCGAGATCCGGATCACCCGGAGATGTCGTCCTCAGCCAGCATGGGCCGATTACTCCCTGAGACTCTCTGTGTCAAACCGTGCGCCCTCGACGATACCAGTCGGCCCAGAGCTGGTGCGGCCTGCGCGCCGGGAGTCCCTTTCGGCGCCGGAACATCGCAAGTCAATGGTTGAACCTAAGTGGCGGTTGGATGCGTGTCAAGACGCTGATCGCGCTGCCGTCGCGGAGCGTATTCGGTGTGGTTGAGCAGAAAACGATGACGTTCAGGCCGGACTCCGGCACGGCGTTGACACGCCGACACGACCGTGTTCCAATCCATAGGTCCAGCCTTTGAAACATTGAGCGTGTCGTGCCGCCGCGAGCAAGCTCTGTTTTTCTCGTTGCGGGAAACCGATTCGGCGAGCCGGTCCGGTCGCCGGAACACAACGACGTACTTCCGAAAACGGTCCGCACGGGCGCGGGCCGCATGCCGTCACGAGCCTTTCGCACCCGGTGATGACAGGAGGTCGGTTTCTCCGAAGCGGCTCGGCGACGGCGCTTCATCCCGGTGACCGTTCTCCACGCGAGGATCGTCACCGCGTCAGGGACCTGAAAGGCATTGCCAATGAAGTCGATTGTCGGACCGTCCCGTCCTGTTACCGCGATCGCGGCGATCATGTGCTGCGTTCTCGTCTTCTCCGGCTGCGCGGGCGGTCACCGGATCACGGGTGACAGCCTCGCCGAGCTGCGGCCAGTGACCCTGCGGGTCGCCAACTTCACGGCCGCCTCCGCCGACGGGCCGTTCAACGCGTTCGCCGCCGAGGTCGAACGCCGGACCGGCGGAAAGATCACTTTCGAATCGTATTGGGGTGGAAGCCTGCTCACCTCCGAGGAGATGGCGCAGGGAGTACGCGGCGGGATCGCCGACATCGGCATGTTCGGTCCCGAGAAATACCCTTCGGAATATCCGATGAGCAACTGGCTCACCCACCTCAACTCGCTGGTGGAGCCACGCGACCCACTCGGCCTGATGCAGGGATTCGCCGCGATCACGGAATTCGTGCTCACCGACGAGGTGCTCACCGAATACTTCCGCGAACGCGACCTCAAGATCCTCTTCACCTACACGCCGATCACGAACTATCACCTCGCCTGCAAGACGCCGGTGCGCACGCTGGAGGAAGCCCGGGGCAAACGAGTCCGCAGTGGAGGGACGTTCACCGACGGCGACATCGAGGCCATGGGGATGGTTCCGGTGAACCTCCCCACCGGCGACATCTACGAATCGTTGCAGCGCGGCGTGATCGACTGCACCGTCGCCATGCCGAAGTTCATGGTCGCCTACGGCATTGCCGAGGTCGCCAAGCACTACACCGAGGTCTCCATCACGGGCTATTCGCAGTACCAGGTGATGAACCTCGGCGTGTGGGAGAGCCTGCCACCCGACGCGCAGCGGGCGATCACCGATTCACTCGGAACCTGGTACGAACACCTGCTGACCGAGGAGGGAATCGGCTACCAGCGCGAGTTGTACGCCGAGGCCCCCGCGAAATACGGCGTGCGGTTCCATCAACCGGCGCCGGACATGGTCGAGGCGGTCAGAACCGAGCAGGCCGCCGCCGTCGCGGAGCTTCCCTCGGTGGCGCCGGAAGGACTTGCCGACCCGCACGCGGCGATCGAGCGTTACCGCGCGGTGCTGGACGACTGGAAGGCCCGGCTCATCGCGATGGGCTACGCCGACCCCGCGCTGTCCGATCCGGACGCCGAGATCGACCTCGGCCCCTATCTCACCGAGGTCGAGCGCACCGTTTTCGACCGCTACCTCCGTTAGGGCGGGTCTGATGACAACAGCTGAGGAGAATCAGGTGGACACTCCTGCTTCCACCTCCGCGCCACCGGCGGCGAAGAGCCGGCGCGCGCTGCGATGGACTCTCACCGGTTGCGCCACCGCCGCCGGAGGCATGTCGCTGTTCATGGCACTGCACATCGGGGCCGACGTCACCGCACGCAACATCGGCGGAGGACCGCTTCCCGTCACCTTGGAGATCACCCAGAACTGGTCGATGGTCCTGATCGTCATGCTCGCGATGGGCTACGCGGAGCTGACTGGCGAACACATCAGGGCGACCGTGTTCAGCGGGCGGCTTTCGCCTGCGGGCAAACGAAAATCCGAGCTCATGGTCAAGGTGGTCGCGTTCGCCGTCGTGGTCGTGCTGACCTATTACTCGATCTTGTCAGCGGTGTTCTCGGTCGAGGTCGGGCAGGTCGCCGTCGGCGCGGTCCCCATTCCGGTGTGGCCGGTCAAAATCCTGCTCGTACTTGGCTTCGTGTTGTTCGCACTGCAACTGCTCGTATCCATTGTCGATCTGCTGACCAAGCGACAGGGGAACACCGATGACCCGGACCGTTGATCCCGTCGCGGCCAAGAAGCCGGGGACCGTACTGGATTCCGCCTACTGGGCGGTGGCCGCGCTCGCCGCGGTGACCGGCCTGCTGCTCGTCGTCGTGCCGGCCTGGCCGGCTCAACTCGCCGGATTCGCCGTCGTCGTGATCGCGATCCTGATGCTGATACTGGGAATCCACGTCGGCATCGCGATGATGAGCGCGGGCGCGCTCGGCATGTGGAATCTCGCCGGGGCCGACGCCGTCGCCGTGACGTTCGAGGACGTCGCGTTCAGCGAGTCGGCGAGCTGGAGTCTTTCGGTCGTCCCGCTGTTCGTGCTCATGGGTGTCGCGATGGGACGGTTCAACCTGACGGGCAAGTTGTTCTCCGCCGCGGAACACTGGTTCGGCAGGGTACCGGGCGGACTCGCGGTGTCGACGAACCTCGCCGGTGCCGGGCTCGCCGCGGCAAGCGGAAGTTCGATCGCGATCTCCTATGCCCTCGGCAGGACGACCATCCCGGAGATGCTGCGCGCCGGGTACAAACCCTCACTGGCGACCGGCGTCGTCGCCGCGTCGGGCTCGCTGGGCATGCTCATCCCGCCCAGTGTCGTGCTGGTCATCTACTCCAGCGTCACGCAGACGCCCGTCGGCCCGCAGTTGCTGGCCGCGCTCGTGCCGGGAATTCTGATGGCGGTCGGTTACACCGTCATGATCATGATTCGCTGCGCGCTCGATCCCTCGCTCGGGCCTCGCTCCGAGCGCGAGTTCGGCTGGCGCGAGCGGTTCGCGTCCCTGCGCAACGTCGTGCCCGTCGTGCTGATCCTGCTGGTGATCATCGGCGGCATGTACTCGGGGTTGTTTACGCCGACCGAGGCCGGTGCGTTCGGGGCGCTGGCGGCGATCGTGCTCGGCTGGTTGTTCGGTGGAAACCGGAAAGCGCGGCATTTCGCCACGACCATGCTCGTCTCGTTCAGGGAGACCGCCTCGGGTGTGGCCTCGATCTTCCTGCTGTTGATGGGTGTTCACGTACTCACGAGAGCGGTGACGCTCAGCGGAATCGCGGACGCGCTGACCGAGGGCATCGTGTCGCTGGGGTTGTCGAGGATCGGCTTTCTGCTGCTGCTCGTCGTCGCGTTCTTGATCCTCGGCATGTTCATGGACGGGCTGGCGATCATCTTTCTCACGGTTCCGATCCTGATGCCGGTACTGGAAAGTTTCGACATCGATCTGATGTGGTTCGGGGTCTTCATCGTGATCCTCGTCGAGCTGGCGATGATCACGCCGCCGATCGGAGTGCTGAGCTACATCGTCCATCGCATCAGCCAGAATCCCGACGTCAATCTGGGTACCGAGGTGCGGCTTTCCGATGTGTTCAAGGGAATCGTGTGGTTCGTGGCCGTCGGCGCGATCCTGTTGCTCGCGCTGATCTTCTTCCCAGACCTCGCGTTGTGGCTGCCAGGAAACTCCTCCGCTCAATGACGCGCACCCAAAGGACCAACCATTGACATTCGCGGGGGACCGAGCGACGATGAACAAGCCAACGGCCACGGATCGTGAGAGGAGCTCCGATGGAGCGGTTCGCCCCTGAGTCGAGTCGGGTGGCCGAGGTGACCAGAATCGCGCCGAGGGAAACCGAGTTCGTCAGAGACCTGCGCGGGCCCAACAGGTTCCTCGTCGCCAGGTCGGCTTTCACCTCGGACACGGTGCTGGAGGCCGAGAAGGAACGGGTCTTCTCCGCCTGTTGGATCTACGTAGGTCACGAATCCGAAATCCCCGAGCCGGGGGACTTCGTGGCGCGCGAGGTGGCCGGACGGCCGGTGTTGTTCACCCGCAACAGGGAAGGCCGGTGCAGGGTACTGCTCAACTCGTGCTCGCACCGGGGAGCGGAAGTGTGCAGGAAGCGAAGGGGAAACCAGCGCCGGTTCCGCTGCTTCTACCACTCCTGGTCGTTCTCCAACGACGGTGAGCTGGTGTCGATGCCGGACGAGGACGGGTTCCCCGAGGGTTTCCGCAAACAGGACCACGGGCTGGCGACACCGCATGCAGTGGATTCCTATCGTGGCTTCGTCTTCGCGACCTTCAACCCCGCGCAGGAACCGCTGCTGGACTATCTCGCCGAAGCCAGGTTCTACCTCGACCTGACCGCCGACCAGGCGCCGGAGGCCGGGATGGCGGTCACCCCCGGCACGCACGAGTACTCGATGCGATCGAACTGGAAGCTGCTCGCCGAGAACAGTTCCGACGGTTACCACGCCATTCCGGTTCACAAGACCTATCTCGACGTGCAGCGGTCCAAAGGCGACCAGATCGCGGGCAGTACCGAAAAGGACTGGAAGCAGTCGCACGCCTTCGATCTGGGCAACGGGCACACGGTGACGGTCAAGCAGGCGCCGTGGGGGCGCCCGATCGCCCGCTGGAAGCCGTCGATGGGCGAGTCCACAAGGGACACGGTGGAGCGGTCGTACCGGAAGCTGGAGCTGGCGCACGGCCCCGAGCGGGCCGAACTGATCGCCAACCTCGACTTCAACATGCTCATCTTCCCGAACCTGGTGATCAACAACATCATGGCGGTGATCATCCGTACCTTCTACCCGACGGCGCCGGGACACATGAACGTCTCGGCGTGGTCGCTTGCTCCCTCTGACGAGCCGCCGGACGCGCGCAGGGTCCGTAACGAGTCGTTCCTGTCCTTCCTCGGCCCCGCGGGGCTGGCGACGCCGGACGACAACGAGGCGCTTGAGTCGTGCCAGCGCGGTTACGCGGCGCGAAGAGGAGAGGGCTGGAACGACGTGTCGCGCGGGATGGACAAGGCCGATCCGCCCAACTGGGACGAACTCCAGATGCGCACGTTCTGGCGAAGGTGGGACGAGCTGATGGGCGGCAAGGCATGAGGCCGCCGGAAGAACACCTGCGATGGAGCTCGGAGCGGTTCGGCAGGTCCGAGGTCGAGGATTTCCTTTACCACGAGGCGCAGTTGCTCGACGCGTGGTGCCTTGAACAGTGGCGCGACCTGTTCACCGCCGACGCGCGGTATCTCGTTCCCTCGACCGACAACGCCGACGGCGACCATGACATGGACCTCGCCCTCATCGACGACGACAAGCCCGGCATCGACGGCAGGGTACAGCGGCTGATGAGTACCTACGCGCACATCGAGAACCCCAGGTCGGTAACGACCCGTTTGGTGACCAACGTGCGGTTGTGGGACGACGAATCCGGTGACCTCGGCGTGCGCTGCGCCATTCTGGTCACCAGGGCGAGGGTCGCGAGCACCACGACCTACACCGCCGACGTGCGCTATCTGCTGCGGCACCGGGACGGCGAGTTCCGGATCGCGTTCAAGAAGGCCGTACTCGGGCACCGGACGCTGCGCGATGTCGGTGGCGTGCTGTCGATCGTGTTGTGATGGGCAAGACGATGCGTGCCGCGGTGCCGGACGGGAACGGGAGTGTCGGGATCGTCACCGTCCCTGTTCCCGAACCTGGCGCGGACGAAGTACTCGTGCGGGTAGAGGCCGCCGGGATGAACAGGGCGGATCTCCTGCACGCCAATGGAAAATACGCGCAGGCCATGCGCGGTGCCTCCGCGGCGGACACGGCGGGAATGGAGTTCGCTGGCACGGTCGTCGCCGTCGGCCGCGACGCGGACCCCGGGCTGCTCGGCACCGGCGTGATGGCGATGTTTCCCGGTGCCTACGCCGAGTACGCCGCCGTACCGGCCGCGCTGCTACTGCCCGCGCCTTGCTCGCTGAGCCCGCGCGAGTGTGCCGCCCTGCCGATGGGACTGCTCACCGAATTCGACGCGCTGCGGTCACTGGCCCGGCTCGGGGAAGGGGAGCGGGTGCTGGTGACCGGAGCCGCCTCCGGTGTCGGCCTCATCGGTGTCCAGCTGGCGAAACTGCTCGGAGCCGGTTTCGTCGCGGCGGCCACCCGCGACCCGCGTAACGACGCGCTGCTGACCGAACTCGGCGCCGACGTGGTGCCGCACGACGTCGCCGAACTGCCAGGGCTGCCGGGTATCGACGTGGTGATCGATCACGTCGGGGGAGCGTGGTGTGAGGCGCTCGCCCCGGTGCTTGCCGACTCGGCGCGGGTGGTGTCGGTCGGCAGGCTCGGTGGGAGGAGGGCGATGCTCGACCTCACCGCGTTCTCGGCGAAACGGGCCACGCTGATGGGCACCACCTGGAAGACACGCGGGGTGGCCGAGGTGGCCGCGTGCGTGCGAGCCGTGCGAGCCGCCGGTGTCACCGGAGTGCGTGCCGTCATCGCTGGGAGCCACGCGCTCTCCGACATCACCACGGCATACCGGACGCTCGCCTCGGAAAGGGCGGCCGGAAAGCTCCTGATCATTCCACAACGGACGGAAGAGGTGTGACGATGCGGCACGAGAGCGTGTGGACCGATCTGCGCGGGGTGGAGTTTCGCCAGCGGTGGGTGGACGCGGGCGGGATCAGCACGCGGGTGCTCGAAGCGGGCTCGCCCGAGCTGCCCGCGCTGGTGTTCATCCACGGCACCGGGGGTCACGCGGAGGCCTACACCCGCAATCTGGGCCCGCATTCCCGTCACTTCCACACCTACTCCATCGACATGGTCGGCCACGGCTTCAGCGGCAAACCCGATTCCAGCTACGACTTCAAGGACTACGTCGAGCACCTGGTGGCCTTCATGGACGCCGAGGGCCTTGAGACCATTTCGGTCAGCGGTGAATCGATGGGGGCTGGCATCGCGGCCTGGTTCGCGTTGCTGCACCCCGAGCGCGTCGACCGGATCGTCCTCAACACCGGTGCCGCGCTGCGGTTACCCGACGAGGTCATCAAGAACATGGCCGCGTTGACGATGGCGGCGGTCGAGAACGCCACGGAGGACAGTGTGCGCAGCAGGCTGGAATGGCTCATGCACGACACCGGCGACGTCACCGACGACCTCGTGGCCACCCGGCTGGCGATCTACCGGGATCCCGAATACGTCGCGAGGATGACCAACATTCTCAAGCGGCACACCGATCCCGACGGCCAGGACCGCAACTGCCTCGTCGAGCGGGACTGGAAGAAGATCAGCGCGCCGGTGCTCGTGCTGTGGACCGATCACGACCCCACCGCGCCACCCGAGGTCGGCAAGCAGGTCGCCTCGTGGCTCCCGAACGGCAGGTACGCGCAGATCGACGGCGCCGGTCACTGGCCGCAGTTCGAGAAGGCCGACGAGTTCAACGACATCCATCTCGGATTTTTGCTGGAGGGGCGCGGTGTCTGAGACCTTCATCTCGGCAGGACGGTTCCGGGGCAGGGTCGTCGTGGTCACCGGAGCGGCCGGAGGCATCGGCGGCGCGATCGTCGCGAGAGCGGCCGGCGAGGAAGCGACACTGGTCGCCAGCGACCGCAAACCGGATGGCGAGAACGTCGTCGCGGCCGTACTCGGCAATCGAAATCCACAGTGGAGCTATGTCGACGCCGACCTCGGCGACGAGGACGGATCGGCCCGGCTCGTCGAGCACGCGCTCGATCGTTTCGGCCGGATCGACGTGCTGATCAACAACGCGGGCGGCGGGATCATCAGGGACTTTCTCGAACACACCGGGGAATCCAGAAAGGAAACCGTCGACAGGAACCTATGGACGGTGGTCAACTGCTGTACCGCCGCGCTCCCGTCGATGCGGGAGTCCGGCTACGGCAGGATCGTCAACGTCGGCGCTGACTCCGTCCGCAACGGACTGTTCCAGCACGCGATGTACAACGCGGCCAAGGGCGGCGTTCACGCGCTCACCACGGGTCTTGCCAGGGAGTTCGCGAGGGACGGCATCACGGTCAACACGGTCGCGCCGACCGGGACGACGACACCCTACGTGTTGTCCCGTCCGCCCGACGCCGTCGAACGGTTCGCCAAGAACGAGGCGCTGATTCCCATGGGCCGCTTCGCGAGCACGGCCGAGGTCGCCTCCGCCGTGCTGTACCTCGCGAGCGAGGAGGCGTCCTTCATCACCGGCCAGGTGGTCAGCGTCAACGGCGGCTCGACGATGTTGTGAACGCGATGCCGCGGTGAGTACCGGAAGACAAGCACGGCACAAGGAGGAGACATGGGCAATCCGCACGAAGGGCAACGGTTGATGCCGTGGCGGCTCGGCTACGTCGCGCTCGACGTCGACGACCTCGACGCGGCGGTCCACTGGTGGACGACCTTCGCCATGCTGGAGGTCTCGGAGCGCGCCGACGACACGGTATATCTGCGCGGCGGAACCGACCACCACTGGATCGTCCTGCACAGGAGTGACGAGCCGGGGCTGCGGCGCATGGCCTTCGAGGTGTGCGAACCGGGAGACCTCGACCGGTACCGGAACCGGCTCGCGGGCGAGGGCGTCGCGGTGACCGGCCACGATGGCGACTGGACGGGAGAGGCGATCCGCTTCCGCGACCCCAGCGGCTACGAGGTCGAACTGTTCACCGGTATGGCCAACATGGGCATCGTTCCCACCAAGCCGTGGATCAACCCGCAGGCCATGCTGCACGCCGTGGTCGCGGTGTCCGATCTGGACGTTTCGTTCGACTTCTACCACCGGGTTCTCGGGTTCCTCGAATCCGACCGGGTCATGGGAAAGACGATTTTCCTCAGGGCAGCCAACCAGTACCACCACAGCCTGGTGATCGGTGCCGGAAGGGGAACGCCGCCGCTGCTGGACCACATCGCGTTCCACTTCGAGCACATCGACGACCTGATGCGGGTGCGGCAGAACTTCATCGAGGAGAACGAACCGTTCAGCAGGGACCTGTTGCGCCATCCCACCTCGGGGTCGATGGGTTTCTACGGCAGGTCCGTTCCCGAGCCCACCGTGGTCGAATTCTGCATCGACCACGGCAAGATCACCGACCCGGACCACCGGCCGAGGGCGATGGCACCCGCGCGGTGGGCCTCCAACGTCTGGCTGCCCCCGGTCGGTCTGAATGCTTGACGTTCACACGCACTTCGTCCCTCGGAACCTGCCCCCACCGGACGACGACGCCGTCCGGCAGGGCTGGCCGGTGCTGCGCGAGCGAGCTGAGGCCGTCGACGTGGTCCAGCGCGGTGCCGTGATCAGGACGCTGACGGCCGGTGCCTGGGACGCCGGTGCCCGCGTCGCCGACATGGACCGGCTCGGCGTCGCGAGGCAGGTCGTGATGCCAGCTCCGTTCACCTTCCTCTACGACGCCGACGAGCGCATCGCCACGCGGTATGCCGCCGCGCAAAACGACGTACTCGCCGGTCTCGTCGGAGCGGCGCCACGCCGGTTGCTGGGACTCGGCGCGCTCCCGCTCGGCCATCCCACCGCCGCGCTGGCCGAAATCCGGCGCATCGCGGCGGAACCCGGTCTCCTCGGCGTCGTGATCGGCACCCACGCGGGGCGACACCAGCTCCACGACGCCGCGCTCGATCCGGTGTTCGGCGCGCTCGAACGGCACGATCTGGCCGTGTTCGTCCACCCGTGGCAGCCACTCGCGGCCGGGCGCACCGCGCATCACGGGCTGGCGTTCGGACTCGGAAGACCGGTGGAGACCGAACTCGCCGTCGGCTCGCTCGTGTTCGGCGGCGTGCTCGACCGGCATCCCGGATTGCGGGTCTGCCTCGCGCACGGCGGTGCGGGGATCCCCTCGCTGCGCGGAAGGCTGCGCAACGGCTGGCTCCGGCGCGCCGTCGCGGACCGCGTACCCGCCACCGATCCGATGGAGGCGTTGCGCGCGTTGTGGGCCGACGGGCTGACCTACGACGGCATGGCACTGGCGCTGGCCGAGGACACCTTCGGAGCCGAGAAGATGGTGCTGGGCACCGACTATCCGTTCGCGGCGCAGGAATCGGAGCCGGGAGCGTCATTCGCCGATGCCGCGGCGCGCTCGCTGCTCGCCGACGGAACGCGATGGCCTCACCGAACCCACCGCAACGCGCTCGCCTTCCTCGGCCAGAGCCCCGAGCACACCCCCGAACCGGCGCACGACACTTTGGAGGCATCGCAGTGAAACTGTCCCCGCAGCACGCGGATTTCTTCCGGTCGGTACGAGACATGGCCGACAACCACGTCGCGCCCGTCGCCGACGAGATCGACCGCACCAACGAATTCCCCATGGAACTGATCGACGTGTTCGGTGACATGGGGCTGATTCAGCTCATGTTGCCCGATGAATACGGCGGCCCCGGCGGCGACCTGCTTTCCGCCTGCCTCGCGAGGGAAGCGGTGGCACAGGCCGGTTCCATGACGCTGGCGCAACTCGCGGGCCAGAACAACATCGTGCTCAACGCGGTGATGTCCGGCGGAAGCGAGGAACTGCTGGCCGAGTTTCTGCCGAAGCTCGCCAAGGGGCGCACGCTGACCTGCATCGCGATCACCGAACCCGACGCGGGGTCCGACCCCTCGCTGATCGCCACGCGCGCGGTCAGGGACGGATCGCGGTGGGTACTCACCGGGGCGAAGCAGTTCATCACGTGGGGCAGCATGGCGCACTACGCGCTGGTTTTCGCCCGCACCAACGACACTCCCGGTGCCGGTGGCATCAGCGCCTTCCTCGTCGACACCGCCCAGCCGGGCTGGAAGGTCACCAGGGCGAACGACAAGATGGGCCAGCACGGCGTTCCCAACAACGAGATCCTGCTCGACGACGTCACCGTCGAGGACGAATTCCGGGTCGGCGAGGAGGGAAACGGCTTCGGTGCCGCCATGCACGGCCTGCACCTCAACCGCCCCACGGTGGCCGCGATCGCCGTCGGAGGCGCGCAATGCGCTCTCGACTACGCGATCGGCTACGCCAAACAACGCACGGCAGGCGGCCGGTCGCTCGTGGACTTCCAGGGCCTTCGCTGGATGATGGCCGAGGACTACACCACCATCGAGGCGGCGCGGGGACTCGTCTACGACTGCGCGAGCGCCTACGACGACGGCGCTCCCTCCGACGAGGTGACCCGTCGCTCGTCCATGGCGAAACTGTTCGCGGCCGACATGGTCCAGCACGTCACGTACAACGCCGTGCAGGTACTCGGCGGCCACGGCTACATGAGCGAACACCCCGTCGAGCGGTACCTGCGCGACGCGAGGCTGCTGAGCATCTACGAGGGCACCAGCCAGATCCAGCGCAACATCATCGCGAAACGGATCCTCCGGTGAACCAGGCGGCCCCGCTCTCCGGTGTCAAGGTCGTCGACTTCACGATCATGATCGCCGGCCCCTACGGCGGAAGGCTGCTCGCCGACGCCGGTGCCGACGTCGTCAAGGTCGAACCGCCGGAGGGCGATCCGATGCGGTCGAGGGCACCACTGCGCGACGGAGCGAGCAGTTACTTCGGTTCGCTCAACGCGGGGAAGAAGAGCGTGGCGCTCGACCTCAAGCAAGCCCGGCAACGGGAGCAGGCACTGGCACTGGTCGCCGAGGCCGACGTGGTCATCGAGAACTTCCGGCCGGGGGTGATGGCCAAGCTCGGCCTCGGCTACGACACCTGTAGCGAAGCCAATCCCGCGCTGATCTACTGTTCGATCTCCGGCTACGGGCAGCGCGGTCCCAAGGCGGGGCATCCCGCCTACGCGCCGATCCTGCATGCCGTCAGCGGATTCGACCTCGCCAACTCCGGTTATCAGCGTTCGGCCGCCGAACCCGCCGCCACCGGCATCTTCATCGCCGACGTGATGGCGGGGCAGGTGTCCTACGCCGCGATACTGACGGCGTTGCTCGGCAGGGCACACAGCGGTAAGGGCGATCACGTCGACGTGTCGCTCTACGACATCATGCTGTCAACGCTCGTCTACGAGACACAAGCGGTGCAGGAACCGGAACGGTCGCCGGGAAAGACCGTGTACCGGCCTTGCGCAGTCGGCGGCGAGTACCTGCTGATCGCGGCGATCACCGACCGCAATTTCCGCGCCCTCGTCGCGGTCATGGACCGGCCGGACCTGCTGACCGACAGCCGGTTCGCGACCATGACCGAGCGCGAACTGCACTGGGAGGAATGGCTCGACGAGGTCGCGGCGTGGGCCGAGGACAAGAACGTCGACCGGCTGGAGCGGACCCTGCTGGACAACGGAATTCCGTGTGCCCGCTACCGGGACGTCGCCGAGGCGCTTGCCGATCCACAGGTGCGCTTCCGGGGCTCGCTGCGCACGGCCGTCGACGACGGCGGCACGTTCTCCTACCTCGGGCCGCCGTGGACGCACGGCGCGTGGCGACAGGGGACCCCGGAGACCCCGGTCGCGCGGCTCGGAGCCGACAACGCCGAGGTCCTCGGGCAGGGGAGACCGGAAGGTACGGAAAGGACGGTGCGATGAAGGTCAGGGTCGACGAGGACAAGTGCTGTGGGTTCGCGGCCTGTTTGAGCACGGCACCCGAACTGTTCGACATCGACGACGATCAGATCGCCGTCGTGCTCGTCGACGGTGAGGTCCCCGAGCGCCTGCACGGGTGCGCAAGGGACGCGGCACAGGCGTGCCCCACCGACGCGATCGTCGTCGAGGAGTGACATGAGCACAATGGACGGTCCGGCGACCGCCGACGTGGTGATCGTCGGCGCCTCGGTGGGCGGTGTCGGGGTCGCCGACGCGCTGCGTTCGTCAGGGTTCGCGGGTTCGCTCGTGCTTGTCGACGCCGAGCCGGGATTGCCCTACGACAAGCCGCCGCTGTCCAAACAGGCCCTGCGCCCCGACTGGGAAGCGGAACGTGGTCTGCTGCGCCCACGGGAACACTACGAGCGGCACGACATCCGGCTCGTACTGGGCAGCGCCGCGGTCGCGCTCGCCGAAGGGCCGCGCGGGCGCACCCTGGTGCGGCTGGCCGACGGGAGCGAACTCGACGCGGCGACCGTGGTGCTCGCGCCTGGCGCGAAAGCGAGGACCCTGCCTCGTGAGGTCGTCGCGCCAGGACTGAGCGGGGTGCACACCATCCGCACCGAGACCGACAGCGCCGAGGTTCGCGCGTCGCTCGCTCCCGGCCGCCGCCTCGTCGTCGTGGGAGGCGGGTTCATCGGAGCTGAGGCCGCCGGGGTGGCGGCGGCTCTCGGTGCCGACGTGACCATTGTGGAGCAACAGCGACTTCCTTTTCTCGGGCTCTTCGGTGAGGCGGTCGCCGGCGCGCTGTGCCGCAGGCACACCGAGCGGGGCATCACGGTGCTCGGGGGCACGAAGGTCGAGCGGATCGAGGGGGAGCACCGGGCCGAGGCCGTGCTGCTGGCGGACGGCACAAGGCTGCCAGCCGACCTGGTACTGCTGGGGCTCGGTGCCGTGCCCCGCGTCGAATGGCTTGCCGGATCCGGGATCGCGCTCGGCTCAGGGAGCACCGGGATCCTGTGCGACGAGCAGGGCAGGACGTCGCGGCCGGGCGTCTACGCGGTGGGGGACGCCGCGGCGTGGCGAGACGCGGGGACAGGGGCCGTGCGCAGGATCGAGCACTGGACGACGGCGAGGGAGCAGGCCGCCGCCGTCGCGAACGCCATCCTGCGCCAGGTGCGCGAAACCCCGCCCGGGGTCCCCTACTTCTGGTCCGATCAGCACGGCGGCAGGCTCCAGTTTCTCGGTACGACCGAGGGGTTCGACCGCGCCGAACCGGTGCACGGCTCGCTGGAGAACGGGCGGGAGAGCTGGGTCGTGCTCTACGGAAAGGCAGGCGTGCTCGTCGGCGCGCTCGGTCTCTCCTCGGCGAGAGAACTGATGCCCTACCGGCGGCGAATCGCCGAGCGCGCCGCGCTGGACGCCGTACTCACCGAGGTCCGGCCGCGCTGAGAGCCGCGCCGGGGTGTGCCGTGGCGGCCACGGGGAGGCGAGGTGGTTACCATGTCATTGGTTGAATCAATCACGCGTCGTCCGAGGCGAGGACAGGCCAGTCGGGCCGCGTCGTCAGGAGGAGACGTTCATGGCCACGCCAGCCTTCCAGCCGGCCCGCCCCCGGCGTGCCTTCGACGAGATCATCGCGCAGGTCCGTGGCATGGTTCGTTCGGGGGAGCTGCGTCCTGGTGACCGGCTTCCCGCGGAGCGGGCGCTCGCCGAGCAGTTCGCGGTCAGCAGAAACACGGTGCGTGAGGCACTGCGGATGCTGGAGATCTCCGGTTTGGTCCAGCTTCGCCGTGGCGCGGCGGGCGGTGCCTTCATCGCCAAGGCCGATCCCGGCAAGGTGGCTACGACGATGACCGACATGCTCGAACTGAGCCAGTTCTCCATGACCGACCTGACCGAGGCCCGGACGTGGCTGGAGTCGCTGATGGTGCGGGTCGCCTGCGAGCGCATGTCCGACGAGGTCATGGGCAAACTCACGGCCAATGTCGCCGAGGCCGCCGCGCTGAGCGCCGCGGGCGATTGGGAACGCAAGGCGGTCGTGCACGTCCAGTTCCACAACATACTGGCCGAGGCGACGAACAACCCGGTCATGGTCGCGATGATCGACGCGCTCATGCAGGTGATGCAGAAGATCGTGCTGACGCTGGGGCCCAGTGAGGGCGACGTGGTGTTGCGGTCTCAGCGCAAGGTACTCAAGCATCTCAAGGCGGGCGATGCCGACGCCGCCGTCGCCGAGATGGAACGGCATCTCCGGCGTATTCACAAGATGTGGCTCGACGCGGATTACAAGGGTTCCTATTCCGGCTCTTCCACTTCGGACTGATCCCTTCGCCACCGCCGCTCAGGGAAGCCGGGAGTGCGGCTACACTCGGTGGCCGTGTCGAGCGAAACGGGGTGCATCCGGTGAACGACCACGCTGGAAGCTTGCCGGCGCAGTGCTATCTGCTCGCGTGCGACCCGCAACGGCACACTGTGCCCGACCGGCACCAGCTCGGGCTTCTCATGCGCGGTGCCGTGCTCGCCGAACTGCTGCTGTCCGGTGCGCTCACCGACGACAACGGTTTCGCCGGCGCGGCGGGATCGGTGCAGTCCTCGGGCGTTCTCGGTGACGTACTGGGCGAGGTCGCGGCGAGCAAACCGCGCCGCTGGGGTGCCTGGATCCGCAAGGGCTGGAAGCCGACGCTGAACACGGTCGAGGCCGATCTGCGTGAGCACGGCGTGATCGACGTGACCACGAAGACGGTGCTGGGCATCGTGGTGCGCAGGAGGGTGACGATTCTCGACGAACCGAGGGCGCTGCGGCTGCGCGCGGTGGTCACGGACGCCGTCCAGGGGACCGGCGAGGTCAGCCTGCTCACCGAGCGGGACGCGCTGCTCGCCGGGCTTGCCACCGCGGTCGAGCTGAAAACCACGGGCTCGGTCACCGAGCGCTGGCGGCTGCGGCGCAGGATCGCCGACATTCAGCGCAGGGGTGAGCCCGTCGTGCCCGCTCTGCGTGCCGCGTTCGGCCAGTTGCGCGCCGCCCGTACCTCCGGAGGCGGCGGCGGAGCCTGATCCTGGTCTGTCTCTTGTGGACTGATCAGCGGCAGTTACGCCGGACATTCCGGCACGAACCGGATTTCCGAGGTAACCGGAAAACAATTTCCGTTTCCATTCCCGTGACCCCGCCGAAATGGGGGTGGCGTAACGCTCGGAAATCGGCCATTCTTCAGGCTTCCGGCCAATCGCGGAGGGGACGGTCATGAAGATCGTCATTGCGGGAGCGGGGATCGGCGGACTGAGCACGGCGCTCCGGCTGCACGGCCACGGCATCGACTGCGAGATTCACGAGCAGAGCGGGCGGCTGCGGCAGCTGGGGGTCGGCATCAACCTGCTGCCGCACGCGGTGCGGGAATTCGCCGAACTCGGCCTCCTCGAACGGCTCGTCGAGGCCGGAATCGAAACCAGGGAACTGTTCTACACGCACCGGCTTGGGCACGAAATCCTCCGGAAACCGTGCGGAATCGACGCGGGATTCGCGCTGCCTCAGATCAGTCTGCACCGGGGCAGGCTGCAAGGCGTGTTGCTGCGCGCCGTGCGGGAACGCCTCGGGGCGCACGCGGTCAAGCCGGGGCACCGGCTGACCGGCTTCGACCAGGACTCCGGCGGGGTGACCGTGTCGTTCGCCGATGCCGGGGGGAGCGCGCTCCCGCCGGTGCGCGGCGACGTGCTCGTCGGCGCCGACGGTATTCACTCCACGGTGCGCTCCATCCTGTTCCCCCGTGAAGGTCCTCCCAGGTGGAACGGCGTCACGATGTGGCGCGGCGCCACGGAATGGCCCGCGTTCGGCACCGGTGGATCGATGCTCATCGCGGGAGGGACCTCGGCGAAACTGGTCGCCTATCCGATCGGGCGCGGCCGGCGGCCGGACAGCAGGCTCACCAACTGGGCGATCTGCGTGCTGACGGGCAAGGACGGCGAGCAGCCGCCGCTGCGACAGGACTGGTCGAGGCTCGCCGACCGTGCCGAGTTGTGGCGCCACCTCGGCACCTTCCGGACCTCACTGATCGACCACGCGGCGCTCGTCGCGGCGACGGCGGAGTGCTTCGAGCTTCCCATGTGCGACAGGGACCCGCTGCCGTACTGGACGAGCGGGAGGGGCACCCTGCTCGGCGACGCGGCGCACCCGATGTACCCGATGGGCTCCAACGGCGCGGGCCAGGCGATCCTCGACGCGACCGCGCTCGGCGCAAGGCTCGCCCTGCACGCCGATCCCGCCGAGGCGCTGCTGGCCTACCAGGAAGCGCGGCTCCCGGTGACCGGCGAGGTCGTGCTGCGTAACCGCCTTGGCGGGCCCGAGCGGGTCATCGACGAGGTCGAGCGCAGGGCGCCCGAGGGATTCACGCACATCGGCGACGTGATGACCGCCGACGAGATCGACGCCGTCGTCTCCGGCTACGCCACGGCGACCGGTGGAGCGCGGGACCAGGTCAACCGGGACGCGGGCTGAGCACGGCCCTTCGATTCGCGGTGCCGCCTGGTCCTTTATGGACGCTCTCCTCGTGTCACGCTGGTGGGTGATGGCGGCGGGCGGGCCGGAGTGTCCGGCGTTATGTTCCGCCCAGTGGCCGCCGTGATTCCGGCGGCCAGGGCCAGCGACGACAGCGCCGAGAAGGGGACGGACCATGGACGCACTCTTCCTTGCTCAAGCGGACGGCGACGGCAACGTGGGGGGCTGGGTACTCGGCATCGTGCTGATCCTCGTGGCACTCGCGGCGCTCTTGTTCTTCATCGCCGCCGTGGTCAGCATCATCCGCAGCACGAACTACGCCAGTGGTGGCAAGGCGATCTGGATTCTGGCCGTACTGGCTTTCCCGTTCATCGGGTCCCTGTTCTGGTTCGTCTGGGGCCGGAACTCGACCTTCCAGAACCCCACTCCTTCGCCACGGTGACGGTCAGGCCAGCAGGCTGGTCGCGCCCTGGATGGTCATGACGGTCCCGACGGCGAAGAAGAGCACGGCCGCGCCGATCCGGATGGCCCGCTCCGGCAGTTTCTTGCCAAGCAACCTGCCGAGGACGACCGCGATGCCGTCGGCGAGCACCATTCCCACTGTCGAGCCGATCCACACCGCGAGCCAGGCGAGCGGCGTGCCCGAGTAGCCCGCTCCGACGGTGATCGTGGCCAGCATCGTCTTGTCGCCGAGTTCGGCGAGGAAGAAGATCGTCGCGACGGTCATGAACGCCGACTTGGCCCGCCTGCTCGCCGCGCGGCTCTCGTCGTCGGCGGTGAGTTCGTCTCCTCGCAACGTCCACGCCCCGAAGACCAGGAAGGCGAGTCCGGCCACGAGCGTGATCCAGTTCGTCGGGATGGCCAGGCCCAGTACCTCGGCGATGAGCACGCTCGCGCCGTGCACGGCTATCGTCGCCGCGGTGATACCCGCCATGACGGTCAGTGCCCGGTATCTGGTCGCCAGCGAGAGCGCGACCAATTGCGTCTTGTCTCCCATTTCGGCGATGAAGATGGCGCCCGTGCTCACGCCGAGTGCGGCAAAAAATTCCATCCGGTTTCGTGTCCTCCCAGTACGGAGAAACGGCGCACGCCGAACCCCCGACTCGTTGCCAGCAGCGAGCCGCAGGTCTCGTCCGCCTGACTCGGCAGGCTCATGCGACCGGGCCTGCCAATGAAAACACGGCAGGCCATTCTGTCGATCGCGTGAATTGAGGACTACTCCCCTCCGGTGAAAGCAACCCTAATGCGCGTATCCGTAAAGGGCAACGATTCGCATTTCCTGTTTTCGTTTCTCGTTGTTTCGAATAACGGGATTCGTTGCGGCGAAATGAATTCTTCAGGCCGGTGCCCGGTCGTGAGTGGCCTCGCGTAACCGTCGATGCGGTACGGCGTGCCCGGTGATTGCTAGTGTCGCCGGTGACGGAAGGGCAGAACACACGATGAATCCGACGACGTTCCGCATCGGCGGGGATCTTGAGGTCGGGCGCCTCGGCTTCGGCGCCATGCATTTGCCGACCGAGCGGGGTCAGGCGTGGCAGGACTCGATCGCCGTCGCGCGCCGCGCGGTCGAACTGGGGGTGACGCTCATCGACACCGCCTACCTCTACGCGTGGGGCGCGAACGAGGAGTTGCTCGCCGAGGCGTTGTTTCCGTACCCGCCGGAGTTGCTCGTGACCACCAAGGTCGGTATCGCGCGCTCGGAGGAGACGGGGGAGTGGGGCCTCGACGGCCGTCCCGAGGTGCTGGGAAAACAGGTCGAGCGCGCGTTGCGGGTGCTGCGCGTCGAACGGCTGGAACTGCTGCAATTGCACCGCATCGACCCCGAGGTTCCACTTGACGAGCAGGTCGGAGCGCTGCGGGAACTCAAGGAAGCGGGCAAGATCGGCCGGATCGGCCTTTCGGAGGTCGGCGTCGGCGAACTCGAAGCCGCGCGGCGGATCACCGACATCGCGAGCGTGCAGAACCGCTACAGCCTCCTGCACCGGGAACACGAACAGGTGCTGTCGGCCTGCGCGGAGGCCGGAATCGCGTTCCTGTCATGGCGGCCGGTCGCCGGCGCGACCCCTGAGACGTCGGCGAGGTGGGGGACCGAGGACGATTCGGGGATCTCGGACGTTGTCGCCGACGTCGCGGCGGAGGTCGAGGCCACCCCGGCTCAGGTCGCGCTCGCCTGGCTGCTCGCCCGCTCGCCGGTCGTGCTCCCGATTCCGGGAACCGGCAAGATGGCTCACCTCGAACAGAATCTGGCCGCGGCGGAGGTCGAGCTGAGTGCCGAGCAGTGGGCGCGGCTCGACGCTACCCGCCGCGACGTCGATACCGTCGGTGTATAACGACCTATTCAGCTCGGCCCTGGCGGATTTCGGTTGATCGGCTCACGCCGCCCGTGGCACGGTGACCCGATGACCGCACAGGACGGCGAGCACGGCAGGGACCCGTATCCGTTGCGGGGCAAGACCGCGCTGGTCACCGGAGTGAGCAGGCGAGGCGGGATCGGCTATGCGATCGCGAGCAGGCTCGCCGCCTACGGGGCGGGGTTGACGCTGCACCACTTCGTTCCGCACGACAGGGAACAGGAGTGGGGTGCCGACGACCTCGGCGCCGTGCTGGCCGGAATCCGGTCCCGCCGCGGGATTCCGGGCACCGTGGTCGCCGACGTGCACGCCGACCTCGCCGAGCCGGAGGCGCCGCGGCACGTCGTCGACACCGCGGTGGCCGCGATGGGCCACGTCGACATCCTGATCTGCAATCACGCGCTGACCGGTTCGGACGGTCCACTCGGTGAGCTGACGGCACGGGAACTGGACCTGCACTGGGCGGTGGACGCGCGATCGTGCATCCTGCTGACGCAAACCTTCGCCGGGCACCACGACGGCAGGCCGGGCGGAGCGGTGGTGTTCCTGACCTCCGGCCAGCAACTGGGCCCCATGCCAGGCGAGATCGCCTACGCCTCCGCGAAGGCCGCGCTGGCCGGGATCACGATGACCATCGCCGATCAGCTCGCCGATCAGCGAATCAGGGTGAACACCGTCAATCCGGGGCCGGTCGACGTCGGGTACCTCACCGAATCCATGTGGGCCACGGTGGAGCCGATGTTCCCGTTCGGCAGGTATGGCAAGCCGGACGACCCTGCGAAGCTGATCAGCTGGCTGGTCACCGACGAGGCCGACTGGGTCACCGGGCAGGTCATCAACACCGAGGGCGGATTCGGCAGGTGGAGGCCGCGCGGACAGTGAAGGGCCCGCGCGTGATTCCGGTGGATTCGCACCGATCGGTCCCGGCTTCCGCTCCGAATACCGGGCATGGCCGACACCGGATCCACCGCGCCAGCCGATCGCGAGCCAGCCCGTGAAGGGCGGGTGCGTGCCTCCGCCGCCGCGCTGTGCGGGGTGCTCGCGCTGGTGGCGGCGCTGGCGGCGGGCCATCTGGTCGCGGCGTTCCTCAATCCCAACGCCTCGCCGTACCTCGCCGTCGGCAACGGTGCCATCGACCTGACCCCTGCGTGGCTCAAGGACTGGGCCGTTCGCACCTTCGGCGAGAACGACAAGGCGGTGCTGCTGGCCGGGATGGCCGTGGTGCTGCTCGTCGTGGCCGCCGTGGTGGGCATCGGGGACTCCGTGTCGAGGCGGTCGCCGTGGCCCGGTGTCGTCCTGATCGCCGCGATCGGGCTCGTCGGAGTGGCCGCCGTGGCCGCGCGCCCCGATCTCACCGGCGCCGCGCTCGTGGCGCCGGCGACGAGCCTGCTCACGGGCGTCGTGGTGTTTCCCCTGCTGTGCCGCGCCGCGCGGCGTTCGCGCGCGGCGAAAGCCGAGGGAGCGCCGGGTTCTTCCCGAAGGGTGTTTCTCCGCGCGGGCGCGGGTGTCGCCGTGGGCGCCGGCGTCGCCGGTCTCGGCGGGCAGTTGCTGAGCGGAACGAGAGACGCGACCGCTTCACGGGCCGCGGTCGGCGCGGTGCGCCCCGCCATTCCCGCGGCGCCGATACCGGCCGACGCCGATTTCGCCAAGCTCGGCACCCCGTCCTTCCTCACTCCCAACAAGGACTTCTACCGCGTCGACACCGCACTGGCCGTGCCAAGAGTCAGGGCCGAGGAGTGGAGCCTGCGCATCCACGGGCTCGTGGACCGCGAGCGCCGGTACAGCTTCGCCGATATCAGGGAACGCAGGCTCGTCGAACGCACGATCACGATGACCTGCGTGTCCAATGAGGTCGGTGGTTCCTACGTGTCGACGGCCAACTTCACCGGGGTCGACCTCGCCGACCTGTTGCGGGAAGCGGGGGTCAAGGACGGAGCGCAGCAGCTGTTCAGTACCAGTGTGGACGGCTGGACCTCGGGAACGCCGATCGAGGCCGCTGCCGACCCTGCCAGGGGAGCGCTGCTGGCGATCGCCATGAACGGTGAACCGTTGCCGCTTGAACATGGTTTCCCGGCGCGCATGGTCATACCCGGGCTGTACGGATACGTGTCGGCGACCAAATGGGTCACCGATCTTGAGGTCACCACGTGGCGGGCGCGCCAGTCGTACTGGCTCAAGAGGAACTGGGCCGAACGCGCGCCCATCAAGACCCAGTCGCGCGTCGACACTCCACGCGGCTTCGACACCGTGCCGGAGGGCGCGATCAGGGTCGCCGGTGTGGCCTGGGCGCAGGGCAGGGGCATCGCGAAGGTCGAGGTCCGGCTCGACGACCAGCCGTGGCGGGAGGCGATCCTTTCGGCGGAGGTCAACGTGGACACCTGGCGCATGTGGTGGATCGAGTTCTCCGTGCCGTCCGGCGGGCACCGCGTGACCTGCCGGGCGACCGACCGGGAAGGGCAAACCCAGACCGAGGACAGGGTGGGCACGGTCCCGGATGGGGCGACCGGATGGCACACGATCAATTTCACCGCCGGATAGACCAATCGGGGCGGGGGTCCGCTCCGAACACAGGTCAACGACACAAGTCGCACGGAAACGGAGTGATTCAGGTGAACAACACGCGACGTCTTGCCGGAGCGGGAATCGCGGCGGCCGCGGTCCTGTCCATCGCGGCCTGCGGAAGCGGCGACGACGACTCGGCCGCGCCCGCGTCGAGCCCACAGCAGCCGCCGTCGAGCCCGGCATCGTCGGCTCCTGGCATGTCGGACGGAGTCACCACCAACGACGACGTGTTCGGGCCGGCGTGTGGTGAGCTGCCGCAGGGCGACGAGCCGGGCAGCCTCAACTCGATGGGCCCCGAGCCGGTTGCCTCGGCGGCGAGCACGAACCCGCTGCTGACCAAGCTGGTGGCGGCGGTGCAGGCCGCCGATCTGGTGGACACGCTCAACAGTCAGGAAGCCATCACCGTGTTCGCGCCGGCCGACCCGGCCTTCGACGCGCTCGGCGAGGAGAAGTTCAACGAACTCGCCGGGAATCCAGCCGAACTGGCACCCATCCTGCAATACCACGTGGTCGGCGAGCGCTACGACGCGAACGGGCTCGAACAGGCCGGTCAAGTGGACTCGCTGAACACCGAAGGCGGGCCCGTCGCGATCGAGGGTTCCGGCGAGAACATGACCGTCAACGGCGCGAAGGTGTTGTGCGGCAACATTCCCACCAAGAACGCCACGGTCTTCGTCATCGACTCGGTGCTGATGCCTGGCACCAACCAGTAGCAGTTTTCTTCGCTGTCGCCGGTCAGCCGCACCGGCGACAGCGAAGACCGGGTGGGCACCCGCCGCCGGACTTGGCATGCTTGGCCGCATGGATACGTTTCCGCCCACCTCCGTCGAGGATGTCGTTCAGCAGCCGCTCAAAGCACAGTTCGAGGCGTTCCTCGACGAGCACAGGGCGGCGCTGTACGCGTGTCTCGACGGGCTTTCCGACGAACAGGCGCGGGCCAGGCTCGTGCCGTCGGAAACCACGCTGCTCGGCTTGGTGAAGCACGTGACCTTCGTCGAGAAGGTCTGGTTCGACGAGGCTCTTACCCGCAGGTCCCGCGCGGAGATCGGTATCCCGGCGACGCCCGGCGAATCCTTCGTTCTGGCCGAATCGGACACGATCGCCACCGTGCGAGCGGCGTACCGGCTGGCGTGTGCCGAGTCGCGTGCGGCGTGTGCCCCACTGGGGATCGACGATCTCGTTCACGGCAACCGTCGCGGCCCGCTTCCGCTGCGCTGGGTGTATCTGCACATGCTGCGTGAACTCGCGCAACACTGCGGGCACGCCGACATTCTGCGCGAACAGCTGTCGCGTGAAGGCTGAGCCGCCTCAGCCGGGGGTGGTTTCGCCGCCGAGCGCGGCGATCACCTCGCCGCTGTAATAGCCGGAAAGCCGGTTGGAGGCGAGAAACACATAGGACGGCGCGAGGTCGTCCGGCTGAGCTGCTTCCTCGAACGGCACCTGCAAGCCGAACTTCTCGACCTTCTCCGGTGGGAACGTCGACGGGATCAGCGGTGTCCACACCGGACCGGGCGCGACACAGTTGACGCGGATACGTCGTTTCGCGAGGGCTTGCGCCATCGAGTAGGTCCACGCGTGGATCGCGCCCTTCGTCGCGGAATAGTCGATGAGTGACTTGTTGCCCCGCAACCCGTTGACCGATCCGGTGTTGATGATCACGTCACCGTCGCTCAGGTGTGGCAGCGCGGCGGCGGTGACCCGGAAATAGCTGTGCATGTTCACGTCGAAGGTGCGCATCCACTGCTGCTCCGTCAGGTCCTCGGGCGAGTCGACGGGCCATTGGGTCGCCACGTTGTTGACCAGGATGTCGAGTCCGCCGAGCGTACCCACCGCGCGTGCGACGACGTGCTCACACTGGGACGCCTCGGCGAGATCTCCCGGCAGCAGCACACATTCGCGGCCCTCCGCGCGCACCAGCGCCGCCGTCTCCTCGGCGTCCTCGTGTTCGGAAAGGTAGGCGATGGCCACATCGGCGCCCTCCTTCGCGAACGCGACGGCCACCGCGCGACCGATTCCCGAATCACCGCCCGTGATCAGGGCCCGGCGCCCGGTGAGCAGGTCCCTTCCTTCGTAGTCCGACATGGAATCCCGCGGAAGCGGGTCCATCTTGGACGTCAGCCCCGGCGGGTCCTGCTGCTGTGGCGGCTGCTTGCGCTCAGCCATTCGGTATTCGCTCCTCGTCGATCGCTCAGCGGTCGAGTCCTTGCCGGAGTTGCTTCTTGGTTGGTTCCCGTCTCCGGACATCTCAGGCCGGGAGTCGGCTACCCTGCGTCGCGCGCCCATAAACACCGGCCCGCTGCGAGGAAGGACGACACGACGCGCCCGAGCAGGCTGTCGGCGCCTTGGAATCGTTTCGCGGACGGCCCGCCGCGCGATGCCACCGAATATCGCGCGAACCCCTGCCACGTGACATATGTCCATAGTGGACTTAACGGTGTCCCTGTCCGGTGGCGGCAGGCCCGAACGCGCATCTCGGGCTCCTGAGTGCGGACCTCGACGGTCTGAGTGCGGATCTCGCTCGCCTGAGTGCGGATTTCGCGGAGGCGGGTTGACAAAGCCCTTCGGTGAAACCTACCGTGCTGACTAGTCGTCTATACAACTTGCCCTGAGGGGCGCGGCATGGAGGTGACAATGACGTCGCGGTTGAAAGAGGCCCGCTTCGAGCTTGTGACGATTCCGGAGCCGATGGGGCCGGTCACCGTGACCGTCGATCGGCGCAAGGTACTGGACTACGCCTACAGCGAGGACGACTTCGGCTCCTGGTACTTCCAGGACTCGCCCTTCGGCGGTCCGGTCGGTCACCCGCTGGTACTGGCCAACGACCTGCTGTTCCTGTTCTACGAGAACTACGACGGCAACACCGCGCAGGGGCTGCACACCCACGAGCACCTCACGTTCCACTCCCCGATTCCGGTCGGCGAGACCGTCACCATCGAAGGCGGATACACCGAGAAGTACGAGCGCAGGGGCCAGGGCTACGTCGTATTGGAAGCCGAGGCCAGAGGAGCCGACGGCCGGTTGCTGGTCCGTCACACCGGCAGGGAGATCATGCGCACGGTCGCCGGCGAGGTCGTCGGCAAGAGCAGGGCCGCGAACGACGAACGGTCACGTACCGTGCTCGGTACGGTCGATCCGTCACTGCCCGTGCTGAAGCGGGCGAGCCTCGACGCGAGCGCGCGGGCCGCGATTCCCACCAGGACGACTGCGTTCACCCAGGATCAGATGTCGGTGTTCTCGTGGGCCGGTCGAGGGTACTCCAATGTGCACACCCACAAGGACAATGCGGCGGCCTCGGGTCTGGAAAGGACGATCGTGCAGGCCCAGCAGCAGACCGGGTTCCTCGTCGCCAACCTCGTCGACGTGTTCGGCGCCAGCTTCTTCACCTCGGGTGAACTCGACCTGCGCTTCGTCGCCCCCGCCTTCGTCGGTGACGAACTGACCGCTGGAGGTGCCGTCTCGGCGGTGGATGGCGACCGGCTCGAACTTGAGGTCTGGATCGACAAGGCCGACGGCACCCGCACCGCCCTCGGCTGGGCCAGCGCCCAGGTCGACCAGGCCACGGATCGTCCAGTCCCGCTGATCTGACCGCGCGTTCCCGCTCCCACCCGCTCACCCGATCCTCACCGAGATCGACAATGACGTCATCGGAGTCATCATGGCAGAACCCGTTACCGCGGAACCCGCCGCGGAACAGGAACGTACGCGACTCGCCAAACGTGCCGCGATCGCAAGTCTCGTCGGCACCGCCGTCGAGTGGTACGACTACTTCATCTTCGGTACCGCGTCGGCACTCGTTTTCGGGCCGTTGTTCTTCCCCAACGAGGACGACCCGATCATCGGTACCCTCTCCGCCTTCGCCGTGTTCGGTGTCGGCTTCTTCGCACGTCCCTTCGGCGGCATCGTCTTCGGTCACTTCGGGGACAAGTTCGGCCGTAAGGCCGCGCTCGTCACGACCCTGATGCTGATGGGCGTCTCCACCTTCCTCATCGGACTCCTGCCCACGACGGCGCAGATCGGAATCTGGGCTCCCGTGTTGCTGGTGTTGCTGCGGCTCGTTCAGGGCTTCGGAGTCGGTGGCGAATGGGGCGGCGCCTCGCTGGTGGCCGTCGAGTACGCGCCACCGGGCAAACGCGGTGCCTACGGCAGTTTCCCGCAAATCGGCAACGCGGTGGGCCTGGTGTTCTCGACGAGCATTTTCGCGCTCGTGTCGATGTTGCCCGACGAACAGTTGTTCTCCTGGGGCTGGCGGATTCCCTTCCTGCTCAGCGCCGTCCTCATCGTCGTCGGCCTTTTCATCAGGTTCAAGCTCACCGAGACACCGACGTTCCAGGCCGCGCAGGAGAAGCTGGAGCAGCAGGCGGCCAAGGACAAGGCCAAGGAGAAGATGCCGATCGCCGAACTGCTCAAACGGTTCAAGCGGCCGTTGCTGCTGGCGATGGGCATGCGCTTCGGTGAGGCGGTCTTCGGCTACATCATCCTCACCATCGGGCTGACGTTCGCCACCAACTACACCGACATTCCCCGCACCCAGGTACTCGTGGCGAGCACCGTGGCAGCGGCACTGGCCATCTACACCTACTACTTCTTCGGCAAGTTGTCCGACCGGATCGGCCGCCGCACGGTGTTCATCATCGGCTCACTGGTCGGGATCGTCGTCACCTTCCCGTTCTTCTGGATCCTCGATGCCGACGCGATCCTGCTGATGTACGTGGTGTACGCCGCGGCCTACGCGATCGGAGTCGGCGCGCTCTACGGGGTGGAGCCCGCGTTCTTCTCCGAACTGTTCGGCACCAAGGTCCGGTACACCGGATTGTCGCTGTCGGCGCAGATTCCGAGCATCCTCATCGGACTGTGGCCGCTTGCCTCGACGGCGCTGCTCGCCGCGACCGGAGGCGATCCGTGGCCGATCGCGCTGATCACCGTGCTGGCGCTGATCATCGGTCTGGTGTGCGCGGCACTGGCGCCGGAGACCAACAAGGCCGACATGAACCGCATCGGCGAGGAGACCGAAGAGAACGCTCAGGGGGAGAAATCCTGATGGGAAACCAGAATCCGGTGCCGTGGCGTGACCTGACCGATCCCCGTAGGGCCGGGGACATCAGCGAGCTGGAGAAGGGCCTCAAGGAGCCCGAGTTCGAGAACCTTGAGATACCGGAAGACCTCGGCACCGTGCGGGTCACCGTGGACGATCACAAGATCAAGCGGTACGCGTTCACGCACGACGACTATTCGCCGTGGCACTTCGGCCAAAGCCCGTTCGGCGGGCGCGTCGGGCACGCCGGACTGCTCGGCAACGACCTCGTGCAGTTGTTCACCCTCGTCTACGCGGGCAGCAAGGTCGTCGGCTACCACACGGAAGAACAGATGTGGTTCGACAGCCCCGTCTCGCTCGACGAGGTGGTCACGCTCGCGGGCACCTACACCGAGGCCTACGAACGCAGGGGCGAGGGCTACGTCGTCATGGAGGCGCGCGCCACGGGCGAAGACGGCCGGAGCATCGTGCGGCACAGGGGAGTGGAGATCCTCAAGACCAACCCCGGCGCCGTCGGCGGCAGGGGTTCGGCCGAGCCCTCGCGCCGCGTCACCGGTGAGGTGCCCGAGGGGGCGAGGGTGGTGGACACCCTTGGCAAGGACGTCGCGCCTGGCGACGCGCTGGCTCCACTGCACAAGACGATCACCGCCGAGCAGGCCGCGGTGTTCAGCAGGATCGGCGAGTACGTCCGCAACATCCACAACGACATCGACGTCGCTCGCTCAGGCGGACTGAGCGTGCCGATCGTGCAAGGGCAGCAACAGTTCGGTGTGCTCGCCGAATTGCTCACCCTCCGATCAGGACCGTCCTTTCTCACTTCAGGCTGGCTGCGGGTCAAGTTCCTCGCTCCGCTCGACGTCTTCGAACCGTTCACCGCCCGTGGCGTCGTCACCGCGGTGACGCCCGCCGAGGACGGCATCCGGGTCGACATGGAGATCTGGGTGCGGCGCGATTCCGATGCCCGGCTCATGACGGCCGGATGGGCGGCCGTGACGGTACCTGCCCAGCCCGCCCCCTCCTGACCACGCGCCACGACCGTCGGACACCACACAGAAAGCGGATCCAGTACATGAGTACCCCCAAGACCGGCGGCCAGCTCGTCGTCGACCTGCTGCGTTCCTTCGGCGTCGAATACGTGTTCGGTGTCGTGGGAGGGCAGACCCTCGCGATCACCGACGCGATCATCGACACACCGGGCATCCAGCTCGTCCACACGCGACACGAGAACGCGGCCGCTGTGATGATGGACGCCTACGGCAGGCTCACCGGAAAACCCGCCGCGTGCATCTCCACGACCGGTCCCGGCGCCACCAACCTGATCACCGGTGTCGGCGGCGCCTACCGCGACTCCAGCCCCGGATTTGTTCTCACCTGCAACAACAACGGCGAGAACATCCACAAAGACGACGCGCAGAACGCCGATCACGTCGAGCTGATGAGGCCGCTCGTCAAGTACTCGCGGCTGGTGGCTCACGCATCCTCGCTCAAGCAGGCCATGGAGGAGGCCTACATCAACGCGGTCACCGGCAATCCCGGTCCCGTCCACCTCGACTTCGCCCGCGACACCATCGAGGGCGAGATCGCGAACCCGCCGAGTGTCCCCGCCGTGCACCCCAGCAGGGCCTGGGTGAGTGAACGCCCCTCGGCGAACCCGGTGGCACTGGCCGGCGTCGCCGAACGGGTGCTCGCCGCGCGGCGGCCGGTGATCTGGCTCGGCAACGGTGGCAACAGGGCGCGGGCCGCCGACGACGTGCTCGCGCTGGCCGACGCGCTCGGCATCCCCGTGGTGACGACGTTCAACGGGATCGGAGCCGTGCCGACCACGCATCCACTGGTGTTCGGGGCGGCCAGCCGCATGGGGACCACGCTCTCCGGCGACGTGCTCGCCGAGGCCGATCTGGTGCTGGCACTGGGAAACAGCCTCAACGCGGTGTCCACGACGCGCTGGCGGCGCGAGCTGCCGGAGATCGTTCAGGTCGACGTCGACCCCACGATGATCGGTCGCTACTACTCCGAGATCACCCAGGGCGTGGTGAGCGACCTCGGTTCCTTCGCCCGCGATCTCGTCACCGCCGTCGGTGACGAGGCGGACGCGGCGCGGCTGGGAAGGTCCGAGTGGATCGCGTCGCTGACCAAGGCACGCACCGTGTGGTGGCAGGGCTCCGACGTCGCCGACCAGAACGCGCGGGGCGCGCTCTCGCCGGCCGACATCGTGCGCTCGCTGCGCGAGGTCACGCCGGAGGACACCCTGCTCATCCCCGACGCGGGAAACCCGGGTGTGTGGTCGTTCCTGTGGGAGATCAGCACTCCCTACAGCTACATCAAGCCGGTCGGTTTCGGGAACATGGGATTCGCCCTGCCGTCGGCGATCGCCGCCGCGCTGATCGACCCCGCCAGGCCGGTTCTCGCGCTCATCGGGGACGGTTCGCTCGGCATGAGCCTCGGCGAGCTGGAGACACTGGCCAGGGTCGGCGGCAACGTGTGCGTCGTCGTGCTCAACGACTCCAGCTACGGCAACATCCGGCAGGAACAGGAACTGCATTTCGACGGTCGCACGATCGGTGTCGACTTCGGAGCGGCGGACTACGGCATGGCCGCCCGCGCGATGGGTGTCGACGGTGAGGTGATCACCAGCCTTTCCGCGCTCAGGCAGCGTGTCGCCGAGGCGTTCGCCGGAGGCAGGCCCACAGTGATCGACGTACCGATCGACAGGGATGTCAACGCGTGGACGTTTCCTTCGTTCGTCGCGCGGCGGAAGGACGGGTGAGCGTGGTGACGCGAGAGGGTCAGGCACCGCTGGCCGGGGTGAAGGTACTCGACCTCTCCCGGTTCATCGCGGGCCCGCTGTGCGCGCAGATCCTTGCCGATTTCGGCGCGGAGGTCGTCAAGATCGAGCGGCCGGACGGCGAGGACTCCCGGCACCACGGTCCCTATTACCGTGACGAGAGCATCTACATGTTCCTGTACCACCGGAACAAGTACGACGCGAGCCTCGACACGCGCCACCCCGAAGCACTCGGCATCCTGGAACGGCTCATCGAGTGGGCCGACGTCGTCGTCGAGAACTACCGGCCGGGCACGATCGAGAAGATGGGCATCGGCTACGAGCGCATGAAGCAGCTCAATCCGGACATCATCCTCGTCTCGATCTCCGGGTTCGGCCAGACCGGCCCGGATTCCCGCAGGGCTTTGTTCGACGCGATCTCGCAGGCCTCGTCCGGCCTGATGAGCATGACCGGGGAGCCGGAAGGAAAGCCGACGCTCAGCGGTACCTACATCGCCGATTACACCACCGGCTACCAGGGCGCGATCGGCGCGCTGATGGCGATCCTGCACCGCGAGCGGACAGGGGAGGGGCAGTGTGTCGACGTCGCCTCGTTCGACACGATGTTCTCCGCGCTCGGCATCCGGCTCGTCTCGCAGCTCATGCTCGGGCTCGACATGCCGCGAAGCGGGTCCCGTGACCTGCTGACCGCACCGGTCAACGTGTACGAGGCCGCGGACGGGCCGATCTACATCCAGGCTGGCACCGCCTCGTTGTTCCCGAAACTGTGCGAGGTGATGGAGCGGCCCGACCTCGCGGCCGATCCTCGCTTCGCCACGGTCGAGGGCAGGATGACCCACCAGGATTTCCTCGAAGGCGAGATCGGGGCGTGGGCGGCCACCCGCACGACGCGGGCCATCGCGGAGGTGCTTGAGGACGCCGGAGTGCCCTACGCCAAGGTCGAATCGGTGGCCGAGGTCGCGCGGTCACCGCAGATCGAGGCCCGCGACATGATCGTCGAGTCGGAGCACCCCGAGCTGGGCACGATCCGCATGCCGGGAAATCCGATCAAGATGGAGAAGACCCCGCCGACGGTCCGCAAGGCGCCTCCTAGAGTGGGCGAGGACAACGAGTACGTGTACTCGGGGATTCTGGGACTGTCGAACGAGGACCTGATCCGGCTACGTGAATCGGGAGCGATCTGATCATGGCGCGTGCACCCAGGTACCGGGTCATCTACGACGACATCGTCTCGCAGATACAGGCGGGACTGCTCGCGCCCGCCGCCCAGTTGCCGGGGGAGAACGACCTCGCCAAGCAGTACGGCGTCAGCAGGATGACCGTGCGCCAGGCCCTCGACCTGCTCGACACGGACCGGTTCGTCGTGCGAAGGCACGGCAGCGGCACCTTCGTCAGCGACCTGGCCAAGCGGGGAAGGCGGCTGAACCGGCTGCGTTCCTTCGCCGACGAACTCGCGGGCAGCGACGGTGCCGTGGCGAGCAGGATCGTGCGGTCGGAAACGGCGGCGGCCAGCGCCGAGGTCGCCGGTGTCTTCGGTGTCGAGGAGGGCGACACGGTCAACCGGATCACCAGGGTGCGGCTCATCGAAGGGACACCGGCGGCGCTACAGGACGCGTGGGTTCCCTACGCCGTCGCGCCGTCGCTGTGCCGCGAGCCGCTGCTCGGCGGCTCGTTGTACCGGACGCTCAGCGAGCGGTACGGGGTTCAGCTCAGGTACGCCGACCAGTCGATGACGGCGGCGCTGCTGGAGAGCGAGCAGGCCGAATTGCTCGACGCGGAGCCGGGCGGCGCCGTGCTGGAGAGCAGGCGGACGACCTACGGCGGTGCGGGCGAGGTCGTGGAGTTCACGACGAGCTGGACCCGGCCCGAGTTTCCGTTGCTGCTGCGGATCGACGCCGAATGAGCACACATGTCATCGCGGTCGACGTCGGCACGTCGGCCGTCAGGGCGGTCTCGATCGACGCAGGGGGAGCGGTCGCCGCGAGCACGCACATCCGGCGAACCTCCGGCGTTGGCGGGGAGACCTTCGACGCCGCCGCGCTGTATCGCGAGGTGACCGGTGCGCTGGCCGGGGTCGCCGGCGGGCCCGCGCCCTCGGCGCTCGCGATCGCCGCGCACATCGGCACCGTCGCCGTCGGCGCCGACCTCGAACCCGTCGACGTCGGTGGCGGCTGGGCCGACGCGAGGGGAACCGAAACGCTCGCCGCCGTCGGCGAGGCGACGATGCGCGACATCCTCCGCGCGTCGGGGCGGCCCGCGCCGACCGGAGGGGCGCTGGCCTATCTGCTCGGGCTCGACCGGGAAAGGGCTTCCTCGGTGCGCGCGGTGTTGTCGCCCAAGGACTTCCTGGTGGCGAGGTTGACCGGGGTGCTCGCGGCCGACACGGTCGACGCTGCCTACACGCTGGCCTCCGACGTGCGGGCAAGGACGTGGAACACGGCCGTGCTCGACCGGCTCGGCATCGCGACCTCGGTGCTGCCGCCGCAAACGGAACCGGCCTCGGTCGTCGCGGAGCTGAGCGCGGAGGCCGCCGCCGCGACCGGACTGCCGGAGGGGCTGCCCGTCGTGGCGGGAGGGCCCGACGGTTCCGTCGGCATCGGGCTGTTGCTCGGCACCGGCGAGGGAGTCATCGCCGACGTCGCCGGTACCACCGACGTCATGGGACGCCTGCTGCCCTCCGGCGCCGAGGCGCCGGAGGGAGCGGTGCTGAACCCCGCGCTGCTCGAAGAAAGGCTGGTAGCGGGAGGAGCCAGCGGGCTCACCGGTGGTGCCGTTGCTCGCTGGCGCGGGCTCGTCGGCACCGTTGCCGACGATCGCCTCGTCGCGGTGCCGCCCGGCTCGGAAGGGCTGCTGCTGGTGCCGACCATGACCGGCGCGCGGTTTCCTCGCTGGCGCCGGGATTCCCGGGGCGCGCTCCTCGGGCAGCGGCCCGAACACGAGCCGGCTCACCTCGTGCGGGCCGCGCAAGAAGCGGCGGCCTTCACCGTGCGGGAGGGACTCGACCTGCTCGACCCCTCCGGCCGGCTTCCGGTCGTGCTCGCGGGAGGAGCCGTGCGCAG
Organism: Prauserella marina; assembly: GCF_002240355.1. Taxonomy (GTDB): domain Bacteria; phylum Actinomycetota; class Actinomycetes; order Mycobacteriales; family Pseudonocardiaceae; genus Prauserella_A; species Prauserella_A marina. The sequence goes on from NZ_CP016353.1 coordinate 2,524,423, forward strand.
CGCGCAGGTCGCCCGTTTGCGGGCGGACGTATTCGACCGCCCGGTGCTGCTGTCGCCCGAACCCGACGTGACGTTGCTCGGCGCCGCGGCGCTCGCGCTGGTGGGCTGCGCCGCCGTAGCCGATCTCGACACGGCGCGCTCGCGGCTGATCGGTAGACTGCGCGAGATCGAACCCGATGGCACGCGTTCGGAACGGTACGCGCGGCTGTACACCCGCTGGCGCGAGGTGCGCGACGTGGTCGAGGCGTGCCAGGTCGATCCATAGTGGACCGTGAGCTGGGGGAACGGTATGCCGAGTTCGTCGTCAGTGTCCGGGTCGCGGGGGAGTATCACGCGCAGGGCGGTGCTCGGCGCCGCCGTCGCGTTGCCGCTGGCCGCCTGTAGCGCTGGTACCGATACCGCCGCCGGGCGCGCTCCGGCTCCCGTATCGTCGCCGGAGTCATCGGAAAAACCCACCCGGCCGCAACGGCACGACCGGCTTCACGAACTGGAACGGGACTACGGCGCGCGGCTCGGCGTGTACGCGCTGGCGACCGGATCCGGCGCCGTCGTCGAGCACAGGGCCGACGAGCGGTTCGCGTTCTGCTCGACGTTCAAGGGGCTCGCCGCCGCGGCCGTGCTTCAGCGCAATCCATCGTCGCATGTGGACACCGTGCTGACTTTCACCGAAGCGGACTTGCTGTCCAGTTCCTTCGTCACTCGCGAGCACGTGGCGAGCGGGATGACGATCGGCCAACTCTGTGACGCCGCCGTGCGCTACAGCGACGGCACGGCGGGCAACCTGCTCGTGCGCGACCTCGGCGGCCCCGGTGAATTCACGGCGTTCCTCAGAGAGATCGGCGACGAGGTCACCAGGATGGACCGGCCGGAGCCGGAACTCACCGAGGCGAAGCCGGGTGATCCGAGGGACACGACCTCGCCGAGGGCGATCGGCACCGACTATCAGGGGATCGTGCTCGGCGACGTGTTGCCGGAGGACAAGCGCGGGTTCCTCCGCGACCTGCTGGAGCGCAACACCACCGGCGACGAGCGCATCAGAGCCGGAGTCCCCGAGGGCTGGACGGTCGCCGACAAGACCGGAACTGGAAGCTACGGCACGATGAACGACATCGGCATCGGGTGGCCGCCATCCGGCGAGCCGCTCGTCATCGCCATCATGTCCAGCAAAGCCGACCCCGACTCCGACTACGACCAGAAGCTCATCGCGGACGCCACCGAGTACGTGGTCACCGCGCTCACCTGAACGTCCACAGTGGATTGTTCACGTCGTTCCGAGGCTTGAGGCTCGCGCCTGGAACGTCGGCGGCAACAGTACCGACTCGCCTTCGGCGCCTTCGACCATGCGCACCAGCGTGCGCGCGGCGAGCCGGCCCATCTCTCGCATCGGGGAGCGCACCGTGCTCAGTGCGACCGGCAACGCCGCCGCGACGGGAAGATCGTTGTAGCCGACGATCGCCACGTCGGTGCCGACCAGCATGCCCTTGTCGCGCACGGCCCCCATCGCCCCGATGGCCGCGAAGTCGTTGACCACGAAGATCGCGGTCGGTGGCGGGCCGACGTCGAGCAGCCGCCGCGCCCCTTCCTTGCCGCCCTCCACGTCGAACCGGCTCGGCACGATGCGCGACTCGGGGATCTCGATGCCGGCGTGCGCGCAGGCGTCGAGGAAACCTCCGGTGCGCTCGATGCCGGTGGAGGCGTAGCGCTCGCCCGCGATGACGGCCATGTCGGTGTGTCCCAGCGAGATCAGATGCTCGCCCGCGAGACGTCCCCCGAGCCGGTCGTCGCCGGTGACCGAGACGGCACCGGGTAGTGACCTGCTGGTGAGTACCACTTTCGTACCGCGGCTGATCAGGTCGCCGACCAGGCCGCTGTCGGTGCGGGCGTCGCCGAGGATGAGCCCGTCCACCCTCGCCGCCAGCAGTGTGTCGGCGCGCAGCTTCTGGGTATCCGGCTCGTCCCAGCTGTTGGCGACCAGCGTCTGGTATCCGCCTTCGGCGGAACCCTGCTCGATACCCTCGTAGATGGTGGCGAGCACGACGTCGGTGAGGCGGGGGACGACGACGCCGAGCAGCCTGGACCGGCCGGTTCGCAGGCTCGCGGCGGCGGGATTGGGCAGGTAGCCGAGTTGTTTGGCGACGGAACGGATGCGTTCGGCTGTTGCGCGCCCGATGTCGTCGCTGCCGCGCAAAGCCCGGGAAACGGTGGTGACGTGTACCCCGGCGGTCCGCGCGATGTCGGCCAGCGTCACGGGACGTGCGGGTCCGGAATCGCGGAGCGCGCAATCCGGTTCGGGCGTGCCGTCGGACATCGCCGTTCACCCCCTCGAAGTGCCACGACCGGGTGGTCGTGCGTGCATTCTGGCCTATCGGCCGGCCGGGGCCGGGACGCGCCTGAGTTCGGCCCGGTCTCGTTTCCAGGGTTGACGCCGGTTCCGATCCACCGCATCATCCGACGAAATCGTTTTCGAAATCGATAGCGGAGGACTCGTGCGTCATCTCGTACTGCTGGCCACCGGCGGCACCGTCGCCACCCGCTCCCGCTCGGGGGGCCGCAGGGTCGAGGCAGGCGCCGCCGACCTGCTGCATGCGGCCGAGCGCGTATGGGACCTCGGTGACCTGCGGGTTGAGCCACGCGATGCTCAGTCGATCGTCAGTTTCGCCGCGACGGTGCCCGACGTGCTGACACTCGCCGACACGGTCAGGCAGGCGAGTTCCGACGGCGCGGAGGGGATCGTGATCACGCACGGGACGGACACCCTCGAGGAGACCGCCTTCCTGCTGGCGCTCGCCCACGAGGGGCAGACACCGGTCGTGCTGACCGGCGCGCAGCGCCCCTTCGACGACCCTGCTACCGACGGGCCCCGCAACGTCGCCGCCGCGCTGCGCTGGGCCGCCGCGCCCGAGGCGGCCGGTACCGGCGTGACCGTCGTCTTCGCCGATCAGGTCCTTCCCGCCGTCGGCGTGCGCAAGGTGCGCAGTCTGGAACTCGCCGCGTTCGCCGCGCCAGGCCGAGGTCCCATCGGGCACGTCGACGAACTGGGCGTGCGCGCGCACGCCGTATCCCCGATGGCACCGTTCCTGCCACCGGGGCTCACCGACCTGCCGAGGGTGGACGTGATCGCCCAGTACCTCGGTGCCGACGCGGGCGCCGTCGAGGCGGCCGCGTCGCTCGGAGCGCGTGGCCTCGTCCTCGCCGGGTTCGGCGCGGGCAACGCCACCCCGGCCACCACGAGGGCCTGCCTTCGGCTGCTCGCCGACGGGATGCCCGTTCTCGTCACCTCCCGTACCGGTGAGGGTCCCGTCGCGGGGCTCTACGCCGAGGGCGGCGCCGCGCTCGCCGAGGCGGGCGCGGTGATGGCTGGAGATTTGTCCCCGTGGCAGGCCCGGTTGCTGCTCGCCGCGACGCTGGCGGTGGAAAGCGAACCGGACCGGGTACGCACGCATTGTCTGCGGTGGCTGCGCGGGGTGGGAGCCGCCGCGGGGTGAGCGCTGATCTCCACCACGAAATCGAGGGAAAGGATTGTCCGATGGCGAAGGAAATCCTCGTGGCATACGGCGTCGATGTCGATGCCGTTGGTGGCTGGCTGGGTTCCTACGGCGGGGAGGACTCGCCGTGCGACATCTCCCGAGGCGTGTTCGCGGGCGAGGTCGGCGTCCCCAGGATGCTGGAGTTGTTCCGCCGCAAGGAATTGCGGACGACATGGTTCTGGCCTGGCCACTCGATCGAGAGTTTTCCCGATGAGTTCGACGCGTGTGTCGCTGCCGGACACGAGATCGGCGTGCATGGCTACAGCCATGAGAACCCGATCGCGATGAACCGTGAGCAGGAGTCGGCGATTCTCGACCACTGCATCGACCTCGTCAGCACGAGGACGGGTAAGCGGCCGACGGGATACGTCGCGCCGTGGTGGGAGTTTTCGCCGGTCACCAACGAACTACTGCTCGAACGCGGTATCAAGTACGACCACTCGCTGATGCACAGGGACTTCGAACCCTACTACGTGCGCGTCGGCGATTCCTGGACGAGGATCGACTACGACAAGCCTGCCGGGGACTGGATGAAACCGTTCGTCAAGGGCACCGAAACCGATCTCGTCGAGATCCCCGCTTCGTGGTATCTCGACGACCTTCCCCCGATGATGTTCATCAAGTCGAGCCCGAACAGCCACGGATTCGTCAACCCGCGTGATCTGGAACTGCTCTGGCGCGACCAGTTCGACTGGGTCTACCGCGAGCACGACTACGCCGTGTTCACGATGACCGTGCACCCCGATGTGTCGGGACGGCCGCAGAGCCTGCTCATGCACGAACGGCTCATCGAGCACATCAGCGGTCACGAAGGGGTCCGCTGGGTGACCTTCGACGAGATCGCCGACGACTTCCTGAGCCGTAAGCCACGTTCCTGATCTCGGCGAGTTCCGCGTTCGGGCGCGCGAGTTCCGCACTCAGGTTGCCGAGTTCCGCACTCGGGCGCGCGAGTGCTGCGTTCGGACACCCGGCGGGCCGCCACTACTACGACGTGCATCTCGCTGTCCCGAGCGCGCATCTCGCCGTCCTGGGTGCGCATCTCGCCGTCCCGAGTGCGGATCTCGACGCCGTCGGCGGGCGGCGGTGGACGGCGACGCAACACGGCGCAGGACGGAAACCCGCCTGCGCCGTGGTGCCTTTCGGTGTCGCGCCGGATGTCGCGGTGGGTCAGGACTCGATCCAGATGGGCCGCCAGTCGGCGATGTCGTGGAAGCGACGCAGTTCGGCGAGACCGGAGAGGTTGCCGATCCAGCCGGCGTAGGGCGGGTTGGTGGTGTCGAATCCGCTGTTCATCATCGTCAGCCGGGTCTTGCCGCCGGTGCCCTCCAGTTCCCAGGTGGCGACACCGCTCGGGCCCCAGTCGACGCTCAGCCGCTCGCCAGGCACCAGGTCCACGATCTTGGCGGGGTGCGGGGCGTTGTCGAACCCGCCCATCGCATAGCGGCCGTCGACGTAGGGCTCGATCTCGAACGGGAACCCGAACCAGGCCGAGACCTTCTCCGAGCTGATGAGCGAATCGAACACCTCCTCGGCGGAGGCGTCGATCGTCACCGTCGTGCTGAAGTCGGTGCGGGTGAAGTCAGGCCGTGCGGTGATCTCGCGGCCTTCGACGTGGTCGACGAGGTTGGCCAGCGCCAGCGCCCAGAAGGTCTGGAGCACGCCCCTGATGCTGGCACCGGTGAGTACGTCGTTGAAGTCGAAGTGGCTCTGGGTCAGCGTGATCGTGGTGTCGCCGTCCTCCGAACCGACCTCGATGCCGGTCGTCGTCTCCTCGCCGTCGAGCAGCCAGGTGAAGTGCAGGGAATTGCCGGTCGCGCTCACGAGTCTCTGGTGGGGCGCGTCCCCTTCGGGAACGGATGACCCCCAGAATTCGTAGCGCACCGGCAATTCGACGTTCGCCTTGTCGGCGAGCCAGGTGGTGATGCCCTCGACCGTGGTGAGTGCCTGAAAGACCTGCTCAGGAGTGGCGGTCGTGCGGGCCTTGAGGGTCAGTGGCTCGGTCATGATGATTGTTCCTTTCCCGTGGGATAGCAGGCGACAGCGAGCTTGAACCGGTCTCCCGTACTGCCGCCGTAGCGAGTGAAGAGATCCTGCAAGGTGTCCTGTAATTCCGCGAGGAACGCCGGACGTTGTTCGGGACTGAGGTAGATCTGTCCCGCGACCCCCAGCGAAGGCAGGTCGGATTCCGTAGTGTCGATGGCCGCGACGTCTCGCTGTATCTCCTCGGCGAGGTCGAGAAGATGCCCCAGTGACAGCAGGCCGGTCGACTGCCGGTCGCCAACCCTGCCGACGAGTTGCGGTGAGAGCCAGTACGAACGGGCCATCGCTTGGTAGATGCCTTCGTACACGTTGCGGACCTTGCGCTCGGCGATCTGCCGGACAAGGCCGTGTTCCAGTAGTCGCTTCACGTGGTAGTTGACGCGCTGCGGTGTTTGGCCGAGCTTTGTCGCCACCTCGTTGCACGTGCTCGGCAGAGCAAGTGCCCGCAAGATCTCGATCCGTTGCGGCTTGAGCAGCGCTTCGGCTTGTTCGAGCCGGTCCAGGTACAGCACCTCTTGCATGGATCGATTTTTACATAAAAATCTATTTTTGCCAATGGCGAGACCAAGTCGTGACCCAGTCGGGTGGATGTGCCGAGGAGGGCGACGGAGGCGGCGCTCCGATGTGGACGGTGCGGCGAAGACCGGCTTCGGCCGTGCTCAGTCGTTCAGCACATACGCGCTGAGCACGGCCGCGACGATCAGCAGTATCGCCATCGTGCCGCAGCCGAACAGCGCCGCGAAACTGTAGGGGCGGCGTTCCCAGAACCGGATCGTGCCGGTGTGGACGGTGCGGCGAAGACCGGCTTCGGCCGTGCTCAGTCGTTCAGCACATACGCGCTGAGCACGGCCGCGACGATCAGCAGTATCGCCATCGTGCCGCAGCCGAACAGCGCCGCGAAACTGTAGGGGCGGCGTTCCCAGAACCGGATCGTGCCGGGATGCTGGTCACTGAACTGCTTGGCGGTCAGCATGGCGGGGTAGGCCGTGACGGGAACGCCGAGCCGCACGATGAGGTCCTCGAACTCGGCTCTGTCGAACTCGTTGTCCCGCAATCGCAGCAGCAGGCCGCCTGCCGGATCGAGCAGGAACACGTTCGCCGAAGGCGGCGAGCCCGCCCTCGGCGGCAAGAGGGTGACCCTGACGGCCTTGGCGATGTTGACGCGCGAATGCCTCCTGCCCTTGCCGAGACCGACCTTGCCGAACTCCGTGTGCGTCAGCACCACCCTGAGCCGGTGGTTGTAGATCGCCAGCGGAACGAAGATCGCCGCCCACACCACCACGGCGCCAGCCGTCACGGGCAGGCTGCCTCCGACGGCGGGAGGCACGATCAGCACCGCGCCGGTCAGCAGCGCCGCCAGCGGCACGATGACCCGGCGGTTCTTCGCCGCCGCGCGCAGTTCGAGAATCGGCGGATGGGACGGAGAGGACATACCGGAACCTTAGTGTCGCGGCTCAGCGCGCGGTGGCGTGCTCGCGCTCGCGGAACTGCCTGCCGAGGTGGTGTTGCAGCCGGGCGTGCCGGAACTGATAGACCGCGCCGGTCTGCCGCAGCACTCCCCGCCGGTAGGCGTCGTCGAGGAATTCGGGCAGCGCCCACGGAAGGCTTCCCCGCAGCGGCAGGCGCAGCCTCGCGAAGATGAGCCACTGTCCCCACGCGGTGAACGCGAAGGCATAGCCGAGACCACCGGTGATTCCGCCGACGATGCCGAACAGCAGGCCGTCCTCAAGCGGATTCCAGTTGAGCGGGCCCAGCATGTCCCCGAGACCGGACACGACGAGCCGTCCTCCGAAGGCGATCACGATCGCGAAGGTCACGGCGAGCACCGCGATGAGACGGAACACGGTGGTGCGGTTGGCTTTCAGCAGATCGAGCGGCCCCGTCGCCGAGGCCAGATCCACCGGCGATCCCAGCGCGGCGGCGAGGCTGAGCACGATTCCCGCCGCCAGGCCGAAGACGAGCGCGATGACGATCACGTTGACGAGCGCGGCCTGCACCACGATGCCGACATCGGGATGAAAGCCCCAGGTCAGCCCACGCAGAATGGTGATGGCGGGGCCGAGCCCCAGTCCCACGACCGCTCCGCCGACCAAGCCTCCCGCGAACCTCGCGGCGAGTGCTCGTGTCCTGCTCGGCCCTCGGCCCCCTCTGCCCGGTAACCGGATCCGCATGCGTAACGGCTCGAAGGTCCTGCCGCCCACCACGATCATGATCCCGTAGACCAGCCCGAACGCCAGTCCCGCGGTCGGCCCGATGATCAGCCCTTCGAGCACCGCGAGTTCGAACGCCGGTGGCCCGATGATCAGTGAGTTCACCGGCAGGAAGAGAAACCAGTCCAGCACCGCCGTCGCCAGCGCGCACGCGATCACCACGAGCAGGATGCGTGAGGACCGGCGGAGTGAGTCGCCGAGCCGCCACCATTCGAGGTCGCCGATGCCGCGCCGGTCGAGATGGTCGGCAAGGAAACCGAGCCAGTGCACGGCTTTGTCGGGATCCCAGTTGCGCCTGCCGCCGGGGGTCGCGTCGCGGTAGACGGCGGGCACGAAGCTGCCGAGCAGATGGTCCTCGATGGCCTCAGGGCTGGGAAATCTGGCGCTGTCGAGCAGAACGGAGGGATCGCGGTCCCTGTTGTCGCTGTAGACGGTGCGGGCGAGCGTGACCATCAGCGGCGTGGTCAGCACGGTGGCGAGGTTTTCGGCCGTGGGATCACGGTCCTCCGCGCGCAGGGCGGCGAGTACGCCGTCCCACCGGGTCGCGGTCTCGCCGTCGCCGGAGCGGCGAGCGGTGCGGGGAAGGTAGCCCGCGAGATCGTCGGGGGTCAAGTCGGTGACGACGAGTACCGCGGCTGAGGTGAGGACGTCGACGGCGGCGACGGTGCGTTCGTATTCGGGTGCCCTGCTGGTCAACAGCAACGGCATCGACGTGTCGTTGAGCGCTTCCATGGCAGGCCGGTGGAGACCGTGCGCGAGTTCGTCGAAGCCGTCGAGCACCGGCAGCACCCACCCCGATTCGACCAGCAGCGACGCCAGCGTCGATCCGCCGGGTCCCGTGGCCGAGAGCCCCGGGTTGTCCCGCAGCAGCCGTTCCACCAGCCAGGCACGCAGCGAGGTCGTCGTCGGGTCCCACGAACCGACGCTGAAGATCACCGGTACCTGTTCGCCGTGTGTTCGCGTGTGCAGGTGGTCCAGTACGAACCGCAACGCCAGTACCGTCTTGCCCGAGCCGCCCCTTCCCAGCAGCACCAATCGCCCGGAGGGAAGATCCGCGTAGGTACTGGCGAGATCGTCGAGCCCGCCGGTGAGCGCGAGCGGTTCCGCGACGGCGTGCGCGGGAAGCCGCCGGATGTTCTCGGGGTGGTCGACGATGCCGGCCGGTGCCGTCCGCCAGCGCACCGGCAGTGGAAGCGGATCGTTGACGCGGCGCTGTTCTTCCTCGCGGCGCAGCCGGGTCGCCATCACCATCGCGAGATGGTCGGCGGCTTCCGACACCGGGTCGCCCGCCCGCGAGGGCCGGGGTGAGGGTGTTCGCGGCGAGGGGATCCGGGGTGGTTCGTCCGTCACCTTCGGCTCGGGGTGAGCTTCGCGGACGGCGACGGGCTCCGTGCCGTCGGCGGCGGCGAGCAGGACCCTGCGTTGCTCGTGACTGACGTCGAGCGCGTCGGCGAGCGAGGTCACCGTTCCCATCCGGGGATCGGTGGGGCTGCCCGTCTCCAGTCTTCGGATGGTTCTGACCGCGACGCCCGACTTCTCCGCGAGCTGTTCCTGCGTCATACCCGCCTGCCGCCGGAGCTCGCGCAGCAGGCCACCGAACCGGCTCATGCCCCCAGTGCCCCTTTCCCAGTGAGAGCACGACTCTAGCGTGCCGACCGGCCATGAAAGGCCGGTCTACGGCCTGGTTCCGTGACCAGGGACAACGGCAGGATCACCGGCAACACCAGCGTCGAAGGGGATCACGCGATGACACTCCGCTCAACGGTGCCGATGGCGCAGCGTTCGGCGATCGTGGCCGTGCTGGCCGCGTTCGCGTTCACGCCGGCGGCCGCGGCGGCCGACCCCGGCACGGCTCTGCCCGAGCTGCCCGAGCTGACCGACGGTCACGGGCTCACGATCGTCGACCAGCCGGAGTGGGTGGCCGACAGCGACCGGACGTTCGTCTTCTCCGTCGCGACCGACGAGGTGCCGACGCCGAGCCTGCAACCGGGGCAGGATCCCGGTGAGCACGACATCATGATCACGTTGCCGGAGGACTACGACCCCTCGGCCGAATACCCCGTGCTGTACTCGCTGCACGGCAACGGGGACAGGGCCGACTCGGCGGCCAACAGGCAGATGGGGGAACGGGCGACGCGGGACGAGCCAGTGATCACCGTGTGGCCCAACGGGGGGAGGAGCTGGTATTCCAACTGGGTCAACCCCGGAGACCAGGGCCCGCAGAACTGGGAGACCTTCCACCTCGACCAGCTCATCCCGTTCATCGACGACAACCTGGCGACGGACGCCTCAAGGGAAGGCAGGGCCATCGCGGGGCATTCGATGGGCGGGTTCGGCGCCTTCCACTACGCGCAGCACCGGCCCGAGTTGTTCAGCTACGTCGGCAGCTTCTCCGGTGGCCTCGACCTGCTCAGCCCTGAGATGAGGGCCGCGGTGGTCGCCACGACGCTGGATCCGGCCTCCGGCGTGCCGACGACGACTCCGGACGCGATCTTCGGGTCACCGGTCTGGCCATTCGACGGGGTGTGGAACGCGCAGAGTCCCGCACAGAACGTCGAGCCGCTGCGCGGGATGGGCGTGGCGATGTACGCGGGCAACGGCGGTGACCTCACGGTCAACCCGATCCAGGCCGTCATCGAGAACAGGGCACGGCAGACGGCTGTGGTCACCTCCGCCAACCTGACCGCGGCCGGGATTCCGCACGACTTCCTCGACTACGGCGACGGCAGCGAGTGGGCGCCCGGCTGCACCGGCAAGCACAGCCAGATCGCGTGCCTGCAGGCCGACCTCGACCACTTCGTCGCGCTGTTCACCGACCGGCGCTGAACCGAGGGGAGAACGAGCGGCGATGGCGACGAAGTTCCGCTACTGGTGCGGTGAGTGCAACCACCGGACGGCGTGGCTGCCCGAGTCCGAGGGCGTCTCGCAGCACGGAAGGCACTACCTGCGGCAGCATCCCGGCATCGAGCCGGGAGGTGGCTTCGAGATCCAGAAGAGCCGCGACGGCGGGGGCGGCTGCCTCGCCGTGATCGTCAGCCTGTTCCTGATCTTGATTTTCGCGGCGACGTGTGAGGGCGAGGCGGGCAGCACGCCGGAACGCCCCACGGTCGCGGACGTGTTCATCGACGGCTGACCACGAACCCGGGGGCGGGAGGAACCGGGTGTGGGAGAAACCGGACGGGGTTTCTCCCACACCCGGATGTCCGGTGGGTCAGCCGACGTCGCGCCTGTCGGCGACGAGGTCGTGTGGATCCACGTCGGCATCGTCGAGCCCGAAGGAGATGATCCTGGTGGGGTGGATGCGGATGATCGCGCCGTCGACTCCGGCGCGTCGCTCGGGCGGATCGACGGCCTCGGCGTACCCCCTGATTTCCAGGCAGCGGACTCGCCATGGGCGCACCGAGCGGACGTCGTCGACGACGAAGGCGACCTTGCCGTTGGCGGCGACGTTGCGGAACTTCTGGCTGCCCGCCATGTCGAATCCGATGATGTCGATGGTCTCGGTGTCGTCGTTGTAGTGGAAGCCGACGGGGCTGTTCTGCAAGGTTCCGTTGCGTTGCACGGTCGCGAGCCGGCCCAGCCGCTGACCGGCGAGGTAGCGCAGTTCCTGGCTGGTGAACCGTGTGCTGGAAGCGGCGGATGTCATGTCGGTCCTTCCCGTTTCGGCGTTTCTCGGTCCACCGTGCTACCTCAAGCGCGCTGGAGGTCAAGGGACGCGGCGAGATTCGGCGGAAGCGGGGCCGGACTCTACTGTGGACTCTCGCCGGGTTCGATGCCGAGCGTCGCGTAGGCGGCGCCGAGGGCCGCCGGGCGCAGGGTTTCCACCGGCACGTCGGCGAAGAGCACGATGCAGTCGGCGAGACCGCCGAGTGCCGAGACGGCTTTCGCCTGCTCGGCCAATGAGGCGCCGGGTCCTGCCAGCAAGCGCATGAGCCGCAGCCGCCATGCCGCGATGCGGGTGCCGAGATCGAGCCGGGCGAGGATGGCTACCTCGCGAACCAGCAACGCGGTGACCCTGCGATGCCTGCACGTGACGTCGAAGTAGCGGTCGAGCAGAGCCCGCCGGTCGGTCCGGGCCGCGGCCTCGTCGTCGACGAGTAGCGCTTCGATGTCCTCGATGAGTGGTTGCACGAGCGAGTTGACCAGATCCTCGCGCGAGGCGAAGTGGTAATACAGCGCGGGCTTGGTGAGCCCGAGGCGTTCCGCGATCTCGCGCAGGCTCGTCTGCTGGACGCCTTTCTCGGCGAACAGGTCCAGCGCGGCCGCCTGGATGCGGTCCTTCGTCTCGGTCGATCTCGCCCTTGCCACGCGGCCAGCCTAACCGTGCCCGTGCTGTTGACGGAGGGCGCGTCGTTCATTTACCTTCCGGTAAGTAAACGTATCGAAGGGTTGGTCATGAACATCCTGATCTCGGGTGCCAGCGTCGCCGGACCGGTACTCGCCTACTGGCTCCGGCGCTACGGCTTCAGCCCCGTCGTGGTCGAGCGCGCTCCGCTGCTGCGCGCTGGCACCGGCGGCCACGCCGTCGACCTGTTCGAACCCGCGGTGCGGATCGCCGAGTACATGGGCATCCACTCCGAGGTGGAGGCCATGCACACCAGAACCTCGGCGCTCACTCTGGAACGCCCCGGCCGAGGGCCGGTCCACGTCGACTTCTCCCGGTTCGCCACGCACGACTCCGGCGACGACCACATCGAGATCATCCGAGGTGAACTGGCCCGCATCCTGCACGAGGCGACGCGCGACGACGTCGAATACCTCTTCGGCGACACCATCACCGGCATCTCGGAGGACTCAGGCGGCGTCGACGTGACCTTCGCCCGCAACAAGCCGAGGCGCTTCGATCTCGTCGTCGGCGCCGACGGTCTGCACTCGGGTGTCAGGGGGCTCGTGTTCGGGCCGGAGTCCGGCTATCGCAACTTCCTCGGCGGCTACCTGAGCGCCTTCACCGTGCCCGGTCACGGGATGCCGGAAGGCAGGATGTCGGTGTATCACGCGGTCGACAAGCTCGTCGCGACGTACCCGGTGTGGCAGACCGGGGAGGCGAGGGCGGTGTTCCTCTTCCGGCGGCGGGAGGAACTGGCCTACGACCACCGCGACACGGCGCGCCAAGTGGAGCTGCTGCGCGAGGTGTTCGCGGGGGAGGGCAGCCAGGTGCCGCGCCTGCTCGCCGAGGCGGCCGGTGCGGACGACTTCTACCTCGATTCGATCAGCCAGATCCTGATGGACACGTGGTCGAAAGGCAGGGTCACGCTCGTCGGCGACGCGGGCTACTCGCCGGGACCCGCCGTCGGCGGTGGCACCACCGTCGCCATGGTCGGGGCCTACCTGCTCGCCGCGAACCTCGCGAAGGCGCGCGGCGACCACACCGTCGCGTTTGCCCGCTACGAGAAGGACATGAGCGACTACGTTGCCACGACGCGGACCGTGGGGCCGAAGGTGATGAAGACGATCGTCCCGCGCTCCCGGTTCGAGGCCGCGCTGACGGCCACCGTGCTGCGCTGGCTGCCCCGCGTCCCGAAACCCTTGCTGCGCATGGCGCTCAACTCGCCGAACCGGCCGAGCCGAAGCCTGGCAGGGATCCGGATCTCGCCGCCGGAGCCCGTGCCGGGATGACAGGCCGGGAAGCTGTTCAGACGCTGCGCAGCACGGAGACGACCGTTCCGAGCACCACGGCCTCGTCTCCGTCGATGACGTCGTAGGCCGCGTTGCGCGGTTCGAGCAGGACGTGGCCGTTCCTGCGGCGGAACACCTTCACCGTCGCCTCGCCGTCGATCATCGCCGCGACGATCTGTCCCGAGTGCGCTTCGGACTGCTGCCGCACCACCACGATGTCCCCGTCACAGATCGCGGCGTCGATCATCGAATCGCCCCGCACCCGCAGCCCGAAGACGGTGCCTCGGCCGGTGAGCTCGCGCGGCAGCGTCAGCAGGTCGTCAAGGTGCTCGTCGGCGGTGATGGGACTGCCGGCCGCGATGTCGCCGACGACGGGAACCGGAACCGAATCCTCGGAGGGGCGCGACGAGGGCTCCCTCAGGAAGTCCCTGACGTCGATCGGCCGGGACACCGTGGGGCTTCGCCGCAGGAACCCCTTCTCCTCAAGACTCGCGAGGTGCTTCGACACCGAGGACGACGAGCGCAGGCCGACCGCGTCGCCGATCTCGCGGCTGCTCGGCGCGTACCCGTGCCGGACGACCCAGTCCCTGATGGTCACCAGTATCCGCTGCTGGCGCGGCGGAAGGGACGAGGTGTCGAGGTGCTCGAAGGGGTCGAGATCGTCGTAGCTCACCAGGCGAATGGTAAAGGTAGCTCGTGGCGAGGCGGTGACCGACATGGTCAGCCCCCACCTCCGTCTACATTGGTCACGACGGCGCCGGTCGCCGGGCGGAAGTGAGCTGATTTACCCTTCACGATCGCCGTCTCCGACGCCGAGCTCGACGACCCGCGCGACCGGTTGAGCTGCACTCGCTTCGGACCGAGCTTCGCGGACGAGGACTGGGAGGAGGGAGCACCGCGACCGTGGTCGCTGGAGCTGGTCCGGTACTGGCTGCGGACTCAACGCGCGCTGAATGCCCTGCTCAGGTGACCGGTGAGTTCGCCGGACTTGGGGAGCGTTCGTCGCCAGGCAGCTCGGGCTCGCGCATCAACTTCCCGTGGGCGGTGCCGCCCCCCGGACTCACCGACCCGGTGGCCGAGACCAGGCGGAGGAACGCGGCGCGCGGGAGACGGTCGTTTCACGCCACAATGGACGGTGGGGGAGTTGAAAAAGGTTCCGCGCTCGACCAGCCTGGGGGTCACCGGGAGCACGGAACCACAATGGACGATACACGCCGGGCCCGGTTTGTCGAGCCGTCGTTACCAAGTTGCCCCTGAATGATGACATCAAGGTATATCTGATGCTCTCGGTAGTCATCGCGCGACGAGCTGTCGGTCAGTAACCACCCCATGGACTGGCAGAGATTTGACGCCCGTCTTACGTGCGGGTGTGATCGGTGCGCGACTTCCGGTGTCCACAATGGAGGAATTTGCCGGTTAGGGCGGATGGGTCGGATCAGCCTGGGAACGTCGATGCGGTCCCGTGGGTCGCCTGGCGTCGCGCGGGGGCTGTTGGGGTCGGTCGCGCCCGTGAGGTCGACGTGTCGGCCGTCACGTGCGCTGACCTGCGAAAACGAGAAGTGGCACCTGCCTGTGAGGGGTGTGGAGGTGGAGGGTAAGCTGTGTTTCATCAACTTCGCGAGAGGTTGAGGCCGGGCTGTGGCGCAGTTTGGTAGCGCACTTGACTGGGGGTCAAGGGGTCGCAGGTTCAAATCCTGTCAGCCCGACCATTCAGGGGCCGTCTACGCAGGTAGACGGCCCCTGAGTCATTTCATGGGTCGGTTCCTTCTCCCCCATGTCACATTCATGTCACACGGGCGCTACCAAGATCACCTATGCCGCTCTGAGGTCGCGTAGCGCGCTTGCTCGCCGTAGGTCGAGTACGTCGGCGACCTCGTCGAGGCGGTCGGGGAAGAGGTGGCCGTAGACGTTGAGGGTCATGGCGGCGTCGGTGTGGCCGAGCATCTGCTGGACGACCTTGACGTCGGCTCCGGCGGATATGGCGAGCGAGGCGGCGGTGTGCCTGAGCTTGTGCGGGGTAAGTCCGTCGATCTTGATTCCGGCTGCGTCGACGGCGGGGCCGAACTCGCGGGTGCGCCAGTTGTGACTACGCAGTGACAGGCCACGTGTGGTGGTGAACAGCAGCTCGTCGGGTTCCCTGTCGTGGACGAGGGGGCGCAGCAGCGGGACCAGGGAGGCAGGGAACGACACGGTGCGCCGCTTACCGGTCTTGGGTAGTCCCTCGTGTTGCACGCCGTTGACCTCGTAAAAGGTCGTGGCGACCCGGATACGGCGCTTGTCGAGATCGACCCTGCCGACCCGCAGTGCCGCCGCCTCACCCCAGCGGACCCCCGTATAGGCAAGCACAAGGATGAGCGCCTTGTTGATGGCTGCGCACGCGGTGGGGCGGTCGTACTTCGTGCGCAGTTCGGCCGCCGCGTCGGCAAGCTGTTCGACCTGGGTATACGACAGGTAGACGTGTTCGGCCTCAGCTTGCACCGGTAGCGTCACGCCACGAGCCGGGTTGACGGGAATGCGCGACGGAGTGCACCACTCCAGCACCATCGCGAGCACCCGGTATGCGTGCCGAGCCTGAGACGCTCCGAGCTGGCTTCCGTTGTCCTCCTTCGACTTGAGCAGCTTGGCGACCCACACGTCGATTTCCTCGCGCATGACGCCGTTGAGGGGCAGTTCGCCCCAGCGGGGGTTGACGTGGTTGTCCAGTAGGCCCCGGTACTTCCACCAGGTCGACTGTTTCAGGTCATGCCGGGTGTCCAACCACTTCTCGGCCATCTCCGCGAACGACACTTTCGCGCGAGCCGGGTCGACATAGGTACCCGCTACGAGCGACGCTTCCAACTCGGTACGTCGGTCCTCGGCCTTTGTCTTGTTCGCTACGGCCTCGGACTTGAGGTTGCCGCTCCGGTCGTAGTAGCGCACGAGCCACCGAGCGGGAGGCTTGCGCCCGTTGGACTTCGCCTTCCTCGCGGCCTCCTTGTAGGCCCGCGTTTGCGTTCGGTCGTAGATCCATACTCGCGCCATTCAGAGGGTTCCTTGCTGTTCGATCCAGGTGTCGACGTCGTCGGCGCGGTAGCGGACGTGTTTGCCGACGCGTTTTCCTGGTGGGCCGTAGCCTTTGGTGCGCCACTGGTAGAGCGTGTTCTTCGGGACGCTGAGGTAGTCGGCGAGTTCGTCGACGGTGAGTAGCTTGTTCATGGTTGTTGTTCCTTTGCGTATTCGTTGGCGTATTTGGCTTTGCGGTCGTCTTGGATGCGTGTGGCGATGCCTGCGGCGAGTTCGCGTTCGGCGTCGTCGCGGTATCCGGCGCCGTGGAAGGTCCAGTCGTTGACCACTGCGATGGTGTCGGCCTGGTCGGCCAGGCCGAGGCGCTGGAGTGTTTCGGTCAGCCGGAAGACTTTGCGGTCGCCCCGGATGGTTTTGAAGGTGGTGGAGTAGCGGGTGGATTTGGTGAGGAAGTGGCCTCGGAAGGCGAGCATGTGTGCCCAGCGCCGCAGGTTCAGCTCCTCATACATGGGCAGGTCGCCGAGGTCCCAGGCCGTTTGGATGATCCGCCGGTGATGCTCGGAGACTCGGAGGAAGTCGATGTCGAGTTGCGATCGGATGGGACGGTCGGCGGCCTCGGTCTTACCGGTGCCTTTGGTGGCGTACTTGGCGATATAGGCCGCCAGGCGGGCCTCGCTGATCTGCCCGTCGCGGGTTTCGAACTCGGTTGAGCCACTGGGCTGGATCGGTCGGACGTCGACCTGTGTGCCCCAGGTGAGGGTGTCGGTGGTGCCGTCCGGGCGGGCCGCGTTCAGCACGACTGCTCCGGCGGCGGCGTGGATGGCGTCGTCAAGTAGGTCGGGGTGCGCCCAAGGTGGGGCGGGTGTGGTGGCGCCGTCGGGGCCGTCGAGGCGGATGATGGCGTGGAAGTGGATGAGGCCCCGGCGTTGGTATTCGGCGACTTTGCCGTAGGACAGGCGGGCTTCGGTGGGGAAGTCGCGGACGCGGATTCCTGCCCGTTTGGCGATTTCTCGGCGTAGGCGCATGGTGAAGCGCTGCCAGAGCACTCCGGCGTGGGCTTGCCACAGCACCGCCCCCACATAGTCGTAGCCCTCGGGGTCGAGGGGTGTGCCGATGCGGGTGTCGGCGTCGTGATGGTGTTCGCCGCAGCCGCAGGGGATGCGCTTGCCCCGTGCGCTGGTCCGGGCGTGATGCACCGGGCCGAACGAGGGTGCGGTGAGGGTGACGAACGCCCGGGGGCGGTCGGTGACAGCCGTGGGAACACCTTTGGTGCCGCCGACAAGTCCCGCGCGGACGAGGTGGAAGGCGTCGGCGGCGTAGCGGTCGCTACAGGCGGGGCAGACGGCGGAGCGGCGGTTGCCGCAGGGCGCGAAGATGTCCCCACCATGGTGATGCAGCACGGTTCCGGTGCGGGTGTCTTGGAGTTGATGCGCTCCGGTGAGGCGGATGGGTTTGGCGCAGCCGTTGACGGCGCGGACTTTGGCCCGCCAGTCGGCATAGTCCGAAGCGCGGACGCGGTGGGTGAGGCGTTGTTCCAGCGTTTCCATGAACAGGCCCTTTCTGGTGGTGCACACAGCCGAAGGGCGGGGCACGACCGGGTTGTTGGTCATGCCCCGCCCTCGCGTGCGGAGTGTTCGGTGGTTAGGCGCTGATGGGGTGCCCGTTGCGGGGTGTCAGGTCGGTGGCGAGTTGCTGGGCCATCGACGCGGGCAGGCGCAACGCTCGCTGGATCTCGGCGGCGCTCAGCGTCCGGCCGGTGTCGTGTGCGTCGGCGTGTAGGGCGTCCAGGCGTGCCATTAGCGATGGCGGCAGTTTCGCCCGAACTCCGCTTGTCGGCGGCATGGGAATCGTTGGCTCTGGCTCGGGCTGTGCTGGTCGTGTCGGCTCTGTTTGTGGTTCGGTGTCGGTCTTGGTCGGCTCTGTCGCCGTGGTGGTCTCGGTGTCGGTGTTGGGGGCTGGTTTGCGGAGGAGGAGTTTGACGACGACGAGGAAGCCGAGGGCGGGCATGGCGGCGACGAGCCAGCCGAAGATGCTGGGTTCGGCGAGTTCGACTTGTGCGGCCATTTGCACGACGAATGCGCCGACGAACACGACTACGGGGAAGGTGAGGAGGGTGGTTTTCCCGGCGTGGTGGTCGCGGCGGATTTCGAACCCGGCCACGACGGCCATGCCCTCGATCACGATGGCGGTGGCCCAGGCCAGCCAGCCGGTTTGTCCGTGGTGTTCGGCCCAGTCGTGGGTGTGGGTGAAGCCGACCGCCCCGCCGATGCCGCCGAGGATGATGGCGACGAGGACGCGGACGGTGTCCACCACGCGGTCGGCTATCCGAGGTTTGTCCATGGTGGACATGGCGTCTGCCTTCCTTGCTGTCGTGAGGTCAGGGGTAGGTGTGCAGGGCGGACCAGCGGTGCAGCAGTGCCCGCCCGGTTTTGGTCAGTCGTAGTGGTGAGACGGGTTTGCGGATCGCTCCGTGCAGGGCGGTGATGGTGTCTCTGGCGGGGCAGGGTTGGGCATACCGGCCCTGGATGAGTTCGTGGACGACATCCTCATCCAGGGCGGTACGGACGTGTCCGTCTCCGTCGATCACCACGACGCGGTCACTGTCGTCGAGGAGCCCGAACCGGCCCGCCTGTATTTCGGCGAGCACGTCCTGGGCCACCGTCGGCGACGCGGACACTGTGCGGGAGCGGCGCCCCTTGGCGGGTGGTGTGTCGCGGGTCGAGGCCGGGGTGGTGGTCGTGGTGGTGGTGAACAGGTCGAGTTGGTTGCGGTCGTGGTGGCGCATCAGACGCGTTCCCGTCGTAGGTCGGTGATTTGGTGGGTGTATCCGGTGGCGTGTGCTCGCCATTCGCGCCACATGCCTGCGGTGACCGCCGCCCACGCCAGCACCGTGATCGCAGCTACGGGGGCGAGTATCCAGAGGGTGGTGATGGTGGCGATTTCCACGACCATCGCTAGTATCGCGACCAGGGTCATTTTCGCCCACATACCCAGAAATTTCAGTGTCCTCATTGCACTATCCCTTCTCCAGGGTCGTGGTTGTTGTCACCAGCCGTGTGCGGGTAGGTGGCGGGGGCAGAACACGGTGCGTTCGCTGGTGGCGAGCCAGCCGGGGAAGTTGCGGGTGTAGTCGGCGATGTGGTCCCAGTCGCGGAAGGCCCGGTACTGGTCGTCGGGGTAGTCGCCGCATTCGCCGCACCGGGCGAGAAACACCGGGTCGCAAGGCCAGATCACGAATTCCGCCGCAGGTTTGCGGTTCAGGTATTGCGACCATGCCTGATCAACGCGGATTTCTCGCTGGGCCTCGTCGCGGGTGCGGTGCACTGTGCCCGACAGCTCCGACATCACATCGTCGTCGTCGCCCAGGTCCAGCACCCACAACACCCGGTAGTGCGTCACGTCCACCAGTGACGGCCAGTTCACGTCCCCATACATCAGGCCACCGCCTGAAGGTGCGCACCCTCACCGGCGGGCCTGGTGTGGACGAAGGTGACCAGTTCCTCGATTTCGGTGTCGGTGACGTAGGAGGCACGGACCCGCACTGGAACACGGGTGCGTTGCTGGACGACGTAACCAATCCCGGCTGTTTCGGCGATGTTGGGGATTTCGTCGGCGATAGCTCCGCGCAGGCGGGCGTTTTCCCCGAGTGTCATGTCCACATGCGACTGGGCGGTGACCCGCAGGCAGATCCGCACCGTGAACAAGTCCCTGATCGGCACCGTGTCCTTGGTGGGCTCCTGCACCAGCGCCATCATCGAATGCCCCGTGGCCCGCCCTTGCGAGCCGATGACCGCGAGGTTACGGGCCAGTTCGCGCCGAGACTGGGTGTCGGAGTTGTAGGCCAACAGGGCCCCGATCTCGTCCACGATCAACAGGTTCAGCGGTGTCCCGGGCGAGATCGTGATCTTGCGGTCGCCCCGTCCGGCGAGTTCGTGTTGCACCCGTTTGAGGTCGTCCACGAACTCGCCGACCAGATCCGCACAGTCGGTCTCGCTGGTGGCGTAGCGGTAGGCGATGCCCGCGAGCGTGCCGAACTCCATCTGCTTCGGATCGCACAACCACAACCGCACCAGCCCGTCACGGATCATCGGCGCCAGCGCCCGCAGGATCGACATGGGGATGGAGTTCTTCCCCGCACCGGTGGCGCCCGCGATGAACGTGTGCTGCCCCAGCACAGCCAGCCGCCAATCCTGACCGAACTCGGTTTCACCGACGTAAATGTCGGTGGGGTCGACCGCTTCCGACTCCTGCGGCATCTCCGGCGCCGGAATCGTCTCGGTGAACGGTTCCTTCCGCTCGATCACCAACCCCACGACACCAGGCTTGACCCGCTCCACCGCCACCCGCTGCACCCGCAGTGCGTCCGCCAACTCCTCAAGCTTCGCCTCGAAGTGGCGGGCGTGCATGCCCTTCGGGATCCGCAACCACAACGTGTCCACCGTCGGCGAGAACGACCGGGTGCGGATGATCCGCGGGAAATGCTCCTCATCAGTCTTGCGGTGCACCGTGCACAAATCACAAGCCCGCAAGGCGGCATTGAACCGAGGCCCCAGATAGGCACCCCACCGACGCCTCCACGCCCGCAACCGAGGAGCGGCGTAGTGGTCGAACGTGGCCGGATGCGCCCGATACCAACCACACAACGCCACCACCGTGCCCCCGGCGATGCCACCCGTGGTGGCCCAACCCAATTCCAGCCCTGCCGTGGCGGCGGTCGCGGGGGCCACCATCGTGCCGACCGGGTGCCGAGCGGTCCACACCAGCGCCTTCACCTCACGGCCCGTGCGTCGTTTCGCATCCGGTGTGCTCATCACAGAAACTCCCTTCTCCTCACACACAAAACCGGCCCCGCCACCCCTGCGAACTTCACAAGGGGTTTGCGGGGCCGGTCTCGCGCCGTGTCGTGTCTTTATTGGTTATGTGGGGGTTAGTCCTTGATGGCGGCACTAGCGTCCTGCAACTCCGCGATCAAATGACCCACCGCGCGCGCCGCCTTATCGTGATGCGCCTTGAAACCCTCCCGACGCACCGGAATACCGTGCATCGCCTGCTTCAACTGCCGCATCGCCGCATCCAGATCCCCCAACACCCGATCAACCTGATGTGCCATGAGTCAGAACCTCCAATCCCGCGAGATCAACTCGCCCTCATACTTACGAGCCGTGGCCCGCATCCGGTCCAACGCGTCGAACGCCTTACGCCGGAACCCGCGCAACTCCTCCGGTGTGGACACCGTGAACCCACCCGGCATCTCCCTGGAATCAAAAGAATTGATGAGCTTGTCCACCTCATCGAACTGCTCCGCCACCAGATTCAACGCGTTCACGAAATTCGCGTAATTCTGCTGAGCACGACGATTCCTCGCCCCACTCACACCCGGAACCTGCATGTGCCCTCACCTGCCTTCCGCATCGATACGTGCCCATTAAGCGCAAATCGACAGCTCACCTATGGTGATGGCGATCTGACATGCAATCTTGCGCCGCGACCATCCGGTCGGATGTCCTGCTCGCTGTGATCACCAGTCCCGCGCTTCAAGCCGCTCCAGCCTGTTCTGAAGGACATCGAGGCTCATATGGATGTCGTCTACCGCTTCCCGAGAACGGCCTCGCTGAAGCGCACGATCCAATTCCGCTTCAAACTCCTGAATCCTCGTGCGGACCTGCTCAATCTCCGTCAAGTCGTCTCCTCAGCTCGCTGTGTTCCCATCAGAACGCCCATCCCGTCCATATGAGCTGTTGAATACCGCCCCCTCCCTGTCATGCCCCGTTACGCAACACATGCTGCGCGTGCGCCAAGCCCTCACAAAACCCCGCCTGCCACGCCCGATCCGAGGCCGGTTCGTTCAACGCTTCCCACCGGTCCCGCTCCAACCGTGCCGACAGCCGCCGCAACAGCCCCGACACCCGCGCCGCACGCCCGCTCATCGCCGCGCCTCCGTCCTCGTACTGGTGTGGAGCCAGACCAGCACGACACCAGCCACCACCGCCGCGCCCAGCCACCACGACGCCGCGAACAAACAGACCGTCAACACAGCTACCATCAGATACGTCACCATTTCCCTGCCTCCACAATGTCGTTGTTACGTGTACTCCCATTGACGACCGCACTGCTCACATGTCGCAATTCCCGTCGGCGACACAAAAAACGCTGCCGTGCACGAATGGTCAGCCATCACGCGACCGCTTCACGAATACGCTCACACGCCGGACACCATTTCGCGCCCCACGTCAACCACACGCTCTCCCGCTCGCCCCGCTCCGCCGTCGCGCCACACAGGCCAACAATGCGGCCGTCCCACCAGGAATGAGACCTCGTGCGATGCACCAACTCGTCGTCCGGCATCACACACCCCGCTTGACGCCCGCAGGATTGAACGTGCACACACCCTCACCTGAAACCATCACACTCACTCCCTCTATCGAAAACTCGTGGTAAAACCCCAAGACCCCCGGAAACAAATGTCGGGAATCAAGGCGCGTCACCACAAACAGACGCGGTTTTTGGCATGAATCGGCCCACTCTGTAATTGACAAACAACAAAAGGGAAGCGCACTGGCCCGACTCGAACCGGGCGGCCTACCAACTAGGGCAGCGCTCCAGGGTGGTGATTCCGCGCCACGCGGGGGAACTAGCGCGAGCCGGACACCCACCGGCCATCAACCGGTACTAGGCGGCGGACGACAAGCCGCTCTGCCCGGCAGGCTTGAGCCCCGCAGCCTTGAACGACAGACCCGAGGTGACGTTGCCCTGATCGTCCTTCATCGCCCACGGCGAGGTCGTCGCGTCGATCAGCTCCACATACGTACCCTCGTCAAACCCATCCCCAGGGTCAGCCGACAACGTCACCTTGATCTCTTCACCCTTGCCCACCCGGCCGCCATCCTCACGCGGCCGACGCTTCGCGAACACCGACACCACAAACTGCTGCTCGTTCGTGCCGTACGCCAGAACCGGCACCAGCTCCCCGTTACCGTCCTCGCGCATCTTCATCACCGGCGCCTCCGTCACCATCAACTTGAAGCCACCCAAGTTCACCGGGATGTTCCGCATACCGTCCTCCTATGTTTAGGGCTATCAACTTGCGTTGTTTAGTGGGGTAACTACATAACATCATCAATGCCCAACCATGTCAACCCCTCGCAACAACTGGTGTTTATACCCCTACCGCGATGCTGTTGTCCCCCCTAACCAGGGTTGATACAGTGCCCTTGACAGAGGCAGGGAGACCATGTTGGATATCGCGGCCGTTCAAGACATTGAGGACCTGCGCGAGCGTGCCCAGCGCATCAACGAGCTGGTAGACGAGCAGCAGGCGGTCATGGCCGAGTTGTCGCGGTTGCGTCGCGAAGCTATTGAGGACCTGCTGCGCTCAGGCATGACGCAAACCGACATCGCAAAGCTGCTCGGTATGACGCGATCTCGTATCTCGCAGCTACTGGCCGGGAGCGGCCGTAAACCTGAGCGCGGACTGCTCAGCGGTAGCGATTCGGTCATCGTCGTCGTGCCTGTTGAGTACGCCCCTTACCCCGAGGGCAAGCAACGGCCCGTCGTGCATCACGAGGACACCGAGTTTCTGGAGCGGGTGACCAGGCTTGCCGAGGGGGTAGGTCTGCGGGTCGAGACCGAGTATGCCGGGCAAAACGACTTCATCGACTTGAACCGCGACGGGTTGATCATCACATGTGGACCTCGTCAGTCACCGTGGCTTGAACAGGCGTTGAGCGCCGACACCCGATATGGGTTCGCTCGGGACGACGCGGGATGGTTCTTGCAAGACAAGGAATCCGGGGAGAAGTACCGCTCACCGCAGGACTCCGGCAAGCCGCAGGACTACGGGTACCTCGGTGCGCTCCCCAGGCCGGACGGCAACGGGTTTTGGCTGTATGCGGCCGGAATTCACGCGACAGGGTCGCGCGGCGCGGCCAAGTACCTCGCGGACAACGTGACCAGCTTGTACAAGACGTACAAGAACACCCTGTGGTCGTGCCTGGTTTCGTGTGACTACGAGCCGGAAAGCCGGGAGCTGACCGGAAGCGAGCTACTAACCCCGATCCAGCGGCGCGGCACACTGCCAACAACCCGCAAGCACTGACGGAGATGACGTGCGCGTACTAGTCACCGGCGCGGGCGGATTTCTCGGCCGAACCGTAACCGCCAAGCTCGTGCGGAACGACCACGAAGTCATCGCGCTGGTCAGACCGGGTGGCAGCGATGTCTCGGCGGAACGCGTCCGCCTTGTCAAGGCTGATATCACCGATGCTTCACAACTACGCGACGCGTTGCGAGGCGCGAACTTCGACGCCGTCGTCCACCTTGCGGCCCTGACCAAGATGAGGGAATCCGACAGCGCATTCGAGCAGTACCAAGAGGTCAACGCAAGCGGTACCTCAGCGATGCTCTCAGCCATCGACAACGAGCTAGTGCCTCACGTTGTCTACGCATCCACGATCGCCGTCTACGGCCCCGACTGTCCTGAACCTACGGAGGATTCGCTGACGGACCCGAGGAACCCGTACGCCGAATCCAAGCTGCGTGGCGAAGAGCTGTTGAGAGCAGCCGCAGAACAAGGACAGTGCCGGGTGACAACACTTCGGTGCGGCAACATTGCCGGTGGATTCCGGGATGTCTACGACGTCAACGGGAGCCACATCATCCCGCGTGTACTGGAAAGCGCGAGATCTGGAAAACCCGTGCCCGTCAACGGGGCCGGAGACGCTGTTCGTGACTACGTCCACGTCGAAGATGTCGCCGACGCCATCAACTTGGTATTCACGAAGGATGAGGCCAAGTCGTCGACGTACAACGTCGGCAGCGGCCAAGGCGTGAGCGTCAACGACATCCTCACGACAGCTGAAGCGGTGACATGCATCGACATTGCCGTCGACCGCAAGCCCGCAGTCAACGAGACCAAGTATATCGTCCCGAACAGCTCTCGCATCCACGACGAACTGCAATGGACGCCCGCACGGTCGTCCTTGGCCCGGATCATCCGTGACGCGTGGTCAGCTCTGGAAATCGCGTCCGTCTGACCGCAGCGTAGTGTCGTGATTCGACTGATGTTTGACACCGCTGATCGAGCGGACCCATTGGACGGGGGAGACCCCGGTTGAGACCGCCGACATCACCATCCGGGGCGATCGCATGGTCATCACGGCGACTCACGAAGTGTCAGTGCCGAAGGGGAGCAAGTAATGCCCATCCTGTCCGTCATCACGCCCGTCTACCAGCCGGAGCCGGAACACCTCATGGCGGCGTACGAGTCCTTGAAGGACCAGGAGATACCGTCAGGGTGGGAGTGGGAATGGATGCTTCAGGAAGACGGTTCCTCTGGCGTTGCCAAGGAAATCCTTCCTGAGGACGAGCGAATCCGCTTTGGGCAAGGTCGCAAGGGCGGGGTTGCCATCACGAGGAATCTTGCTCTCTCGGCAGCCAAGGGGCAGCTCGTCAAGAACTTGGATCAGGACGACATTCTGACCAGTGGCGTTCTCGCGCGGGACATTCAGGCCATCGACGGCAATGACGGTGTCCGATGGACGACATCCCGTGTGCTCGATCTGCTCCCCGACGGCTCCCTGGTCGGATTCGACAACGACCCCGAGCACGGTCGACTTAGGACCGGAGTGGTTGTAGAACACTGGCGTGCGCACAATTTCCGACTTCCCGTGCATCCTACGACGATGTGCATCGAGCGGAAGCTAGCGGTAGCACTCGGAGGTTGGATGGCTGTTCCTGGCTCCGACGACACGGGCCTGTTGACGGCCGCGAGCGTGGTCGCGGATGGCTTCTTCGAGAGCGAAGTTGGCCTGCACTACCGGAAGTGGCCCGGACAGGAAACCGCCATGGCAAGGCACACCGAGGCAGTCGAATGGAACGCCCGTATGCATCTCATCAGCGAACGAGCCGAATTCCTCGCGCAGGCGGTGGCCGTCGCCAACAGGTGATGGCCGCTGTGTTCAGAGTTTCTTTACTTGTTCAAGGCGGGCGCCTCCGGCGCCCGCTCGGCCTCAGCCTCTCTTGCTCCGGCCGAGCCTGCGCGGGGCGTGCGGCTGGCGCCGGTCCCCGCGCATCGGCCGGAGCCGAGGCAGGCCGAGGACAGCAAGGGGGCGCTGAACAATAAGAAAGAACCTGTCCTCGCCGGACGGGCAGGTCTCCGGGATGGCCGGGAAACGACGAACGCTGCGGTCCGTGGGCGGCCCAGGGCGTGCCATCCCGACGACCTCCCGAAGGGCTATCACGCCGCGCCAAGGGGGCAAGCTTGGTAGGGTCCGTGCCAGTCCCGAGGCGGGTTGCCCCCTTGACACAGCGTGATCGGGCTACGCCAGGTCGACGGGATGGCACAAGGGCCACCCACTCGTAGATGTGAAGGCGCGTCAGGTGGCTGCTAGATCGAGTGTCAGGGACCGTGCAAAATCGGAGAACTGGGTGAGGCTTTCTGGCGAGGTGAGTCGAGTTGTCGTTAGGACTACTTGTTCACCAGGACTGTCGTAATCGAGTACCAGCTTCGCGCCGGAAGGCCAGACTCCGTTCCGTTCGTACTCCTCGCCCCATAGCGTGTTGGTGTGGTACGGCCCGGTGCCATCTTCTCGCGGGATGGAGATGGACTTGAGCAGGCGCCGAGGCCACGCAATGATGGACTTCACGTCCTCGGTGTTGGGCCTCTGCGCTCCTGTCGCTTGTCCTGTCCAACAGGCTCGTACGACCGCCTGATCCGTAAAAAGCCATGCATACGCCTTGTATGCCACTCGGTCTTCGAAGTCATGCTGTAGTTGGTACGCGACGCGGGGCGCGCCAAAGCTGAGCACATCGAATCGAGCTAACACGTGGCCAGGCACAGGTGCGTGGCTTGGATGCTCATTCACGGTGATGAAGCCGTCCCGCAGCTCTTTCAACGATTCGTCGACCATTTGCACTCCAGAGGATGACTTGCCCAGCAAGCCGGGCCGTTTGCCGTTCGTCGCTCCACACTGGCGCTTCGTTACGTCAGGGAGTCTTGCTCGTCACCTCGTCCGAGGAGCCCGTTTAAACAGCGCCGTGTCACATTCATGCCACATCCGGTCCGCAGGGCACGACAGACGTCGGAAGTCGTTGATATGGATGGCTGCACGTCAGCGCGGCGCGGGACGCCGAGGTGCAGGCTGGGGAAACGACGAATAAGGTCAAGGGGTCGCAGGTTCAAATCCTGTCAGCCCGACCATTCAGGGGCCGTCTACGCAGGTAGACGGCCCCTTGGTCATTTCATGGGTCAGTCATGACGGTCAGCAACCAACATTTGACCAACACGCCCGCTTGCTCACGCCGCGCGTTTCCGCAGCACATCCCGGCGTCGGAGGTCGAGTACGTCGGCGACCTCGTCGAGGCGGTCGGGGAAGAGGTGGCCGTAGACGTTGAGGGTCATGGCGGCGTCGGTGTGGCCGAGCATCTGCTGGACGACCTTGACGTCGGCTCCGGCGGATATGGCGAGTGAGGCGGCGGTGTGGCGGAGTTTGTGCGGGGTGAGTCCGTCGATTTTGATTCCGGCTGCGTCGACGGCGGGGCTGAACTCGCGGGTGCGCCAGTTGTGACTACGCAGTGACAGGCCGCGTGTGGTGGTGAACAGCAGCTCGTCGGGTTCCCTGTCGTGGACGAGGGGGCGCAGCAGCGGGACCAGGGAGGCAGGGAACGACACGGTACGCCGCTTGCCGGTCTTGGGTAGTCCCTCGTGTTGCACGCCGTTGACCTCACGTCGCCCGCTCGGCTGAAGTCGAAAGAGGTCATGGTCGCCGGTGCCGCCTCAGGCATCGGCCGGGCCGTATCGCCGCGCGTCGCCGCGGAGGGAGCCACTGTCGCGCGTGCGGCTGACGCTGGTACCCGCACATCCAGGCGGGTTGAAACCCAAGGACGCTGGGGGCCACTTTTCTTCGTGCGACTGATTCCTTGGCTTCAAGGACACGCCGCTGTGCCTCCGCGCGAACGGCGTTGTCCTTACGACCCGGCGAGTACGAGCGTCGACGAGCCGCGAACACCGGGCAGTTTCCGGGTGGATGGTGGGCGGGCTTTCCGGTCGGGGGCACGGAAAGCCCGCCCACCGGTCTCACCGCGAGGTCCGCTCTTCGTAGTCCTTCGCGAGACCCAGCAGCAGGCCCCTGGCGAGGGTGTCCTTCGTCGCCAGCATGACCCGCTCGATGCTTTGCAGGCCCGGCAGTTTCGACACGACCTGTTGGAGCGCTTCGTGATCCGGCGCCTCGAACAGCATGTAGAACTGCTTCGTGTCGATCGTTCCGCAGCCGCCGAGCCACCGCACCGATCCGGTGGGCTCGTCCTGGATCGAATCCGCCACCAGCCGGGCCAGCGGTTGCAAGTGATCCTCGGTGACATTCCCGTCCGGATCCAGCTTCTGCCGCACCATGAACTTCATCATCGGCGCACCTCCGGGAAGTCCTCGGCGCCATCGGTGCCGAGATCCTTGAGCTTGAACTTCTGGATCTTGCCTGTCTCGGTCTTCGGCAACTCGGCCATCACGCGGATGTACCGGGGCACCGCGAACCGGGGCAGGTTTTCCTTGCAGTTGGCCACGATGTCGGCCGCGGGCAATTCGTACCCCTGCCGCAACGCGACCGCGACCGCGATCTCGTCCTCGCCGTACCGCGACGGCAACGGATAAGCCGCGGCCTCGGCCACCTCGTCGATGGCGTTGACGACGTTTTCCACCGTCTGCGCGGACACGTTCTCCCCGCGCCGCCGGATCATGTCCTTCACCCGGTCGGCGAACCACAGGTAGCCGTCGTCGTCGAAGTATCCGGCATCACCCGTGTGCAGCCCGAAGTTGCGCATCACGTTCAGCGACATCTCCGGCTGGTTCCAGTATCCGGAGAACGTCGACCACGGTTCGTCGCAGGACACCACGATCTCGCCGGTCACCCCGGCAGGGACGGGACGATCGTGCTCGTCCACGATTTTCACGTGGTAGGGCGGATACGGTTTCCCGCACGCCGCCTTCGGCCCGTCGAGGTTCAGCACCGAGATGTTGCCCTCGGTGCTGGCGTAGCCCTGGAACACCTCGATGCCGAACCGGTCGCGGAACGGGTCCGCGATCGAAGGAGGACACGGCACCAGCAGCCCTCGGGTGATCGAGTGGTCCTTGTCGCGAGGCGACGGTTCCTGCGCGAGCAGGAAGTGCCCCACCGAGATGATGCCGTGCATGACCGTGGCACCGAACGACCTTGCCTGGTCGAAGTAGTCCTTGCCGCTGAACCGGCGCACGAATCCCAGCCGTGCGCCCGACAGCAGGCACGCGCCGAGGTTCATGTACCGGCCGCCACCGTGGAACATCGGCAGGATACCGATCAGCGTGTCCTCGTTCGTGAGTCCGAACGCGCCCGCGCTGCGCTGACTGATGCGGTAGGCGTGGTGGTGCGGCAGCAACGCGCCTTTGGGCAACCCCGTTGTCCCCGACGTGTACATAATGGACGCCGAAAGGTCCGCCCGCACACCTGGATCGGTGGGCAGGACGACGTTGTCGTCGGCGAGCATCTCGTCCAGGGTCGGACCGCCGCCCTCCGGGGCAGGCCCGCCGTCGGGGCCGGCCTCGATGATGATGGGGCGGGCCCCTTCGGGCAGGGCGGCCTCCACGGCCTCGCGGTGGCCCGGCGACACGACGACCGCTTTCGGGTCGGCGTCGGCGAACACGTGCTTGAGGCTGGCGCCGACGAGGGCCGGGTTCATCGGCACCTCGACAGCGCCGAGCTTGGACAATGCCGTGCCCAGATACGCGATGCGCAGGTCGTTGGCGACGAGAGTGGCGACGCGGTCACCAATCCCGATGCCGTGCGCGCGCAGGCCGGTGGCGATCGCGCCTGCCCGCTGGTCGAGCTGTCCGTAGGTCACCGAGACGCCGTCGTCCTGGACGATGCACTCCCGGTCCGGAGCCAGTTCGGCCCAGCGCTCCACCACGATGCTGAACACCCGGTCGAGCATGTCGAGTTCGAACGGCAGCGTGATGTCGAGAGTCGAAGGGGGAGTCCAGGTCATGGAGTCCCCTGTGGGGGAGCGACGATGGGCCGCCGGTCTTCGACGTGCAGGCACGAACGGCACTTCACGACCTCAAGCCAGCCACGATAATCCACGAGCCGGTACCGGTACATGGTGTCGGCGGAGCAGCGCGGGCAGGACTGGTCGACGGGGTTGATCGGTTCGTCGATGGTCAGTTCTGTCGGTTGGGGAAATTCCACGGTGAGTTCTCCTCGTCCGGCGAAATGTCATCGACCCACAGCGTGGGCCGGGGAGCTGTAGATGCCGTCGCGTACGTCCTTGCGCACGGCCTCGTCGTCACGTTCGGCCGCGGGGCCGTAGCCGCCGGCGCCGGGCAGGCGCAGCACGACGATGTCGCCTGGCATGACCGGCTTGCCCGCGCCCTTGCTGTTGCGGAACTCGACGCCGGGGGAGTTCTCCTCGGTGTAGGAGGCGGGTGTGCCGTCCTCGGTGTTGGCGAAGCCTGCCATGACCTCCGCTGCGGGCAGGGTCTCCCCGCGAGCCCAGGCGTCGAGCCCGCCCCGGTAGACGACGATCGAGGCGCGGGCGCCGTCGCCACCGCCGAGCACGCCCTGGGTGGGGAACCGGCACTGGTCGAGCTGATACGTCATGTGTACGGGAACCTGCGGTGTCACGATCATTTCCGTGGACGGCCCGCCGCGATGCTTGCCGACTCCCGCGGTGTCGGCGACGAATTCCCGGCTGAGGACCAGTACCGGGAACGCTTCCTCGTCCAGTTCGATCGACGGTTCGAGGCAGTTGCCGCCCTCGACGAGCGTCATGCTGCACCCGTCGTCGACGGCGGTACCGCCGAACGGCCCGCACAACGCCCTGATGGTGATGAACGGGTTGTACGTGCCCGCGCGGTCGTCGACACCGACGAAGCCGAGGACGCCGACGTCGTCGTAGTTCTCCGCGACGGCCAGTTCGGGGCTCGCCTGCGACAACGCGAGCTTGACCAGGTTCAGCGCCTTCGTGAAGAACATGGTGTGACCGGCGTTGGTCGACATCGGCGGCAGCGCGCTCAGACATGAACCCGGCGGGGCGACGACGTGGATCGGCCGGTAGGCACCGGCGTTGAGGTCCATGGCAGTGGTGTCCAGGATGTTCACCACACCGAGATGCGCGGCCGAGACGGTGTCCGACCACTGGGAGGCGTAGCCGCCCCACTCCTCGCGGCATGTGCCCGAGTAGTCGACCTCGACGTTGTCCCCGTGCTTGCGCACCGTGCAGCGCACGAGCATCGGCTCGCCGTCCATGTTGTTGTCCAGGTAGTCCTGGGACTCGTAGACGCCGTCGGGAACCTCAAGCAGCGAGCTGCGCACCGTCCGCTCCGAGAAGTCCAATGTGTACTGCGCGGCGGCGCGGTAGAGATCGGTACCGTAGCGCCTTGCGTAGCGCAGCACCATGTCGGAACCGATCTGCAACGCCGACTTGATCACCTGGAGGTCGTTGATCGTGATGTCGGGAATCCGGGTCTGTTCGGTGAACAGCTCCAGATTCTCCGGAACCAGTTCTCCCCGGTCGTAGAGCTTGCGCGGGGTGAGCTTGATGCCTTCGGCGTACATGTCGCGCTGCAATCCGGCGCCCATGCCGGCGGGAACGGGGCCGCCGATGTCCAGCCAGTGCGTGATGGCGACGGCGAAGCCGAGTAGATCGTCGCCGTCGAAGATCGGCATCAACGTGCCGACGTCGTTGACGTGGCTACCACCCCGGTAGGGGTCGTTGTAGATGAGCACGTCGCCCGGCTGGAAACGCTCCACGCCCCAGTGCTCGATCGCCATGCGGGCGTAGAACTGGTTGATGACGTAGTGCGCCGGCGCCGCGCTGGCCATCGCCAGCGCGTCGAAGTCGAGGTCCCGCTCGGTGTCCCTCGGCGCGAGCAGGCCGATCCCGAAGTCGTTGACCTCGCTGAGCAACGGGCTCAGCGCCGCCGTGTTGACCTTCAGCTGCATCTGAAGCGCGACGTGCCTCAGCGCGTGGCGCAGCACCTCGGCCGTCGTGAGGTCGATGCCGTATCGCGACTGGACCTCGTCCGCGCTCAACGCCAGCGTGTCGCGACGTGCCTGCGTGTCCGTCATGCTCGGGTCTCCTTGCTGTCCACAATGATGTCGCCGACGTCGTTGACCCTGGCGCTGTCGCCGGGTACGAGGACTCCGGTGTAGCTCGGCGCCTCGATCACGGCCGGGCCGTTGACGACCTGACCTGGTGCCAGTTCGGTCGCCAGGTACACGGGGCTGTCCGGGTGGGCCACTCCGCCGGTGACGATCGTGCGGCGCGAGCGTGGTTCGGCGGGGGCGGTCTCGGGAAGCGGCGCGGGACGCACGGCGCGTTCGCCGTCGGCGACCACCCTGACCCGCAGCGACGAGATCTGCACCGGCGCGGGCAGCGTGTATCCGTACTGCTTGCGGTGGGCGTCGGCGAACGCCTCGGTGAAGTGCTCGAACACGTCCTCGGTCCGGCTGGCGTCGACCAGTGCGGGCAGTTCCCACCGCTGGCCCGCGTACATGCCGTCGACGTAGAACTCCACGTGCGTCTCGGCGTCGTCGCCGAACTGCTTGCGCAGCCGTACCGCGGACTCCCGCATCCTGGCGAAGGACTCGGTCATGAGCTCGGGCGTCGCGATCTTCATGATCGGCATCACCTCCTGCTCGAAGCCCGCTCCCTCCAGCAGTCCGAACGCCGAGAAGACACCGGCGAGCGCGGGGAAGACGACGGTCGGAATCTCCAGGATGCGGGCCACCTGCGTCGCGGCGAACGGGCCTGCCGCGCCGTAGGCCAGCAGGCCGAATTCACGAGGGTCCACGCCTCGGTAGACGGTGAGCTGCCGGACGGCCTCTGCCATGGAGTTGATGGCGACCGCGGCGATGGCGTTGGCTGCCTCCGTCGCATCCATGCCGATGGTCGCGCCCAGCTCCTGCAACGCCTGCTGAGCGGCCGGGAGGTCGGGCATGATCTCCCCGCTGAGCGGAGTGTCGGGTGCCAGCCAGCCCAGGACGAGCAGCGCGTCGGTGACCGTGGGAAGCGTGCCTCCCTTGCCGTAGCACACGGGCCCTGGATTGCTGCCCGCGCTTTCGGGGCCGACGGCGATTCCGCCCGCGGCGTTGACCGACGCGATACTGCCGCCGCCTGCGCCGATGCTGTGGATTTCGAGCACGGGCATGCTGACGAGCACGTCGTGCTCCAGTTCCAGCTCGCGTTTGGTGGACGCGTGGCCGTCCGTGATCACCGCGACGTCGGTGCTCGTACCGCCCATGTCGAAACCGACGAGGTGGGGCAGTTCCAGCAGCCGGGAATAGGTCTGCACGCCGAGCACACCGCCGACGGGCCCGCTGTTCAGCGTGGTGACCGGCGTCGCGCTGGCTTCGGCTGGCGCGCACAGGCCGCCGTCGTTGGTCATGAACGACAGCGGTGCCTCGTAGCCCGCGTCGAGAAGGCGCTGTTCCACGGAGGAGGTGTAGGTGGTCATCAGCGGCTGTGCGTACGCGTTGAGCACGGTCGTCGAGGTGCGGTTGTACTCGCGGGGGAACGGCGCGACCTCCGACGAGATGCTCACTCGCACGTCGGGGAAGTGCTTGCGGATCAACGCGGCGGCCCGCAACTCGTGGGCGGGGTGCTTGTAGGCGTGGGTGAAGCAGACGGCGATGGCGGCGCAGCCCTCGTCCCGAAGCTGCTCGACCTCCTGCAGCAGCTGCTTTTCGTCGAGCGGGACGAGCACGCTGCCGTCGGCGAGGATGCGTTCCCGCACGTTCCGCCGCAGGTAGCGTTCGACGATCGGCCGGAGTTCGTGCGGACGGCGGTACCTCGGGTCCATGATCGCGTCCGGAGCGCGCCAGCCCCTGCCCATGTCCATCAGGTCGCGGAAACCGGCGCTGGCGATGAGCCCGATCTTCGCGCCACGGCGGGTCAGGATCGCGTTCAGCGCGACCGTGGTGCCGTGCACGATCTGCGCGACGTCCTCATGATCGACGTCGGCCTTGCTCAGTGTGTTGAGCAGGCCCGCGGCGAGATCTCCGTGCGTGGTCAGCGACTTGGTGGCGACCACGATCTGGTTCTCGTCGGCTACGACCAGGTCGGTGAACGTGCCGCCCGTGTCGATTCCGATGCGTAGTGGCATTGCCCCTCTTTCCGTTCGGAACGTGGCGTGAGCCGGTGCGGGAGGAGGGAAGCACCGGATCCGTGGGGTCTGAAGTGAGACAGGTTGACTAACTGGTGGGTAAAGTAACAGGAGTCGGTTCCGTAGGCAATGTCACACGGATGGGTGGTCTCATTGTGGCAGTCGCCAGATCTCCCCAGGTGAAAGGGAGGTTAGTGGCGCGTCGGAGCCACGTAAGAGCGATCGGAGATCGTCTGGTCGAGGCTCGTCGGACACGACCGGCAGGCTGCCTTCACGGTAAAGCTCGCTGGCGCCGCGCGGTTCCGGGGCGGCTGGAAGGCGACGCGAACGCGCTACGCCGGTTCCGGTTTGATGAATCCGGACAACAACAGGATGAGCTGGTCGAACAAAGCGTAGACGCTGATCCGTCCGTCGGGGCGATACCAGCGAGCTATCGACAGCGTCATGCCGTTGACCAGGTTCACCATCGTCATGACGTCGACGTCGGAGCGGATGACGCCGTCTTTGACGCACTGCTCGACCAATCCGGCCGCCGCGCGGTTCACGTCGCGCGCCCACGACTGGTAGTTGCGCAGTGCTTGCGGCGAGAGCTGGTGCTGGTCGGAGATCAGTACCGCGTAGTAGGTCTGGTAGCGCACCGCGGAATTGACCTGAACTTGCAGGTAACGCAGCAGCTTTTCGCGTGAATCGAGGTCGCTGTCCACGATCTCCTCGATACTGTGGCGCAGCGGGTAGATGACCTGCTCGACGATCGTCTCCAGCAGCCAGCGTTTGGAGCTGACGTATTGATAGACGGTCGGTTTGCTGACTCCCGCCTCCGCCGCGATGTCGGTGATGGTGGCTTCGACGAAGCCTTTGCGTTCGAACACGCGAGCCGCCGCGTCGACGACTTCCTGCACGCTTGTGGCGCGCTGAGGTGGCATGGTGTCGTCCTCCTTTCTGGATAGCCTAACCGGTTGGTCATGCCGTGGGACGACCTTTTGATTGGACCAGAAGGGGTTTTTGAAGCTTTGTTGCCCCCACGGTCAACCAACCGGAGTTGGGAGACTCGGCGTGCGGCTACGGCTGCCGCGACACCGGTCCATGTCGAGTCCGTTTCCCGTTGACCCGTCAGGCGACGATCCCGGTCACGGCTGACAGGATGCGAACGGGGAATCGCGCTCGCCACGTCACGCGGCGCGCCGGTTCCGGTCACGATGTCGGCGGCAGGACGGGAAGTCAGCGATGAACGCGGTTCCGGACTTCCGCATACTCGGCCCCGTCGAGGTGCGGTACGAGGGAAAACCGTTGCCCATCACCGCTCCGATGCAACGTGCCGTGCTGGCGAGCCTGCTGACAAGGGATCTCGCCGTCGTTCCCGTCACGGCGCTGGTTGGCGATCTGTGGGGCGCTTCGCCCCCCGCCTCCGCCGTCGCCACCGTGCGCAACTACATCCGCAGGCTGCGGGCACTGCTCCCCGAGGGCACGATCGAGAGCACTCATGCGGGCTACCGGCTGCTGGCGCGGCCCGAGCAGATCGACGCCTTCCGGCTCACCGCCCTCGGTGAGCGGGCGCGCGCGCTCAAGGACACCACGCCGGACGAGGCCGTCGCGACACTGACCGCCGCCATGGAAACCTGGCGGGGTGCGCCGCTGCAAGGCATCGGCGACGTCCCGCTGCGCGCGTGGCAGGCTCCCCGCCTCGAAGAGTCGTACCTCGGTGTCGCCGAGGAGTACTACGACCTCCAGTTGCGGGCAGGCGCGGCCGGGCGAGTGCTCGCCGACCTCACCAGGTTCCACTCCCAGTACCCGATGCGGGAACGGCTCGCTGGCCAGTTGATGCTGGCGCTGTACCGGACGGGACGTACCGCGGATGCCGCCGCGTGCTTTCGCAGGCTCAGGGCCACCTTCGTCAACCGGCTGGGCGTGGAACCGGGAACCGAGCTCCGCGACCTGCACGGTGCCATCCTCCGCCAGGATCCCGAATTGCTCACCTCGGGAAGGTCGGCGCCGCTCTCCGGAAAATCCTACGGGGCGGAAACACGTTCGGTGCTGCCGCCCGTTCCCCGGGATTTCGTTGGCAGGGCGGAAGTTCTCGACGAGATCGCCGGGCATTTCGACGCGCTGACCGCGTCGCCGGTCACCGCGTTGACATGCGTGGTGCACGGACAGGGCGGGGTCGGCAAGTCGGCCATCGCGTGGAAGGTCGCCG
Organism: Prauserella marina; assembly: GCF_002240355.1. Taxonomy (GTDB): domain Bacteria; phylum Actinomycetota; class Actinomycetes; order Mycobacteriales; family Pseudonocardiaceae; genus Prauserella_A; species Prauserella_A marina. The sequence continues at coordinate 2,561,137 of NZ_CP016353.1, forward strand.
CGGACGTCGCCGACCGGTTTCCAGGAGGAACGCTGTGCGTCGACCTGCACGGCGCGACGCCGGGCGCCCCCGCGTTGTCCACGCGCGACACGCTGGGCCTGCTGATCAAGGAGCTGGGCGGCGCCGAGCTCGAACCACACGACGACCTCGACGACGTCATCCGCTGGTACCGGGCAAGGCTCAGCGGGCGCAGGGTGCTGCTCGTCCTGGACAACGCCGTCAACCTCGGGCAGGTCGCGCCGGTCCTGCCCGACGAACCGGGGTGCGCCGCGATCGTCACCACGCGTTCTCCCGACGGCGGGCCGCAGGGCGTCGTGCGCGTGTACCTGCCTGCCATGTCGGCTGAGGAGTCGGTCGCGTTGCTCGCCAGCACCGCAGGTGCGCGCAAGGTCCGCGCCGAGCCGGAACAAGCGGCCCGGCTGGCGAGTCAGTGCGGCGGCCTGCCCCTCGCGCTGCGCCTTGTCGGCACCAGGGCGGCAACCCAGCCGCACTGGCCACTCGCCGACTGGGTGACCCTGCTCGGCGACGAACGCAGGCGGCTCGACCAGCTCAGCCACGAAGGTCTTGATCTGCGGGCGAGCCTGCTGGTGAGTATCGACAGCCTCAGGGCCACCGGTGAGCCAGGCGACCTGGACGCCACCCGGTTGTTCGACCTGCTCGGTGTGCTGCCCGCTCCAGGCTGCACACCGGAACTGGCCGCGGCACTGACCGGCTGGCCGGTGCGCAGAGCGGAGCGCGCGTTGCGGCAGCTCGCCGGTGCGCACGTGTTGTTCAGCCCGCGTCCTTCCTACTACGTGCTCTACGACCTCGTCGCGTTGCTGGCGAAGGAACAGGACGGTGGCAGGGACGACGAGGAAAGGGCGGCGCTGGTGTCGCGGGTCGTCCGCTGGTATCTCGCCGCCGCGCGGCAGGCCGCCGAGAAGATCTCCGGCGCCAGATCTCCGCACGGCCTCCCGCGACGGCACCCCGTCGACGAGCTGGAGACCGTCCGGTTCGCCGCGGCGGGGGAGGCGACGGCCTGGCTCGACGCCGAAATCGGGCACCTGGTCACGTTGTTCGCGCGGCTGGCCGCGTTGCGGCCCCGGGCGGCGGCCGAACTGGCGATCCCGCTGACCCATGCGCTCGCGTTGTACTTCAACATCACGATGCGCTGGCGGGAACGCGACGCGCTCGCGGAGTGCATTCTGGACCTCGCCGACAGCGACGCCGATGACCGGCTGGAACCCTTCGCGCTGTCCCAGCTCGTCAACATCGAAGGCCAGCGCGGCAATCTCGGCGAAGCCGACAGACTGGCGCGGCGCGCGCACGAGCTGTTCACGGCGCAGGGAAGGGACACCGACCTCGATTTCGCGGGGTTGCTGATGAACTGGTCGAACGTGCTGTTCTTCAGCGACAGGGTCGACGAGGCGACCGCGCTGTGCGGGCGGGCGGCGGAACTGGCCGCGGCCCACGGCTACCGTTATATCGAGGCAGCCGCGCTGAGCAATCTCGCGACGGTGCGGCGGATCTACGGCGACACGGCGGAAGCCTTGTCACTGCTGGAGAAAGCGGCGCACATCCACTCGGACTGCGGAAACCTCTACGGCCAGGCGATGACCTACAACGTGCTGCTCGCCATCCACGGCGAGCGAGGTGATCACCGCGCCGTGATCCGGCATGCCACGACCGCGCTGGCGCTGTGCGACGAGCTGGGAAACGGTTACTGCACAGCCGAATGCCACGCGAGGACGGCCAGGTCGCTGAGCGAACTCGGCAGGGCGGACGAGGCCGAGGACCAGCTCGCCAGAGCCCACGAAGTGATGGCGGGCATCAGCAGCAGGGAACGTTTCCGGCTGGCTTCGCTGCTGGACAACATCGAGTTCCACGAGAGTTGGAAGGACGGCCCCCGGGGCGCCTGAGCCGATGCGGCCTGCCCCGGTAGCGGCCCGATAGCGCGCGGATAGCGGCGGCGAGCGAAGCGGAACCACTCCCGGAATCATCGCGGTCCGAGGCGGGTCAGTTGTCTCGGAACGGCGAACAGGAGGCTCTCGTGAGCAAGTGGGGGAAGCATCGCGGCGCACCGATCGGAGTCGGTCTGCTGTGCGCGGCGCTCGCCGCGGTGGGCGCGGGGCCGCCTGCCTCGGCGCAGGAGACGACGGAACAACTCGCGCCGGTGATGGTGACGCTCGACGCGTCGGGGTCGATGGCGCAGGCCATGCCTGAGGGCGGAACCAGAATGGACTCGGCGAAGACCGCGCTGACCGGACTTGTCGATGGGCTCGATGCCGAAGCGCGACTCGGGTTGCAGGTCTACGGCAGCCAGACTGGTGAGAGCCCTGAGGAAAAGGCGGCAGGCTGCGAGGACATCGTCACTGCCGAGCCGGTCGGTCCTGTCGACAAGCAAGCGCTCTCCCAGACGATCGACGGGATCGAACCGTCGGGGTACACGCCGATCGGCGCCGCGTTGCGCGCGGCTGCCGACGAACTGCCCGACGAAGGACCACGAGCCGTCGTGTTGATCTCCGACGGCATCGACACCTGCGCGCCACCCGACCCGTGCGAGGTCGCGGAGGAACTGGACGCCGAAGGCGTCGAACTGTCCGTGCACGCGGTCGGTTTCCAGGTCGACGACGAGGCACGGTCGCAACTCACCTGCCTCGCCGACGCGACCGGAGGCAGCTACACCGACGCCACGGACGCCGGTGAACTGGAGGAACAACTTCCCCAGGTGGTCAACCGCGCCCAGCGCACCTACGAAGCGCAGGGAACACCCATCACCGGAACCGAGGACTTCCCCGGCGCGCCCGCGATCACGGCAGGCCAGTACGTCGACACCATCGACGCGGGGCAGACCAAGTATTACTCGCTGTCCGTGCCGGAGGGCTACACCGCTCATGTCGCGGCGACGGCCATCATCCCCGGTGACGAGAGCGACGCGGGCGTTCCGAGGCTCTACACGCGACTGTTCGACCCCGCGCGGAAGAACTGCGACGAGACCTTCGACATCGCGGCAATGTGGCAGGCGCACCTGACCTCCACGATCTCGTGGAACGCCGAGGAGAACGCTGGTTCGTGCGCGGCGAAGGACGAACTGTACTTCTCGGTCGAACGGGAAGGGCCGGACGACACCAAGTTCTGGACCTATGACATGGAACTGATGGTGACGCTGGAGCCTCCGGTCGACGGCGATACGGGACCGGCGGCGAACTCGACGTTCGTGCCGTTCGAAGAGCCTTCCGGGCCCGAGCAGGGGGTGACCGGAGGCGGCAGCTTCAACGACGCCGTCGAACTTCCCGGCAGCGGGGTCTACACCGACGAGATGGCGCTCGGCGAGATGGCGACCTACAAGGTCGAACTCGACTGGGGTGAATCGCTCGCCGTGCAGACCAATGTGGACAGCCGGGGAATCGATGACGTGATCACGGTGGACACGTCGTTGCGCAGTTCCTTGCGCAAGCGGACTTCGGAGAGCGCCACGTCCGAACTCACCCTGCACGACGAACAGAACTCGGGTGATCCGGTCGAGATGACCCGTGTGCTCTACAACAACAGGGAGGACGGTTATCCCGCCGTCGCGGGCTGGTACTACATCACGCTGGAGAGCGATCCCGGTGAGAGCAACGAGACCATGCCGGTGCGCCTGTCGGTGAGCAAGGGCGGCGAGGCCGTCGAAGCACCCGACTACGTCAGCGCCGAAGGGCTTCCCGAGGGTCCCGTCACCGAGTCCGGTGGCAAGCAGGGCGCGGGAGCGCAACGGGACGACGTGGTCAGGACCGCGCGGGTGGAGGAAAAAGGTCTACCCGCATGGGGCTGGATCCTCATCGCCGGCGCGGGAGCGGCCGTGCTGACCGGCGGCGGACTGCTCGCGTTCCGGGGAAGGACGCACCGGTAGCCGTGGCTCGTTGGTGTCCACCGGCGCGGGGCCGGTGGACACCAACGTTCGCGCCGCCGGTCCCAGCCGACGAGCCGCAGGGTTTCCGCCGTGCGCTGCGCCTTCGGTGCCTTCGGTCATGGGGCAGGGGCAGCCGTGCCGGGGGATCCGCGTCGTCGGATAGCGTCACGCCGTGCCGTTCACGCTGGTCCATCCCGCCGCCGTGGTTCCGCTCGCGCGCGGGCCGCTGGTGGTGTCGGCTCTCGTCGCGGGCGCGATCGCCCCGGACGTGCTGTATCTCTGGCCGCTGAACCGGCTGGCGCTGGAACTCTCCGGCGACTTCAACGCGACGCTCACTCATTCGTTTCCCGCCGTGCTGTGGGTGGGTCCGTTGCTCACCCTCGCCATGCTGCTGGCCTGGTACGCGGTGCTCCGGCGGCCGTTGCTGAGCCTGGCGCCCCCGTCGTTCGCTGGCAGGTTCGCGGCCCCGCCCTCGCCGAGGGCGTGGGTGTCGCCCCGGTTTCTGTTCTGGGTCCTGCTCTCGGCCGCCATCGGCGCGACGACGCATGTCGTCTGGGACGCGGTGACCCACGGCGACCTCACCGTGCTGCGTTCCACCGAGGTCGCCGGTATGCGGGTGAACCGGATCCTGCAATACATCAGCACGGTGGCGGGTGCCGCGTACCTGGCGTGGTGGGTGCGGCGCTGGTGGCGAAGGACCACGCCCGGCGCCGTGCCCGACGGCCTTTCCGGCGGGGCGCGGCGAGCCGCGTTCGCCGTACTGGCGGTGGCGGCCGTGGCAGGGGCCGTCGTCGACCTGCTCACCGTCGGGCTGCCCGGCCTGGAACTGACCGGCGAGATCGAGTACCCGGTGCGGGCGGTGCTCGCGGGGGCGAGCGCGGGTATCGCCATCGGGCTCGCCGCGTACGTGATCGCCTGGCACGGCGCCGGATTGCTCCGCCGTGCCCGCGCGGGCGAGCCAGCGAGCCGGTAGCCGCCCCGGCTATCGAGGTTCCGGCCAGGCCCGTTCGTCGGCTGTCAGCCACGGTTCAGCCTCGGCGAGGGAAGGGGTTGTCCCCGCGAAGGCGCGGATGTCGTGGTGGAGGTGGGATTGATCGGCGTAGCCGCCCTCGGCCGCCACCCGCGCGGGTGCGTGCCCGTCGACGAGGCGGTGCACGGCGTGATCGAACCGGACCAGCATGGCCGCACGTTTCGGGCTCAGGCCGAACTGGGCGGCGAAGCGTGACCACAGGCGCTGGCGGCTCCAGCCGGTTCTGGCCGCGAGGTCGCCGACCTGGGTCTTGCCACGACTGGCGACGATCTGCCGCCAGGTCCACGCCACCTCGGGGTCGGCCGTTGTTCCGGCGCTTAGCCTTCGTGACAGTTCGGCCTCGATCAGCGCGAAGCGCTCGTGCCAGGTCCGCGCATGATGCAACCGGTCCCGCAGGCGAGGAGCGTCGCGGCCCCACAGGTCGTCGAGCGGAATGACGTTGTCGCGCAACTCGGCGAGCGGGAGTCCGAGCACGGAAAGGGCGACCGGCGGGGAAAGCCGGATCTGTACACATTCGACTCCGCCGGCGCGCACCTGGAAGGCACCGAACGCGAGTCCAGCCGCGATGGCGGCCGATCGCATCGAACCGGGGCTTCCTTCGGCATCGATGTCGAAGGAGCGGCCTGCGAATTCGAAGGCCACGGTCACGGCTGGATGGGGAATGGCTCGCAGGCTGGCCGGTTCGTCGATGCGAAATCCGGCCATGTCGACTCCCGGCAGCGGGCTCGTTCGCGAGGGCCGCGCGATTTCCCAGCGCGTGGCGGGGCCGGTTGTCCGGCCGGAGGGGCGCACTCCTCGACTGTACGAGCGGGCCGTGACATTTCTTCAATACGCCTCCGGCGCGGTGTCGGCACGGTGACGACGTCACCGAACCGGCCGGAGGAAAAGCCATGAACGACATGAACGAGACCGTCACCCCACGCGATCGCACCACCACCAGCCGTGCGCGTGGCAGGCGGGCGTGGAGCGGGAAGCGGCGGATCGCGCTGGCCGTCCTGGCGGTGCTGGTGGTCCTCGTCGCCGGCAACACGGTGCTGGTGCGTACCGAGACGGCCGAAGCCTCCGGTGCGGACATCGTGCGGCTCGCGGGAGGGGACATCCGCGTCGCGCGAGACGGGCCATCCGACGCGCCAACGGTCGTGCTTCTGCACGGCCTTGCCGGTTCGATGGCGTGGTGGGAACCCGTTCTGCCCGCTCTGCGGGACCTGCGGGGTGGTGCGGATCGATCTGCTCGGGCACGGTGGCTCCGCCAAACCGGCCGAGGGGTACGGCATCGCCGAGCACGCGGGCAGGGTGGCTGCCGTGCTCGATCACCTCGGGGTGCGCGAGGCCGTCGTGGCCGGGCATTCCACCGGCGGTGCCGTCGCGACGTCGCTCGCCGAGCAGCGCGGCGACCTCGTCTCGGCTGTCTCGCTGATCGACACCGGCCCGCGCATGGACGCGTTCCTCGATGACAGTCTCGCGGGGCGGCTGATGACGACGCCGGTGGTGGGGGAGCTGATCTGGCGGTTGCGCACCGACGGAGCGCTCCGCGACGCGCTGAGCACCGCGTTCACCCGCGACATCGACGTCCCCGAGCGGATCGTCGCCGACGTCAGGGTCATGACCTACCGGAGTCTCACCGCGACCGACGAGGGCTCCACCGCCTACCTTGAGCACCGGGCCATCCCCGACCGGCTCGCCGCTCTCGCCCTGCCGACTCTGGTGCTCTTCGGCTCAGCGGACCAACGCTGGCGGCCGTCCTCGGCCAAGGACTACCGTCGCGTACCCGGCGCCCGGATCGAGATCCTCGACGGCGTCGGCCACACCCCGATGATGGAGGACCCCGGCGCCACCGGCGCTCTGCCGCGCGATTTCGTCATCGATGCCGCGTCACGGTGACGGGCGGGGAAATCGCGCGAACCGGGTCCGAAGCGGCCGGATTCTGTTAATGTGCCGGATTTGTGGGGGATTTCCTTCGTCGTCGAATGATCGTCATCGCGGTGGTCGCCGGTCTCGTCGGTGGCAGCGCGGCGACCTGGTTGATCATGGATTCCCGCGAGCGAGACCCGAATCCGATCGAGGTCGGCGCCACGGTGGTCAACACACTCGGGGAGGACACGGACCTGTTCGGCGAGGCGGTCGAGCGGTGGCGGGCCCTTCCCGCCGCGGAGCGCCCCCGAGGCGAGGTCACCGTGTTGCACGCCGCCGGGTCGGGAGACCGCGAGATCGCGGTGCTGATCGACGAGACCGGTCTCGGCGCGGCGTATGAACGCGGCGCCGAGACCGGCGAGATCCAGTGGGTCGAGCAGCTCGGTGGCGTCGCGCGGGAGGGAGGGGCAGGCGCCGACCCCTCGTCGGCCGTTCTCGGCGACGGCGCCTGGATCGAGACCCGCGCGCGGAACTCGCGCGTCGAGGCGGCCGTGCTCACCGGCGATGAGGTGCGCTGGGAGAAAGTCAGTGTGGAGAACGGGATCACGGCCGCGATCCCCGCGCTCGGCGCCGACCGTTGCGGGGCCAAGGTGCTCGCCGAGCATCACGACAACGGTGTGCGATTCCACCTTTTGCGGCCACGACAGAGCAATGTGGGCACGAGTCTCCATTCTTACTTGCGGCCACTCGACGCCGAAGGCAAGCACTCGGCGGAGGACCGGCCGGTGCGCGACGTCGCCGATCTCGGCGCGGCCGAATTGCGCATGGTTTCCCGGCTCGCCTGTTCCGATCGCTCGGAATTCACGCTGGCCATCCCGCACCTGTTCGCCATGACCGAATGGTGGAGCGGAACACTGCCGAGCGGAGAGACGGCCTCGGTGGACGCCATTTCGGCGACCACGGACAGCGTGCTGCTGACCACCGGAGACGAGAGCCTGGTGATTCCGTTCGACTTTTCGGCCGGACTGAACGCGGTCGTGTGGTGGTTCGACGACAACGACCGGCTCGTTGCCGCGGGTTCCCCCGGGGTCGAGCGGATCGACGTCGTACTTCCCGACGGACGACGGGTGAGTGACCAGGGGCGGTTTCTCAGCGTCGAACTGGGAGAGCTGACGAGCTCGCGGGCGCGCGGGGCCAGGGTGAGCGCCGTGGACGCCGAAGGGCTGCCCGCGACCGTGCTCCCTCGCTGAGAACCACTGTTTCGCGAAGCATGCGCCACAGGTCGCTCCCGCGCCGGAGCGACCGGTGAGCGGTCAGCTCTTCGCTTCGGTCGCGACCGGCCTGGCCTCGGCGACGGGCTCGTGGAGCCGGTTTTCCTCGTCCCCTTCAAGGAATCCGGCTTCGGTGCGGTCGGCGGTGCGGGTTCGCCGTTCGGCTTCGACGAGCGCGGCGACCATGCCGGGAAGGTGGTGGTTGCACATCAGGACAGCCCCCTTTGTCGTGGCACGGCGTTCGCGCTCGCGAAGGGCGCGTCACCGGTTGCGGTCATGACCCGACGTTAGGCGTGATCGCGTGCCCGCTGCTTCTCGATTCCTGACCGGATGAGTCGCTATTGACCGACCCGTCCGTCGATCCGTTCGCGCAGCAGGTCGGCGTGCCCGCAGTGGCGCGCGTACTCCTCGACGCGGTGAACCCACAGTTCTCGGACGGCGATACCGATCTTGCCGACCCGCTCGCCGAGATCCGGATATTCGGCGAGCAGCGCGTCGGTCGCCTCCTGTTCCCTGGCCAGATCAGCGAAAGCGGCAGCAACGAGTGCTTGCTCGGCGCTCGCTTCCTCGAAGGCGGCGTCACCCGCTCCGTAGAGTTTCGGTTCCCGCTCGTCCGGCTTGACCCAGCTACGCCAGTCCCGCTCGACCTCCGCGAGGTGGCGGACGATGCCCAGTAGCGACATGGTCGAGGGCGGAACCGACCGCAGTGCCAGTTGTGCCGGATCCAGCCCCTCGCACTTCAAACGCAGGGTCAGCCGGTAATCGTTGATGTAGTCCAGCAGCGTCGCGAGTTCGCCGTCCGGGCTGACGTTGCCCGTGTTGCGGGGGTCCTCGGCGGGGTCGGCCCACATGTCCGGGTAGACACTGGCCTTGCTCCAGCGTTCTGGTGTCTCGTTCATCGGGATCACGATGCTGAGTGACGCGCCGGGCCGCAACCGAGTATCCGGCCCAAGCCCGCGAGTCCCGCGTTCGTGCGCGAGTCCCGCGTTCAGGACCGCGAGTTCCGCGCCCACGCCGGTGAGTTCTGCACTCGGGCTCGCGAGTTGCGCGCTCGGGCCGGTGAGTTGCGGGTTCGGGCCTGTGGGCGGGTTGCCGTGTGCACGCGTCGCGGGAGCAAGGGCGGCGGTCGGCTCCCGTCGGCATCGACGCGGTTTCGCCACCGGACTCGTGTCCTCGGCGCCGTCCTCGCTCGCGCGAACGCGGATCTCGGGCGCACGGAAGCGGATTTCGCGCGTACGAACGCCGATCTCGCGCGCCGATGCGGATCTCGCCGTTCTGGATGCGGATCTCGGTGGCGCGAATGCGGATCTCGCCGTCCTGAGCGCGGATCTCGGCGGGCAGTCGCCAAGTAACGAATCTGTAAAGAAGGTTAGGCTAACTTACTCAATCGGGTGAAGTTGGTTAGCCTCACCTAAGTGTTCATACGGGCAAGATCGCGGCGGTTCGCCGCGGGGGTCGCACTGGCGAGTGTCGTGCTGGTGCTCGCGGGATGCGGGAGCGCGCCGCAGCCAACGCGGGCCGCGCGAGTCCCCGAGGGAAACGCCGACCAGACTCCGCTTTCCGAACTCACCCCGGTCGCCGATCCTCGCTCGTACGAGGGGCCTTCCACCGCGATCGTGGCCCAGCCCGACATCGTGCCCGTCGAACCCGCGCCGCGGCCCCGGCTGCCCGTGACCGTCACCGATCACCAGGGCACCCAGGTCACGGTCGACGACGCCAGCAGGGTCCTCGCGCTGGATCGCTCCGGCACTCTCGCCGCGACCGTGTTCGGCCTCGGCCTCGGAGACCGCGTCGTCGGAAGGGATTCCTCGACGGGCTTTCCCGCCGCGCGCGACCTTCCGCTCGTCACGAGCAACGGTCACCAGCTCAACTCCGAGGCGGTCCTGAAGTTGCGGCCGAGCGTCGTACTCACCGACACGACGCTCGGCCCGTGGAGTGTCGTACTGCAACTGCGCGACGCCGGAATCCCGGTCGTCGTGGTGACTCCGCGGCGCACCCTGGACAACAACGGTGACATCGTGCGTGCGGTCGCCGGTGCGCTCGGCGTTCCGGAAGCGGGTACCGAACTCGCCGACCGGCTCGACCGCGAGGTCGAGGCGAAGCGGGCGGAGATCGCGGCACTCGCACCCGGCGACGAGACCCGCAGGCCCCGCGTCGTCTTTCTGTACGTACGGGGCACCGCCGGGGTGTATCACATGTTCGGCAAGGGATCCGGCGCCGACGCGCTCATCTCCGCGCTGGGCGCGGTCGACGTGGCGAGCGAGGTCGGCGTCAACGGCATGCGCCCGATCAACCCCGAGGCACTGGCAAAGGCCAAACCCGACGTCATCCTGCTGATGACGGGCGGACTCGAATCGGTAGGCGGCGCCGATGGCGCGGCCGGAATCCCCGGCGTGGCACAGACTCCCGCCGGACAGCACCGTCGCTTCGTCGACATGAACGACTACCAGATCCTCAGTTTCGGGCCACTGTCCTCGTCCGTGCTCGACGCGCTCGCCAGGGCGCTCTACGCGCCGGACTCCCTCAAGGCGGCGGGATGACCGCCACCGCGAGTCCTCCCGCGACATCGGGAGCCGATACCGTCGCGCCCGCGCGCCGCCGTCCGGTCCGGGTCGTGGTGCTGTTCACCGTCCTCGTCGCCGGGCTCGTCGTCGTGAGCGTGGTTTCCGCCGCGGTAGGGCAGTTCGGCATCCCAGTGTCGCAGGTCGTCGGCTCCGTGCTCGACCGCGTCGGGATCGACGTGCTCGCCGGGCCTGGCGACCCGTTCGCCGAGGCCGCGCTGTGGGACGTGCGTTTCCCCCGCGTCGTGCTCGCACTGCTCGTCGGTGGAGTGCTCGGCGTGTGCGGCGCGCTGATGCAGGGCTGTTTCGGCAACCCGCTCGCCGAACCGGGAGTCGTCGGTGTCTCCTCAGGCGCGGCCGTCGGGGCATGTCTGTCCATTGTGTTCGGCTGGACGTTCCTCGGTTCGTTCACCACCCCGGCGCTGGCGTTCTGCACCGGCCTCGCCACGACGCTTGCCGTGTACGTACTGGCCCGTTCGAAAGGCAAGGCCGGTGTCGTGACGATGATCCTCACCGGGGTGGCCGTCAACGCGGTCGCCGGTGCCGCGATTTCCTTCCTCGTCTTCGCGGGGGATCAGGCGGCGCGGGAACAGATCGTGTTCTGGCAACTCGGCTCACTCGCGGGCAGCCGCTGGGTCTACGTCGCGACGATCGCGCCGTTGGTCGCGGTGTGCGCGATCGTGTCGCTGCTGCTGGCGAAACGGCTCGACCTGCTCGCGCTCGGCGACCGTCAGGCACGCCACCTCGGCGTCGACGTCGAGGTGCTGCGGCTGGTGACGATCGTGGTGGTCGCCGTCGCTGTGTCGGCCGCCGTGTCCTACTCCGGCATCATCGGTTTCGTCGGGCTCGTCGTTCCCCACCTGATCCGGATGATCACCGGGCCAGGCCACCGGGTGCTGATTCCCGCGAGCCTGCTCGGCGGCGCGCTGCTGCTCGTGGCAGCCGATCTGCTGGCACGCAACGCTTTCGACTACGCGGACCTGCCCATCGGCATGCTCACCGCCCTGGTCGGCGGCCCGTTCTTCTTCTGGCTCCTGTTGCGCACGCGGCGCAGGGAAGGGGGCTGGACGTGAGAATCCTCGCGCGTGCCGATTCGCATGTTCCAGTACCGGCGACGGCGGGCGACCCGCTCGCCGAGGCGACCGCCGTCGTGGTGACCGCGGGAGGGACCCGGCTGCTCGACGGTGTTTCCCTTACCGTGCACGCGGGTGAGGTGCTCGCGCTGGTCGGACCCAACGGCGCGGGCAAGTCGACCTTGCTCGGTGTGCTCGCCGGTGACACCCCGCCCTCATCAGGGAGGGTCGCGATCCACGGAAGGCCGGCGAAAGCGTGGTCCACAGTGGAACTCGCGCGGCGCAGATCGGTGCTGCCCCAGCACAATCCCGTTTCGTTCCCGTTCACCGTGCGGGCGGTGGTCGAGATGGGCCGCGCGCCGTGGGAGGGCACGCCGGCCGAGGACGACGACGAAAGGGCCGTGGCAGCCGCGCTGGCCGACACCGGGCTCACCGGCTTCACCGAGCGGATCCACCCGACGCTGTCGGGCGGCGAGCAGGCACGCACGGCACTGGCCCGCGTGCTCGCGCAGTCGGCGGGCTTGCTGTTGCTCGACGAGCCAACCGCCGCGATGGATCTCCGTCATCAGGAACAGGTACTCACGCTCGCGCGCGCCCGCGCCGAAGCGGGAGCCGGGGTGCTGGTGGTACTGCACGATCTCGGTCTCGCCGCTGCGCACGCCGACCGCGTCGCCGTGCTCTCCTCCGGCGGGCTCGCCGCTGTCGGCCCGCCGGGACAGGTGTGCGAGCCGGGACTGCTGAGCGAGGTCTACCAGCATCCCGTCGAGGTGATCAGCCATCCACGTACCGGAAAACCCATCGTCCTGCCGTACCGGGAATGAACAGGAAAAGTCCATGAACAAGTCTTCTCATCGCGGTCGCGGAAGGGCCGCGGTGCTCGCGCTGCTTCTCGCGGCGGCCGCCGCCGCGCCGACCGCGACCGCGCACGCCGCCGGTGCGACGGTGCACGTTTCGCCCGGCACAGCCGATCCCGACTACGCCACCGTCGTCGATGTGCGCGGAAGCGGCTTCCAGTCGGTCCAAGGTGGGCACGGGGGCGTCTACGTGCTCTTCGGCTGGGTCTCCGACCCGGCCGGAGGCTGGCAGCCGAGTCAGGGAGGGGCGGCGGGCAGCACCTACAAGTACGTCCAGGACTCCGAGAGCAAGAACAACAACGGATTCCAGCGCTATCTCGCCTTTCCGGGCAGTGACACCGGGGACAGCGCCAACGGTGTCGTGGCGGCGGACGGGACCTGGGCGACGCAACTGGTGATCCCGGGTGCCAGGTTCCCCGCCGTCGACAGGGCGGGAAACACGACGCAGGTCGACTGCACGCAAGTGCGGTGCGGCGTCATCACCATCGGCGCGCACGGTGTCGTCAGTCCGGACAACGAGACGTTCACGCCTATCGACTTCGCCGCGCCAGGGCAAGCCGCGCCTGAACCCGAGCCGTCGAGCGAGCGGTCCGAAACCACCTCGGTGAAGCCTCCGGCGAAACCCGTCGTGAAGGCCGAGAACACCGAAACGACGGCGGGTGAGGACGTCGAGGTGACCGGAACCGGATTCCGCCCCGGCGAGAACGTTGCGGTGACGCTGCACTCGGAACCGGTCAGCCTGCCTCAGGCGCGAGCGGGAGAGGACGGGAAATTCAGCTACACGGCGACGATCCCGCGCGACACCGAGGCGGGGGAGCACCGGCTCGTCTTCGCCGGTGAACAGTCCACTGTGGAGATATCGGTCGAACTGAGCGTGCGTGCCTCGCCCGTGCAGGCGCCCTCCACGTCGCAGGCCGCTCCGGAGCCGAGGGCGCAGGAAACAGGGGAGAAGGGAAACGCGCTGCTGATCGCCGTGCTCGTCGGGGGAGCGATCCTGCTGGTTGTCGCCGCGGTCGCGATCGTCGTGCGATCGCGGCGGGGGACAAGAGAAAACGAAGGGAACTGAAGTGTCGAGAAGTGCGACTTTACGAAGACTGGGTGCCGCCGCGGCGACGCTGAGCCTGCTCGCCGGCACGGCGCTCGCGGCCGGACCCGCCGCCGCGCAGGACACCGGCGGTGACGAGACCTCCGGTCTGCACTGGGGTATCAAGCAATCGTGGCGCAACTACATGAACGCCTTCGGCGGAACGATCACCCCTTCGGGAGGTGCCGTGCTGGATCCCGACCCGGAACTGCCGGCGCCGAAGCCGTACGTGTGGCCGGAGGAAGCGTCCACATTCGACCCCGCGACAGGTACGGGCACCGTGGAGTTCGGCGGGGCGGTGAGTTTCTCGATGCCCGCGCACTTCATCTGGGACTTCACCTTCGCCGAACCCGCGGTCACCTTCGAAGGCGATGGCACCGGCACGCTGTCGGGGACGGTCAGCTACGCGTTCTACGGCACGCGGGACAACCCCGAACAGGTACAGGAGCCGACCGAGGTCGTCTTCGCCGACCTGACCTTCGAAGGCGCCCCCGCCGCCGAGGGGGGCACCGTGGCCGCCACGATCTCCTCGGCCGTGCTGACCGAGGAAGGCGCGGCGGCGTTCGCGGGCTTCTACGAGCCGGGCGCCGAACTCGACGCGGGCGCGCTGACCTTCGCCGTGCCGGACAGCGAACCGCCACCGCAGGGAGAGCCCGCCGTCACGGTGACGCCGTCGAAGGGTCTCGACCCCGATGGCGCCGAGGTGACCATCAAGGGCACCAATTTCGCGCACGATGGCAATGACGGCAAGGGGTACCGCCTGCGGGTCGGCCCCGGCCTCGACGGGCTCAAGGACCCCGGTGCGGGCGGCGCCTACCTGCTGGATCGCGAGATCCCGGTCGCCGACGACGGAACCTGGACGGTCACCACGACCGTGAAGGCGGCCTACACCGGCACCGACGGGGTTTCCAGGACAGCGAAGGACACCCCGTTTTCCGTGCACACCTTCGCGTGGGAGTCGCGGGACACCACGTGGGACACCACGACTCCGCTGGCGTTCGCGTCCACACCGGACGTACCCGGGCCCGGCGACGGAGACGGCAACGGGGACGGCGACAAGGACGACCCAGCGCCGTCCTGTGTGCTGACGCCGGACGACGCGGCCAAGGGAGACCTGGTGTGGGGACTGAAGAAGAGCTTCCGCAACTACGTCGGGGTCGGGATCGGCGGCGCGCGGGGTAACAGCATCACCGCAGGCGACGGTGCCGTGATCACCGACATCGACGAGGTCGTCCGTGACGGCACGCCGAACCCTGCCGGGGTTCCCACCGGTGCCTACCGCTTCGCGTTCGGCTCAGCCGACTACCGCTCCGCCGACGAGTTCACCGTGAGCTACCGGGGCACGGTCACCTTCGCCTACCCTTCGCACTTCTTCACCTTCGTGCTCGGTGACCCGGAGGTCGTCGTCGAAGGCGGCACCGGAACACTGCGCGCCGACGTCGAACTGCGGGCAGAGGAAGGCGCCCCGAGCGAGTCGGTGAACCTGCCGGGCGTCGCACTGGCCGAGCTCGACCTCGCCGGAGCCGAGGTGCGCGACGAGGGCGGGGCGCTGGCGATCGAGGACATCGCGGCGACGCTGGCCAGTGACGAGGCGTTCGCGGGCTTCTACACGGCTGGTACCGAACTCGACCCGGTCTCGCTGACACTCGGAGCGGAGTGCGCGCAATTGCCCGGCGGCAACGGCGGCAACACCGGCGGCATCGGCGCCGGTGGTGGGTCAGGCAACAACCTTGTGCCCTCGGTGCAGTTCCGGCCGCAGGCTGGAGCGAACGGCCTCGCCCAGACCGGCATGGGCGCGTGGCCGGTCTACGCGGGATTGTCCTTGCTCGTCGGAGGTGTCGCGTTGACGCTGCTGGCTCGCCGTCGCGCCGGTGCCTCGGACACCTAGGACAGTGGCGGCGCCCCGAGGGGAGACTCCCTTCGGGGCGCCGGTTCACGCGGCGGCGAGCGGAACCAGCGCGAGGCTCAGCTCGCCCAGCGTGACGAACAGCAGAACTCGCTTGCCTGCCCAGGAAGCCAAGGGAATCCGGGCTCCGGTCAGCGGTGCGATCGCGATCGCGAGCACGACGACGTGCATTGCCACCGCCACCGCGGCGAGACCGAAACCGAGCAGCGCGCTGAGGCCGCTCGCCACGACGGCGACCCCCACCGCCATCGTGGCGCTCGCGGTGCCGGTGGTCCGCGCGGCACCGTGGCGTACCGCGGGAGTTCCGTCCCCTGCCTTGCGATCACCGTCGAGATCCGGCACCGACCACCACGCGGTCCGGCCGGTGCACATGATCCCCAGCCCCGCGGCAATGACGGCGACCAGGGTGTCGAGGTGAGCGGCGACGGCCGCATACGACAGCAGGACCGGCAGGGTGGTGGTGCCGAGTCCGAACACGACGGAGCCCGGCCAGCCCCTGTGCTTCAGGCGTAACGGGCGCAGATTGTAGGCGAGGTGTGCCGCGACGATGGCCAGCGCGCAGGCGAGGACCTGCCAGCGGCCGGTGAGCACGGAGATCACGACCACGAGCCCGAGACCACACAGGATCTCGCCGATCGCCCAGTAGAGCGTGTTCCTCGGCGAGATGCGGCCTACCGCGAAGGCCAGGCTTCGCTTCTCACCGTGGAACTTGTCCGACTCGGCGTCGGCGACGGTGTTGAGCGCGAGGCCCGCGGCGAAGAACAACATGTTGGCGACGAGGGCGGGAATCGCGAGCAGCCAGTCGACGTCCGTCACGATCGCCGCGAAGCACGCGCCCCACACGCCGTAGCAGGCCAGCATGATGGGCATCGGATGGGTGAGGCGGTGAACGGTGATCAGGTCGGACACGGTGCTCGGCTGAGCCGTCACGACGGGCTGGCCTCCCAATGCGGTTCGCTGCGACGCTCCGGTCGAGTTTCCTCTCGCGGAGCATGGCCTGGCAAGGGCTGTTCAGACCTCGTCGGGACGTAGCGCGTCGAGGATGAGGGAGAGGCCGAACTCGAACTCGTCGGCGTAGGAGTAGCCGGGAAGCAGGGCATGCTCGGTCATGAGTTCCAGCAGATGCGGGTGGGTGCCCTCCGGAAGCGCGCGCTGGATGCCCTCGGCGACGTCGCCGAGTTCGCCGGGGCCGGTGAACGGCAGGCTCAGCTCCTGGAGCACGAAACCGTAGAGGTAACTGTCGATGGCCGAGAAGGCGTGTGCGGTCATGGCGACGGAGAACCCGCCGGCGCGCAGCACACCGATGACCGCGTCGTGATGGCGCAAGGTCGCGGGGCCCGGCGTGCGGCGGGAATCCATCAGGCCGACGGCCCACGGATGGCGCCGCAGAGCCGCGCGTGAGGAGACGGCGCGCTCGCGCATGGCCTGTTTCCACTCCTCGGCCGGCGCGGGCAGGTCGATCTCGGCGAACACCGCGTCGACCATCCCGTCCAGCATGTCCTCTCTGCCCGACACGTGGTTGTAGAGCGACATCGCCTCGACGCCGAGCCGCGCCGCGATGGCGCGCATGCTGATTCCGGTCTCGCCCTTCTCGTCGGCCAGCGTGATCGCGGCGGTGACGACCCGGTCCCGGTTGAGCGGCGCTCGCTTCGCCGCACGCTTGCCGGGTTCGCGCATCGGTTCTCCTCTCGCCGGTTGACGGACTTACAGTGTAAGCGTACCGTGACTTACGCTGTAAGCCGGTTGACGACACGAGAGTCGGGAGCGGGACATGAGCACGGACGCGATCCGGAAGGTCTGCATCGTCGGCGCCTCGGGCAAACTCGGGCAGTACCTGGTCAGGCAGGCGCTGGACCGTGGTTACGAGGTCGTCGGGGTGTGTCGCGAGCGCAGCGTGCCGAAGCTGGCCGCGTTCGCCGACCGGATCACGATCGTGCCTGGGCCCACGAACGACAGGGACGTCGTCAGGAAGGCGGTCGCCGGATGCGACGCCGTTCTGTCCATTTTGGTCCCGTGGGGTGTCAGGCAGTACTCGTCCGGCACCGCGCAGGCGGTGCTCGATTTCGCCGAACCCGGTGCGCGCCTTGTGTTCTCCTGCGGCTGGCACATCAGCATGGACGGTGAGGACCGCTACTCGTGGCGGCTCAGGACGACGATCCGCATCGTCACCCCGCTGGCTCGTCTCGTGCGTGCCGTCGACATCGACGACCAGGTCGAGGCGTGCGGGCGGATCTTCGCCAGCGACCGCAGATGGACCGTGGTCAGGGGAAGCGACCTCGAAGAGGGAGAAAGCCAGGGGCTACCGGTGTGGAGCCGTCACGTCGGCGACCCGGTTCTCGCGAGCAACCTGACGCGGCGGGTGGATTTCGCGCTGTTCATGACGGAAGCACTCACCGACGATTCGCTCATCGGGCAAGCGCCCGCCATCGTCGGCCGCCTTTCGCCGAGCGCGCGGGCGCACGCGAAAGGTGCCGCCTAGTTTGGGTCGACGGTGATCGCGGTGAGGGCGCCGTGGACGAGTTCGGGCAGCCTGCCGCCGTGAGCGATCCACTCGTCGAGTGAGATCCGGATCGCGGCCATGGTCAGCGCGGCGAGCAACCGGGGTCGTGGGTCGTGCTCGGTGAGCTTCGCGAAGCGCGGGGTGAGTTGTTCGGTGATGGCCTTCTCGTAGCGCAGGTAGGTTTGCGCCGTCCACGCGTCGAGTGCGGGGGAGCGGCGGTTGAGTCTCGCCAGTTCGCTGATCCGGTCACCGTGCGCGGGAAACTGATCCGCGAGTTCGGCGAAGGCGGCCACGAGCGCGTCTTTCGGTGACAACCGTGCGGGCTGCCTGGCGATCGCCTCGGTCACCAGCGTCAGCCAGGGCGCGGTGACGCCGTCGGCGACCGCGCTTTCTTTGGTTTCGTAGTAACGGAAAAACGTCGCGCGGGCCACCTCGGCCTCCGAGGCGATCCGGTTCACCGTGGTGCGGGAAAGGCCGTGCTCGCCCGCGAGCCGTGCGGCGGTGGCGGCGATCCGGGCTTTCGTCGCCCGCCTCTTGCGGACGGACGGGGTCTCAGCTTCACTGTGAGACATAGTCTCATTTTGGACCGTGTCTCACCGAGATGGCAACCGAGTGGCGAAGGTGGCTCGCATGGGAGTGAACCAGCGAGAAGAAATCGTGATGTCCGCCGACGAGATCACGAATTTCCTGACCGAACAACGGATCGCGACGCTGGCGACCGTGTCCCCTTCGGGGCAGCCCCACCTCGTGGCGATGTGGTACGCGCTGATCGACGGCGTGATGTGGTTCGAGACCAAGGCCAAATCGCAGAAAGCGGTGAACATCCGCAGGGACGACAGGGTCACCGTGATGGTCGAGACGGGGCACACCTACGACGCCTTGCGCGGGGTCGCCCTGGAGGGGCGCGCCACGATCGTCGACGACCCCGGCGCGCTGTGGGCGGTCGGAGTGAACGTGTGGGAGCGCTACACCGGCCCCTACACCGAAGAGGTCCGGCCGATGGTGGAGTTCATGCTCCGCAAACGACTCGCCGTGCGGATCGACGTGCAGCGGTGCCGGTCGTGGGATCACCGCAAACTTGAACTGCCCGAGATGCCGCTCGGCGGAAGCACGGCAGCCTTTCTCTGAGCTTTCCCGCCGGGTCAGGACACGTGCTCGGCGATCGCCGTCACGGTCGCCATGACCATGTCCCGCTCCAGCGGGGCGCGCTCGAAAGCCTGGTGCATGGTCCAGCCCTCGACGAGCGCGTCGAGCGCGAGTCTCGTTCGCTCGGGGAAATGCGCGGCGAGGTTTTCCCTGCTGCGGAACATCCACTGCCGCGCCGTCTCGGCGACGGCGGCGTTGTGGTTGGCGTAGGCGTACATCTCGAAAAGGAGCACGACTTCTCGCGGGGTGGCGTATTCGGGACCGCAGATGAGATCGGTGACGGCCGCGCACGCCTCCCTCCGGTCGCTCGCCGCCTCCATTGCCGCGCGGTAGCGCACCGACATCGACTCGGAAAGCCGGGCGAAGGTCTGTTCGAGTATCGCTTCGAGCCCTTCGAAGTGGTAGGTGAGCGATCCGAGCGGAACGTCGGCGGCTTCGGCGATCCGGCGGTGGGTGGTGGCGTGCACACCGCGCTCGGCGATGACGTCACGAGCCGCGTCGAGGATGCGTTCCTTGCGCAGCGGGTCGTTGGCGACCCTTCTCGTTCCGGCCATTCACTCGCCTCCCTCGGGCGATCCTAGCCGGGCGTGGGTCGGCGTCAGGTTCGCGGAGACCCCGGCAAACGGTCCGCGATAAGTGTGTACATTTGTACGTACTTGGCTGTCGTGTCGGGAAGGGGAGGACGGCGTGGATCGCCTGACCCAGCGCCGCCGCAGGGCGCTGTACGTGCTGTTTTTCCTGCCAGGACTGGCCATCGCGTCGTGGGTGACGCGGACGCCGTCGATCCGGGACCTCCTCGGTGCCTCGACGGCCGAGATGGGCGTGGTGTTGTTCGGCCTTTCCGTCGGTTCGATGGCCGGCATCCTCGGCTCGGGGCCGCTGGTGGCGCGATTCGGCGCCAGGCCGGTGATCATCGTGGGCACGGTCGGGGTCGTGGCCAGCATGCCGGTGATCGGTCTGGGGGGCGCGCTCGCGAGCAGTCCGCTCGTCGCCGCTGGATTGTGCCTTTTCGGGCTGGGCATGGGTGGCGGCGAGGTCGCGCTGAACATCGAGGGCGCCGACGTCGAGAGGATCATCGGGCGGGCCGTGCTGCCCACCATGCACGGTTTCTTCAGTCTCGGCACGACGATCGGCG
The DNA here is from genome assembly GCF_002240355.1 of Prauserella marina. Lineage (GTDB taxonomy): Bacteria > Actinomycetota > Actinomycetes > Mycobacteriales > Pseudonocardiaceae > Prauserella_A > Prauserella_A marina. The sequence continues at coordinate 2,581,419 of NZ_CP016353.1, forward strand.
CCATGCTCGGTATCGGGTTCACCGCCGCGGATTTCCCGGTGGCCTGGCATCTGCTCGGCGTGGGAGTGGTAGCCCTTTCCGCGTTCGCCGTCGTGGCGGGGCGGCTGCCTTCGGGCGTCGGCAAGCAGCCCAAGCGCTCGCGCGCGGAGCGAGCCGGATCGCCGAAACCGGGCGTGTGGCGGGATTCGCGGCTCGCGCTCATCGGCGTCATCGTGCTGGCGATGGCATTGGCCGAGGGAACGGCCAACGACTGGCTGCCGCTGGTGATGGTCGACGGGCACGGCTTCGTTCCCGCGCTCGGTTCCGCGATCTACGCGGTGTTCGCGGCTTCGATGACCGTCGGCCGCTTCGTCGGCGGCTTCTTCCTCGAACGGGCCGGTCGCGCGGCGGTGGTCAGGGCGAGCGCTCTCGCCGGAACTCTCGGGCTGGCCCTGGTGATCTTCGTGGACAATCAGGTCGCCGCGGGCGCGGCCGTGGTGCTGTGGGGACTGGGCACCTCACTCGGATTTCCGGTCGCGCTGTCGGCGGCAGGCGATTCCGGCGAGAACCCGGCCGCGCGGGTGTCGCTCGTCGCGACGGCGGGCTATTGCGCGTTTCTCGTCGGCCCGCCGGTGCTGGGCTTCCTCGGAGAGGAATTCGGCCTTCGCAACGCGCTGATCGTGGTGCTCGGGTTCGTCGCGCTGGCCGCCGTACTCGCTCCCGCCGTCGCCAAGCGCGAACGGTCCGCGCCGGAGCGGGTCAGGGCCGGGTAACCTGCGGCGGGGCGCACCAGGGCAGGAGGAGGATTCCGGTGACCGAGACCGGCGACCGCGACGAGTACGGGACCGGGCTGACCTGGGGACTCAAGCGCAGCTTCATCAGCTACGTGTCGCGGCTTCCCGACCTGCGGCACGCCGCGGTCGACGGCGCCTCCATCGTGCGGCCGAGCCTGCTCCACTTCGAGTTCGCCGAGTACGCGAACGGAGTGGCGAAATTCAAAGGGGACGTGCGGATCGCCGGTCACGGCAACCTGCTTTACGTCATGATCACCGACCCGTGGGTCGAGTTCACCGCCGAAGGCGGCGTGCTCAGCGTGATCGACATCCAGTACTGGCCCGACAGGGACCGGCGGTTGCCGCTGGCGACCCTGCGTGGCGGCGCACCCGAGCTGCGGGCGTTTCTCACCGAGGAGGGGCGGGCGGTGTTCGGCGACCAGTACCCGGCCGGTATCGAACTCGATCCGGTCGTGATCAGACTGCCTGACCCGGCCTAACGGGATCCTTGCTCACGGCGAAGGCCCGCGACGAGCAGTCCGGCCAGCGCGCGTGCGTCGTAGCGGGGATCGTGGTCGGCGCCGACGCACAGGTTTCCCACGCCGCGCATGAGGGCGTAGGCGGAGATGCCGGGACGGATCTCGCCCGCTTCGGCCGCGGCGTCGAGCAGTTGGGCGCACACGGGCAGCAGGCGGTCGATGAAGTAGGCGTGCAGCGTCTCGTAGCTGGGATTGTCCGGCTGTAGTACCGCCGCGAGCCCGTGCTTGGTGATCAGGAAGTCGACGAAGAGATCGATCCACCTGCCCAGCGCGGCATGCGGGGTCGGACCGCTCGCCAGCAGGGCAGGGCCCGCTTCCGCACAGGATTCGACCTGGTGCCGGTAGACGGCGATAATCAGGTCGGCCCTCGTCGGGAAGTGACGGTAGATCGTGGCCGTGCCGACCCCCGCTTTCGCCGCGATGGCCCGCACGGGTACGTCGACGCCGGACGTCACGAACAGTGCCGCGGCCGCGTCGAGCAGGTTCTCCTCGTTGCGCCGCGCGTCGGCCCTCTTCGGTTTCGCGCCGTCGCTCACTGAAGTCCTCCTGACGCAGGGGTTTGCTAACCGGGACACTGTTCCGTATCGTCAAACGGGACAGCGTTCCGTTTGTTCATCATGACACAGCCACGGAAAGACCGGTGTACCCATGTCAGCGACACCTCGCTTCGGGATCATGACCGCGCCCATGCGCGTCGACTACGGCGACATCCTGCGCGTCTGGCGGGAAGCCGACGAGATCCCGGAGATCGAGCACGCCTGGTTGTTCGACCACCTGCTGCCGATCGCGGGCGACCCCCACGGCCCCATCCACGAAGGCTGGACGTTGCTCTCGGCGCTGGCCGCGTACACGAACAGGATCCGCCTCGGCGTCATGGTGACGAGCAACCGGTTCCGGCCGCCCGCGATGCTCGCCAAGATCGCCACGACCGTCGACATCGTGTCCGATGGCAGGCTCGACTTCGGGATCGGCGCGGGCTCGCGGCCCAGCCTGCCGGAGGCGAGGCGCGAGTACGAGGCGCACGGCCTTCCCTACCTCGGCGCGGCGGACGCCGTCGAACGCCTAGCCGAGTCCTGCGCGGTCATCCGTCGACTGTGGACGGATGAGGAGCCGTTCGACTTCCACGGCAAGCACATCCGGCTCACCGGCGCGTTCGGCAACCCGAAACCCGTGCAGCGCCCGGGCCCGCCGATCCTCATCGGCGGCCGCGCGAAGTCCACCCTGCGCGTGGTCGCCGAGCACGCCGACGCCTGGAACATCCCCGGTGGTGACATCGAGGACATGGTCGAGCGCGGTGCGCTGCTCGACCGCTACTGCGCCGACATCGGCCGTGATCCCTCGGCGATCACGCGCTCGGCCTACCTTCCCGTCGACTACGGCGACCCGGGCACCACAAGGGCCGCGATCGGCGAGGCGGTCGCCGCCGGTTTCCCGCACATCGTCCTCGGACTGCCATCGCCCTACCCGCAGGGCGTCGCGCGGTGGGTCGCCGACGAATTCATCAGCGCTCGTCAGTCCGGGTCGTAGCGGTGCATCAACTCGGCGAGCGCCGCACCGGCCGGTGCGGTTTCGCCGACGTCCTCCCTGACCCTTTCCCTGACATCGGCAGGCATGTCCTGGCTCAGCTTGAAGACGCTGCGCGCGGCACGCACCCGGAAGCGGAAAGCCACGACGTGCTCGACGAGCGAGGCGAACCGGTCCCGCGACGAGGTCATGTCCCAGGCCGGATCCCTCGCCGACTCCAGCGCCAGCACGGTCGATTCCACCACGTCGAGCGTCGCCGCCCTGGACTCGATCAGCTCCACCGTGCCGGTGAGGTGCACCGCGGCGTAGTTCCAGGTCGGCACGGACGGCGTGTAACCGTAGGCGGTCGGCGAGACGTAGCCGTCCGGTCCCGTGAACACCAGCAGCACCTCGGAAGCCGCCGCGAAATCTCGCCACTGCGGGTTGACGCGCGCCAGGTGACCAAGCAGCGTCACCTCGTCCCACGAATCCGGGATCGCCCGCCCGTGCGGGAAAATCACCGGAACATGGGTGCCGACCGGAGCCTCGCCCGGCTTCGCGCTCACCACGAGCGCGAAGGGATTGCGCCGTACCAGCCCGATCTCGTCGGCCGTGGACGCGGCGGTGTAGCGCGCGAACTCGTGCACCTCAGGCTCCGCCGCCGTGGCAGTGTCCTTGCTGCCCACCGGAGGGGGCGGGCACGTCGAGCGTGGGGTTGCGGTCGAAGAAACCCGAGGGCTTGAGGGTGAAGCCGCAGCGGTCCACCGGCATCACCGGCCAGTCCTCAAGCCGGGGAAAGTGCGTGAGCCCGAAGGTGTGCCACACGACCAGATCGGCGCCGTCGATGTCGCGATCAGACTCGGTGAACCTCGGCAGTCCCGCCCCCTCCGGGCTCTGGTTGACCAGGTCGCCGGCGGGGAAGCGCTCGTTGTCGTCGTAGCGCGTGACCCACAGGTGCTTGGTCGCGAACGCCGCTCTCCCATGGATGGTGGAGTGCTCGTCGGCCAGCAGCGTCGGAAGGCCCTGCGGGGTGAGCACGTAGCCGGTTTCGCCACCAAGCCGGTTGCGCCGTTCCGGATTGACGATGTGCCACACCCTTCCCCGTTCGGGAGCGGCGAGCCGCTGGGCCTGCTTTTCACTGGTGAGCCTGCGAGCCGATCTGGTGAAGGCGTTGCCGAACGGGTTGTCCTCGCCCATCGGCACCCGCGCGACCTCGACCTCCTCGACGGCGTTGAGGTCGCCGTCGACGGCCATGTCGAGCCGGACGTTGAACAGGTGTTGGTGGTAGGGCGCGGCGAGGCCGGGCGCGACCTGTGAGGCGTAGGGCGCGATCCGCTCGTCGTAGACTGCCGTGAACACGATCCCGGTGGCCTTGCACTCCAGTTCGATCGTGCCGTCGAGGTAGAGGTACCAGTAGAAGCCGTAATCGTAGTTGCCGACGGTGACGAAGAACGAAATCACGAGCCTGCGCTGGCGGCGGGTTTGCTTGCTGCCGTTGGCGGGATCGGTGTGCTTCCACAGCACTCCGGCGTCCTCTTCGTGGATGCAGATCGCGTTGGCGAGGGTGACCGGTTCGCCCGCGCCGTCGGTGACGATCGCGTCGACGTAGGTGATCTCGCCGAGGCAATCGCAGCCCAGTTTCAGCGAATTGGCGAGCCTGCCGAGCTGGTATTCGCCGGTGTCGAAGTAGTTCTGCCAGAAGCGGATCGGCCCTGGATCGGCGTAGGGCACCACCATTTCGGCGACCGAGGCCCGGTAGACGATGGGCCGCTGCTCGCCGTCGTCGGTGAAGCCGAGCTGGTGAAGAACCAGCCCTTCTCGCATGTCGTAGCCGAGGCGAACCCGCCAGTTCTCCCAGTCCAGCACGCCGTCGGTGAGGGTGAAACTGGGGCCTTCCGGCTGGCTGATCTCGATGGGCCGCTGCGTCGTCCTCGGCGGGCCGGAGACGGCGGGATCGTCGTAGTCGCCCGATTCGGCCGGAATCGGCACGGCGCCGGTGTCGACGATCTCCACGACCTCGCGCCGGATGAGGTCGACGTAGGCGACGAGGCCGTCGAGCGGATGAGCCCAGACCATTGTGGACGGTTTGGGTTTCCAGTGCGCGAGTACCCTGACCAGCCGTCGTCCCCCGTCCGGAATGGACTCGAACCGGCCCGCCGAGAGCGCGGCCAGATAGACGTGCGAAGGGTCGGTGATGCCGCGCTCGCGCAACGCGGCGAGCCAGCCCTCGTCGATGGCCATGATCTCGCGGACCACGTCGTGTTCCTCGCCGAGTACCGGCACCTGGCCGTGTTCTCCACTGATCGCGGAACTGGAGCGCACCGCGCGTTCGGTCAGGCTGACCAGCACGTCGTGTGCCGCTCCGGTCGCGACGTCGAGCAGCAGGGCTCTGGCCAGCCGGTCGCAGGGGGAGCCGTCGCGCTCGTACGCGGCGACGTCGGCTTTCGCCGGTTCGGCGAGACCGAGGTAGGAGAACCGGGTCGTCTCGCCGAGCACGCCACCGGTGTCGAGGATCTTGCGCACATCCGTGATCTCGTCCGCGGTCAGCGGGGCGAGCGGGTGTGGTTCCTGGCGGTTCGTCACGGCCTCTCCTGCACCTTCGAGGAATCGGGGACACGACCGATGCCGGAACGTTCCGGCATTGCTGTGGGAGGCTAGCTACTCGAACGAGATCGGTCAATGATCGGTAAACAGGGGTTGACGGGGAAGGCTCACGGCCGTTTAATTTCTGCCCATGTCGGAACGTTCCGGCATCCTAGCGCGGCGCTGTGTACCGCCAGCACGCCACGTCACCGCCGGAAAGCTGAGGTCCAATGCGGATCCCCATTCTGTTCAGTGCCGTCACGGCGGCTGCCATGCTCACCGCCTGCTCGGCGGTCCCGCTCGACGACACGACGGCGTCCTCCGAGACCCCCGGGTACCTCGCGGTCGCCGACGAGTCGGTGACCGAGGGCGGCACGCTCGACCTGCACACGACCGTCGACAACGGAGCGGCGACCGGGCTCGACCCCCAGCTCGCCGACGTCGCCACGGCGTGGCAGCTCATGTCGCTGGTCTACGAACCACTCGTGACGGTCGGCCCGGATTTCTCGATCGAACCGCTGCTCGCCGAGAGCTGGGAAACGCCGAGCCCCACCGAGTACGTGTTCCACCTGCGTGAGGGCGTCACCTTCTCCAACGGCAGACCCATGACCGCCGACGACGTCGTGGGCAGCCTCAACCGCCTGCTCGAAGGAGAAGGCGTGTGGAAGGCGCAGATCGGCCCTGTCGAGGAAGTATCCACAATAGACAATCACACCGTCTCGGTGCGACTGTCGAAACCGTACGCTCCGCTGCTCGCCGCGCTCGCGAACGTACCGGCCTCCGTGCTGCCGATGAAGGAGATCGAGGACGGTTCGCTCGACCCGGCCGCGACCATGCTCGGGACAGGGCCCTACGTCGTCGAATCGCACCGGCAGGACGTCTCGTGGCGGTTCCGGAGCAGGGACGACTACTGGGCGGAAGGCAAACCCGCCGCCGACACGGTCAACGTGGTCATCGCCGGTCAGGAACAGGCGAGAATGGCCGCGCTCCAGAACGGCAGCGCCGACCTGGTGATGCTCGGCAACGTCGACGCGCCCCGGCTGCTGGCTGGCGCGCGGGGCACGAGCGTGGGAACACAGGCGACCACGGACTTCTACTACCTGATGCTCAACAGCAACGCGAGCGGCGGAAAATTCGACGACCCGCGCGTGCGCCAGGCCATCAACATCGCGCTCGACCGGCAGGCGATGGCCGATTCGGCGCTGGGAGGACTCGGTGAGCCGACCGCGGTCACCCCTGCGGGGCTTCCCGGCTCCTGCGATCCCGCGCGACTACCCTCCGCGGAAGCCGATCTGGAGCGGGCCAAGGAACTGCTGAGGGAAGCTGGAGCCGAGAACCTGTCGTTCGGGCTCGCCGTCTACTCCACCCCTCCGGCACCTTCCGTCGCGCAGGTGATCGAACAGAACCTGCGCCGGATCGGGATCACCGTGACCATCGAGCAACTCGACGAGGGAAGCTGGGCAGGCAAGGTCTACGGCGAGGTTCCCGCGACGTTCGATGCGGCGCTGTCCTGGTTCGCCGGATACGCCGACGCGAGCATGGTCGGCAAGTGGTGGAACCCGGAGCAGGCCGGATTCAACGTGGGCTTCATGGAACCGAATCCCGAACTCAACGCCGCGATCGACAAGGCCATCGAGACCGAGGGACAGGGAAGGGACAACGCGCTGCTCGGCCTGTGCGAGGCCGTCGACGCCGACGCCCAGATGATCCCGCTGGTGACCAAGCCGGCGCTCATCGGCTACCGGTCGGACGCGCTCAGCCCGACCTTGTACGCGACCGAGGGCTACGGCAACGCCTTCCGGGGCATCGCCGACTTCCGGCTGCTCAGCAAGTAGCGGAGCGGAAGGAGACCGGCTGTGCGACTGTTCTCGTGGTGGCTGCGCAAGATATTCAGCGCGGTCGTGACCCTGTTCCTCGTCTCGATCCTGATCTTCGCGGCCTCCCGGTTGATGCCGGGAGGGTTCGCGGAGGTCGTACTGGGGCCGTTCGCGAGCCCCGAGCAGAAGGCCGAGGTCGCCGCGAAGTACGGACTGGACGAGAGTATCCCCGTTCAGTACTGGCTGTGGCTCACGACCGCGCTCACCGGTGACTTCGGGATCTCGATGATCAGCGGTGAACCGGTGACCACCGAGTTCGGCTTGCGGCTTCCGGTGACGGCTCAGCTGGCGCTGTTCGGCGTGGCGGCGGCGATCCTGATCGGCGTGCCGCTCGGCGTGCTCACCGCGATGCGTGCCGGAGGCCGCCGTGGCGGTGGTGCGCTGGGCAGGCTCGTCAGCGGCCTCGGGGTGAGCGTGCCCGAGTTCGTGCTCGGCAGCATCGTGGTGTTCCTGTTCTCCCGCTACGCGCTGGGACTCACCGTCGGCGGCTACGTTCCCATCGGCGACGATCCCGGCGGCAACCTCCAGTCGATGCTGTTGCCCTCGGCGGTGCTTTCGGTGTTCGTGATCGCCGTGACGGCGAGGACCACCCGCGACGCCGTGTTGAACGTACTGGTGGAGCCCTACATCACGGCCTCGGTCGCGAGAGGCGAAAGCCCCGCCTTCATCGTGGCGCGGCACGTGCTGCGCAATGCCGCGATCCCCGTCGTCACCGTGCTCACCACGATCACCGCGTACCTGCTCGGCGGTGCGGTGATCATCGAGTACCTTTTCAACCTTCCCGGGGTCGGCACCTACCTCGTGCAGGCGGTCGGCAGGCGGGACTACGCCGTCGTGCAGGCGGGCGTGCTGCTGGCCGCCGTGGTCTTCATCGTGATGAGCATGCTGACCGATGCCGTTGCCGGGGTGCTCGATCCCCGGTTCGGTGCCGCGGCGAAGGGGCGGAACCGATGACCTTGTGGCGCAACGCGGACTGGCTGACCCGCTCCGGCCTGGTGTGCCTGGCGGTGCTGGTGCTCGCTTCGCTCGTCGGCACCGTGTTCGGAGTGGGCGGTGACCCCGACGCGATCGTCGGGCCCCGGCTGCTTCCGCCTGGCGGTGACTATCCACTGGGGACGGACGAGCTGGGACGTTCGCTGTTGCCCCGGCTTTTCGAGGGCATCGGCACGACCCTGCTGCTGTCCGGGCTCGCCGTGCTCGTCACGGCTGTGCTGGCGACCTTGCTCGGCGTCGCGGCCGGTTACCGGGGCGGCTGGCTCGGCGAGGTCGTGATGCGACTGGTCGAAGTGCTGTACTCGTTTCCGACGATCGTGCTCGCCATCCTCGTCGCCGCCGTGATCGGGCCCGGCCTGACCGCCACGATGTGCAGCATCATCCTCATCACCATCCCGTTGATGACCAGGGTCGTGCGGGCAGCCGCGGTCACCGTGGCCCAGCGCGACTACGTCACCTCGGCCGTGATCAGCGGCGCGGGCTGGCCCCGGATCCTGATGCGGCACCTGCTGCCCAACCTCTCCGGCACGATCGCGGTGCAGGGCACCTACGCGCTGTCGGTCGGCATCCTCGTCGAGGGCGGGCTGAGCTTCCTCGGGTTCGGCGTGCAGCCCCCGCAGTCCTCGCTGGGCGCGCTGATCCAGCAGGGCAGCACCTACCTGCTCACCGCGCCGTGGCTGGTCGTCGTCCCCGGGGTCGTCCTCGTCGTGGCGATACTGGCCGTCAACACCTTCGGCGACGGTTTGCGTGACGGTCTTGAACCAAGAGAGGCTCGGTCGCTGGTATGACATCGCTTCTGCACATCGACGATCTCGTCGTCGACTACGGCTCAGGCGAGCGGGCGGTCCGCGCGCTCGACGGCGCCGCGCTGACCGTGGAACGCGGGCAGACCGTCGGCATCGTCGGCGAATCCGGTTCGGGCAAGTCCACGCTCGGCTCGGCGATCGGCGGACTGCTGCCAGGCGCGGCCTCGGTCACCGGCGGCTCCGTGCTGCTCGACGGCGAGGACGTGAACACGATGCGGCCACGGCGGTTGCGGGAACTGCGCCGCGAGCGGCTTGGCTACGTGTTCCAGGAGCCGATCGGCTCGCTCGACCCCACCATGCGGATCGGCAAGCAGGTCGAACTCGCCTTGCGCGGAAGGGGTACCCGCGCCGACGTGGCCGAGCATCTGGAACGCGTGAAACTCGCCGACCCGAAGCGGGTCGCGAGATCCTATCCCCATCAGCTTTCCGGAGGAATGGCCCAGCGGGTCGCCATCGCGATGGCGATGGCGGGCGAGCCGGAACTGTTGATCGCCGACGAGCCGACGGCGGCACTGGACAGCCAGATTCGCGAGGAAGTCCTCGGCGTGATCTTCTCGCTGGCGGAAGCGGCGGGCACCACGATTCTGTGGCTCAGCCACGACCTTCCCGCCGTCGCGAAGCGCTGCTCCGAAGTCGTCGTGATGTACGGCGGAAGGGTCGTCGAATCGGGTGCCGCGCACGCCGTGCTCACCGAGCCGCGCCACCCCTACACCTCGGCGCTCGTGCGGGCGGTGCCGGGCGGAATCGCGCGAGGGCAGCGGCTGGTGCCGATCGCCGGACAGCCGCCAGTGCTCCACGGTCCGGCGCGGGGATGCGCCTTCGCGCCCCGCTGCGGCGACGCGCTTCCCACGTGCGAGGACAGCAGGCCACCGCTGGTCGGAGTCGGCGAACGCGACGTACTGTGCCATCTGACGGAGCGGACAGTGGGGGCGGGCCGGTGATACTGGAACTGGATGGCGTCGACGTCACGTTCACCTCGGGTCCTCCGTGGCGGCGCAAGCGCGTGCACGCCATGCGCGGCGTGACGCTGGGCATCGCCGATGGCGAGATCCTCGGACTGGTGGGGGAGTCCGGTTCGGGCAAGACGACCACGAGCATGGTCGCGCTGGGACTGCGGCGGCCCGATGGCGGCACGGCGTTGTTCGAAGGCCGCCCGTTTCCCTCCCGGCGCAAGGAACTCGCCGGCCGCATGCAGGCGGTGTTGCAGCATCCACAATGGTCACTCAACCCGAGGATGCGGGTCGGCCAGTGCGTGGCCGAACCGCTCGTCGTGCTCGGCGGCACGGACAAGGAACAGGTGCCCGAGCGCGTGCTCGGCACCCTCGACCAGGTGGGGCTGGACGCGTCGTTCGCGCGGCGCTATCCGCACGAACTCTCCGGAGGGCAGCGCCAGCGCGTCTCCATCGCCCGTGCGCTCGTCACCCGCCCGCCCTTCATCGTCTTCGACGAAGCGGTGAGCGCTCTCGACGTGTCGGTGCAGGCGCAGATCCTCAACCTCATCAAGGACCTGCGCGAGGAATTCTCGTTCGCGGCCTTGTTCATCAGCCACGACATCGGGGCCGTGCGCTACGTCGCCGACCGCGTCGCTGTGATGCGGGGCGGTGAGGTCGTGGAGACCGCTGAGTCGGCCGTCTTCTTCGGAACCCCGGAACACGAGTATTCGAGACGTTTAGTGGAGGCATTGTGAGCACTGTGAACGCTGACCTGAACGGCGCGGTATCGCGCAGGGTGACCCCTTCGGCGTACGCGCCGGGCGCGGTCGCCAACGACGACGTGAGCCTGACCCCTCAGCCGAGTCCCGGTGACGCCGAGGTTTCCTTCGATCTCCCGGGGGTGTTCGTCGGCACCGCCGAATACGCGGAAGGACCAACCGGCTGCACGGTCATCCACATCCCCGAGGGCGCGAGGACCGCCGTCGACGCGCGCGGTGGCGCGGTCGGGCTTTCCGGTGGCTACGACTTCCACCACGCGATCGTGCTCGCCGGTGGCTCGGTGTACGGGCTGGAAGCCGCGGCGGGGGTGAGCACGGAACTGTTGCACCGCGCGGAAAACCGCACCCACTGGGCCGCGTTGCAGCACGTCTCCGGCGCGGTGATCTACGACTTCTCCGCGAGGGACACTGCCATCGTTCCCGACGCCGCGCTCGGCAGGGCAGCGCTCGGAAACGCCGTCGAGGGCAGGTTTCCGGTCGGTCGCTGTGGCGCGGGCAGGTCGGCGTCGGTCGGGAAGATCGACTTCTCGCGGTCGGAGTTCGCGGGCCAGGGCGCCGCGTTCGGGCGGCACGGAGATCTCAAGGTTCTCGTCGCCACCGTCGTCAACGCCGTCGGCGTGATCGTCGACCGCGACGGCACCGTGGTGCGCGGCAATTACCACGCCGAGAGCGGGCTGCGGCACCGTCCGGCCGTCGACTACGCCGCGGCGGTCGAGGAGGCCGGCACCGCGCGCACCGCCTCAGGCAACACCACGCTCACCGTCGTGGTGACCAACGCGAAGCTCACCGACGTCGCGCTGCGCCAGTTCGCCACCCAGGTACACAGCTCGATGCACAGGGCCATCCATCCTTTCCACACCGAACTCGACGGTGACACCCTGTTCGCGCTCACCACCGACGAGGTGGAGCCGAGGGGGATCAACCCGACCGGGCTCGGCACGCTGGCCTCCGAGCTCGCCTGGGACGCCGTACTGTCGAGCGCCAGGTGAGCCGCGTGAACTCCCCGGTCGCGGTGCATGCCTCGGCCGAGACCGATCCCGGTGCGGCGGGACGAGAGCTGGGCGCCGCGCACGGCGAGGCGATCCGCCGGACCTGCGCCACCTACGCGCGCCTGTTCGCCGCACATGGCCTGCACCCGCATCATGTCCGCGACCACGCCCGCGCGGCACTCAGCGAAATCGGTTCGTGGGCGCCGCACCTCGCCGAGGAGATCGAGGGCATCGCGCACGGCTGCGGACTGCCGGTGTGGAGGGTCGGCGCGGTCAACGCGCGGACCGAGATACTGGCGGCGGCCGACGTCACCGGCGAGGGCGAGTGCTCGACGTCGGTGGTGCTGCCCGGCGACGGCGAGCCGCCGCGCACGGTGCAGACCTGGGACTGGCACGACATCCTCGGCGGCGCGATGCTCGTGCGCACGCTCGTCAGCCCTTCGGGCAGGGCGATCGCGACGTTCACCGAGCATGGTGTCGTCGGCAAGATCGGGGTCAACGACCTGGGGCTCGGCGTGCACTTCAACGTGCTGCGGCACCGGTCCGACGGCGGGCGCGCGGGTGTGCCGGTGCACGTGGTAGCGCGGAGGGTGCTGGAGGAGGCGGCCACAGTGGACGAAGCGCTGCGCATCGCCGCGACGGCCCGGCTGTCGGCTTCGACGGTGCTCACCGTCGTCACCCGCGACGAGGCCCGCTGTCTCGAATTGTCGCCTGCCGGTATCGGTGAGGTCGCGCCACGCGAGGGGTTTCTCACGCACACCAACCACTTTCTCGCGCCGGAACTCGCTGACGGGGAGCGCACGAGCGCGGCGGAATCGAGTACGTTCGAACGCCACGCCTGGCTGGCCGGAAAGGCACCCGCGCTGAGCGCGGCCGATCCGACCGCGCGGGCCCGTGCGCTGTGCGCCCACCGCGACGACGCGGCGCCGGTGTGCGCGCACGCCGATCTCGCGCTGCCGGAACATCGCCGCTGGGAAACACTCGCCACGATCTCGCTCGACGTCACCGCGCGCACGATGCATGTGCACCCTGGCGGGCCGTGCGCCGTTGGCGAAGAATCGTGGCTCACCGTGCCCGCGGCGCGGCCACGGTGAGTCAGCGCCGGGTGGAGCGCCGCTCGGTGAGCCCGATCGGCTGAGCGCGCACGGTGCCCTTCGGCGTCTCGCCGGAAAGAACGTCGAACAGGAGCTGGGCACAGGCAGCACCGGCTTCCCGAGGACGCAGGTCGATCGCGGTGATGGGCGGATCGGTGTGTGTGAGGGCCGCACTGTCCACACAGGAGGCGAGCAGCAGGTCGCCGCCGATAGTCCTTCCCGCGGCGCGGAGCACGGGGAGGACGGCGGCGGCCGCGCCGTCCGGAGCGCACACCAGCGCGTCGACCTCGGGGTCGGCGTTGAGCAGCGCGCGCACGTTGTCCTGCATGATCGCGGTGGGCGAGCCGAACGCCATCTCCCGCAGCCGGGGCCGCGTCCCATGGCGTTCGCACCAGCGCAGATAGGTCGACTGGAGCGTGCGGCCCCAGTCGGTGACCGTGCTGGAGGCGAGGAAGGCGATGTGGCCCGCGCCCTGGGCGTGCAGGTGATCGAGCAGCGTGTCGAGCATCGCGGCGTGGTCGGACAGCACCACTCCCGCCGGTTCGGCTTCGCCCGTGTAGCGCTCGCAGGTGACGGCGGGTACCGGCGAATCGAGCAGGCCGTGTACCACGGTGTCGGTCTCCAGCGGGTCGCCGAGCACGACTCCGTCGACGCGGTGGAATCGGTGCGAGGACACGTGCCGCGCCGTCAGCAGGGTGACGTCGTAGTCCATTGTGGCCGCTTGATCGACGACGCCGAACACGAACGACATGTAGTACTCGGATCGCGTCAGCACCTCGGGAAGGTGAAGGCCGATCGCGCCGGTGCGCGCCATGCGCAGCGACCTGGCGACGGGGTTGGGCGAGTAGCCGAGCTTGCTCGCGACGGCGACCACGTGCTGTCTCGTCCGCTCCGACACCCTGCCCGAATTGCGCAGCGCATCGGAGGCCGTCGTCTTCGAGACACCGGCGGCTTTGGCGACCTCGATCAGGTTCACCGGCTCATTCCTGCGCACGGTACCGACGATAGCGGCAGGACCGCGTGGCGCGTCCGTGACGGCCCGGAATGATCCGGCGCGCCCTGCCGTTGCAGGGTGGACACGGTTCGGGAGGTCTGGAGAGTGGTCATGTCGTTCGCCGCCTTGCCTTCGGTCGCCTCGTGGCGGCACGAGGGCGCTCGCACGGGATTCGAGGTCGCGTTCTTCGCGACCGCTGACGAGGGCTACCTGATCGAGGGCACCACGACGGCCACCGAGGACGGCACGTCCTGGATCGTGGACTACCGGATCCGGCTCGACCGGTGGTGGCTGACCAGATCCGCCAGAATCGCGGGCAGGGTCGGCGGTGCGACCACCATCACGGTGATCGAGGCCGACGGCCGGGGCGGCTGGACGGTCGACGGTGCCGAGGCCCCTCAGCTGAACGGATGTCTCGACCTCGACCTCGAATCGTCGGCGATGACCAACACGTTCCCAGTCCACAGGGAACGTTTTCCGCTTGAGCGTACGGTGGCCGCGCCCGCGGCGTTCGTGCGCGCGGACGGTCTCACGGTGGAGCGCCTCGACCAGACCTACACCCGCTCCGGCGATCTGCGCTACGCCTACACCGCGCCCGCGTTCGCCCTCGCCTGCGAGCTGGGCTACGACCGGCATGGTCTGGTACTGAACTACCCGGGGCTGGCCACCAGGATCAGCTGATTCGCGTCGTCAGGAACGGACCGAGTCGACGGTGAACCGGTACCGGTCACCCCGGTAGCGCCGGTCGGCGTACTCGACGGCCCTGCCGGTGACGTCGCTGGCGACGCGGACGGCGGTCAGCACGGGGGAGCCGACCGCGACGCCGAGCCGCTCGGCGAGGACGGCGTCGGCGATGTCGGCCGCGATCGTCTCGCGCCCGGCGACGAGCCGGGTTCCGGTCGTGCGCTCCAGCCAGTCGTAGAGCGATCCGGCGAGCTCGGCCGCCGTCGGCGGCGTGCGCACGGCGACCACGTCGGGGGAGAGCCACGAGGTGCTCACGGCGATCGGCGCGCCGTCGGCGAGCAGCACGCGCTCGATTCGCACCAGCTTGGTGCGCCGGGCCACGCCCAGCGCGCGGGCGGGCTCGCCGCTCACGGCCTCGACGGTCACCTGGGTGCTGCCATAGGACGGTTCGAGTCCCCGGGCCCGCATGTCCTCGGTGAACGAGGCGAGCTGGTGTGGCGGCACGGTGACCCGAGGGGGAAGCACGACAGAGCCCCTGCCGGAGCGGCGGCTGATCAAGCCGTCCGCTTCGAGGCTGTCCAGCGCCGCTCGGGCGGTGGTGCGGCTGACGCCGAACCTGGCGCCGAGCGCGGATTCCGACGGAAGGGCATCGCCCTCACCGAACTCCGCCTTCTCGACGGCCGTGCGCAGCCGCTCGGCGATCTGAAACCACAGCGGCACCGGGCCTTCGACAAGATCTTCCCGGTCCCACGACACCGCGCCAGCCTAACAAACGTCATGACGTCGCGGCGGGCTCAGTCCGCCAGCATGGCCAGAACTCGGTCAGGGAAGGGGATTCCGGCTCGCGCGCCGGTCGCCGTGCACGACAGGCTCGCCGCGACCGCCGCGTAGCGGGCCGCCGTCACCGGATCGTCCCCGCCGTCGATCCTCGCGAGATAGCTGCCGGTGAAGCAGTCGCCGGCGCCCGTCGTGTCGACGGTGGTGACCGGTACGGCCGCGCCGGAGTGCGCCGAGCCGTCCGGGGCGAACAATCGCCAGCCGCGCGGGCCGTCGGTCACGACGAGCGTCGTGCGGTGTTCCGCGGCCGCGGCGGCGGGATCCGGCCCCAGCAGCGCCGCGTGCCATGGCCCGGCGACGACGTGCTCGGCCAGTGCCGCGGCGACGCGGGCGGCACCGGGGTCCGTGCAGCCGTCGAGATCGACCGCGCAGCGCACGGTTCGCCGTCCCGCGAGCGCCTCCCCGGCCTGCGGGAATCGGTAGCCGTCGAGGTAGAGCATGCCGCCACCGAGCTCGTCGAGCCGGTGTGCGGTGGCCGCGATGTGCGCGGGGTCCACGTCGTCGTCCTGGCTGATGATCGTCCGGTCGCCTTCGGGGCCGACGAGGACGATCGCGCTCGTCAGCGTGCCGTCCCGGGCTGTCCACGCCACGTCGGCTCCTGCTCTGGCCAGGGTGTCGAGGAAGGCCCCGCTGAGGGCGTCGTCGCCGACGACTCCGGCGAAGGCGGTGGTGGCGCCCGCTTTCGCGGCGGCGAAGGCGGCGTTGGCCGCCATTCCGCCGTCGTGGCGCTGGATCGAGTGCGCGTTGATCCGGGAACCGGCGGCGGGCATCTCGGGTACCCGCACCGTCACGTCGCTGTTGGCGTATCCGCAGAAGACGATCACACCGGCAGCGTACGCGGCCGCCTGATCTATTGACCAAACGTCATGACGTTTGTACGTTGTTGGTCATGCGGTGGAACGACGAAGATCTCGACGAGGGGCCGGTGCCCAAGTGGCATCAGCTCGCGCAGCGGCTGCGTTCGGCCGTGGTCAAGGGCGAGTTCGCGCAGGGGGACCTTCTTCCCTCGGAGACCGAGCTGACCCGGCGCTTCGGCATCAGCAGGACCACGGCCGCGACGGCATTGCGCGCCCTTGAGCAGGACCGGCTCGTGCGCAGGCGGCCCGGCCACGGCACCGTCGTGCTGCCGCCGCCCATCGACCAGCCGCTGACCCTGCTCTCGTCGTTCTCCGAGGACATGCGAGGACGCGGGCTCACAGCCGGATACCGCGAGAGCGCCGTCACCGTCGCCATCCCACCGCCGGACGCCGCCGCGGCCTTTGGCCTCGCCGATGGCGACCACGTGGTCGCCATCGACCGGATGCTGCTCGCCGAGGGGGAACCGATCGCGCACAGCCGCTGCTGGCTCGCCCCGCATGCCGTCGATCCCTCGGCGCCGCCTTCCGCTGACGAACTCGATCGCGGTTCGCTCTATGCCTGGATCGAGCGAAACTCGGGCAGCAGGGTCGCGACCGCCGACGAGCACATCGAGGGAGCGACGGCGGGAGCGGCGCTCGCGAGAAGGCTCGCCGTGCCGAGGGGAGCGGCGGTGCTCGTGGCTCGCAGGCTCAGCAGGGACGCGAGCGGGCGGCCGGTCGAGCTGGCCACGATCACCTACCGCGCCGACCGCTACCGCTACCGCATCGAACTGGTGCGGCCATGAGCGAACCGGTGCTGTTCGTCGGTGACTCCGTCTACGACACCACGGTCAGGGTGGCAAGGCTGCCGGGCGCGGACGAGAAGGTCGTCGGCGTGGAGGCCATCGACGCCATTGGTGGCGTTGCCACCAATGCCGCCGTCGCCTGCGCGCGAGCGGGCAGCAGAGCGCGGCTGGTGAGCGTGCTCGGCACCGACCCGGCAGGAAGGGCGTGCGCGGAGCAGGGCGCGGAACTCGGGCTGGAGTTCCTGCCGGAGATCGTGCCAGGACCGGCCAACAGGGCGGTGATCTCGCTCGCCGCCGACGGGGAGAAGCAACTCGTGCTCGTACCGGGCGCGCGGATGTACCCCACCGTCGAGACCTGCCGCGACCTCGATCTCGACGGCGTGGCCTGGGTACACACCGCCGTCTACGACGTCGAGGCCGCCGCCGTGCTTAGCAGACGGTGCGCCGACGCCGGGATCCCGTTCTCCATCGACCTCGAACCGGCCACTTTTCCCGGCGGTATCGGCGATCTCGCCCCGCACCTTTCCGGGGCCGCCGTCGCGTTCTGCAATTCGAGGGCCGCCGAGGCGATCACCGGTGCGGACTCGGCGGCCGGCGCCGAGGAGGTGCTGTTCGGCATGGGCGTCGCCGCCGTCGTGCGCACGGAGGGCTCCGGTGGCGCGAGCTGGTGCACCCGCGAGGGGACCACGACCGTGCCCAATCCCGGCGACGCGCCCCCCGTCGTCGACACGACCGGCGCGGGGGACTGTCTTGCCGGGTCGTTCGCCGCATTGTCCGTCGAGACCGGCGACCCGCTCACGGCGCTGCGCTACGCCGTGAGGGCGGCAAGCCACAGCTGCTCCCGGCTCGGCGGGCACCGGTCGTTCCTGACGAGAGAGGAGCTGGCATGGATCTGTTGAGTGGCGAGACCGAGGTCTTCCGGGCCGCCAACGACGGAAGGGCGGCCGTGGTGTTCCTCGCCGACCGCACCGGAAGAGGCCCGGTGGAACAAGCGGCCGTGCGCGGCGTGCTCGCCGAGCTGAACCGGCTCCGCGCCGAGGGCTGGTCGCTGTCGGTCGACGCGATACTCGGTGCCGGGAATTCCCCGGCACCGCAGGCGTTCGCGACCGGGTTCACCCACGACCGCGACCTCGCTGGGATGTTCGAGGCGCCGAGCCTCGACGCCGCGCACGAGGGGATCGGCGCGCTGGAACAGGCCGGCTGGAATCGCCTGCTGCGCACGGAATGGCTCGTGGGGCCTCGAGAATTCCAGCCGGTCGTCAGCCCGAACTCTCGGGGCACCGCCGACGAGTGGGCGTTTTTCGCGCTGTGGAAGTGGAACGACGCCTGGCAGGCGGCCACCGGTGAGCAGCGCGAGGAATACGACCGGGAATGCGACATGGCCTTCGCCGACGACGTGCGGCTTGGTGCCGCGATCACCGGACGGCACCGGCTGGACGTGTCCAGCAGATGGGACCACATCGGAGTGTGGCGCGTTTCCGGCCCCGCCGTGATCGACGAGGCCATGCGCGGTCACTCCGCCGTCGCCGATTTCAAGTTCACGACATCCCGCCACTACCTCGGCAGGAGAGTCGCCTTCGACAACGCACTGCTGGAGAACGCGTGAACGACTTCGTCTGGTTGCACTACACCCTTCCCCGCACCACGTGGTTCGAACTGTCCACAGTGGAACGACAAGCGCTCGAAGCCGGATTCGAGGAGTGCAGGCAACGCTCCCGTGTGGACGGTGCCGAACTGACCGGCAGCTTCCACGTGCGCGGGCAGAGTGACTACTCGCACGTCGAGGTGTGGTCGTTCCCGAGCGCCGAGGCCGCCTTCGACCACTGGTCCCGGCTGGTCGCCGCGGGCTACGTGCGGTGCTTCGACTACGCAAACCAGCTCGGCGCCGCCGACCCGGCGGCAGGGCAGAACGAAAGGAACAGATGAACACCCCCGACACCCTGAGCGTCTTCCCTCCCAAGGAATCGGCGCTGACGAGCATCTTCGGCACCGACCGGGTGGTCATCGGCGTCGTGCACTGTCTGCCGCTGCCGGGCAGCCCGCACTACACCGGCCAGCCGGTTTCCGAGCTGATCCGCTTCGCGGTCGAGGAGGCGAAGGCATACCGGGAGGGCGGCGTCCACGGCCTCATCGTCGAGAACGCGTGGGACCTGCCCTTCCCCAAGCCCGAGGACCAGAGCTTCGAGAACGCCGCGACCCTGGCGGTCATCGGTGACCGGGTGCGCGACGAGGTCGGTCTCCCCGTCGGAGTCAACGTGCTCGCCAACGGCGCGCATTGCTCGATCGCCACCGCGCAGGCGGCCCAGTCGTCGTTCGTGCGCGTCAATCAGTGGGTCAACGCCTACGTCGCCAACGAGGGCTTCATGGAAGGACTGTCCCCCTCGGCGACCCGCTACCGGGCGCGGCTGCGTGCCGAGCACCTCAAGGTCTTCGCCGACGTGCACGTCAAGCACGGCTCGCACTCGATCATCGCCGACCGTTCGCTCGCCGCGCAGGCGGAGGACAACGAGTTCTTCGACGCCGACGTGCTCATCGCGACCGGAGGACGGACCGGGGACGAAACTCCGGCGGCCGAGGTCACCGGCATCCGCGAGGCCACCTCGCTGCCCGTGATCATCGGTTCGGGCATGAACGCGGGCAACGCCGGTGAGCTGCTGTCGTTGTGCCACGGGGCGATCGTCGCGTCCGCGCTCAAGGAGAACGACCGCTGGTGGGGCAGGGTCGACACGGCGAAGGTCAGGGAGTTCACGAAACAGGCCGAGCAGGTCGGGTACCAGCTTCCGTGACCGCGAAGCCCCTGAGCGAGCGGTTGCTCGCCGCGAACGCCCAGCGGTGGGAGCGGGCGCAGCGGATGCGGTTCGTGCGCGAGGTCGCCGACGACACGATCGACGACGCGGCCTTCGCCCGCTACCTGGTGTTCGAGCGGCGGTTCGTCGACACCGCGGCCCGCTTGTGCGGTGCCGCGGTGCGCGCCGCGCCCGACGGTCCCTCGCTGGCAGGACACGCCACCGCGCTGCACAACCTCGTCACCGAACAGTACGACTACTTCACCGCCGTCCTCTCGGCTGTCGGCACGACACCGAGTGTCGGCGAGGCGGCCCTGGCCGGGGCGGACGTGCTCACCGAGGTCGCACTCGACATCGCCGACGAGCACGGCTACCCGGGTATCGTCGTCGCCCTTTTCGCCGCCGAGGCGATGTACCGGCAATGGTGCGTCGCGGCGGCCGTCCGGCCTTCCGGCAGGCCGGCGATCGCGGAATGGGTGAATCTGCACACCAGGGAACCCTTTCTGAGCCAGGTCGAATTTCTCCGCGGTGAGGTCGACAGGCTCACCGTGGAGCCGGGCGGTGAATCCGTACTCGCGACGGTGCTCGGCCGCATGGTCGAGGCCGAGATCATCTTCCACGACGCGGCCTTCATCCACTGAGGACACGTCACCTCGAACCGAATTCGCACAGAGAAACGGGAACAGCAATGTCGCATCCCACACCTGACGGGTCGTTGAGCGCACCGGGGCCGCTGGCCGCCGTGCTCGACCGGGTCGGAATCCCGCGCTCACTGGCGCTTGGCTACCTCGCGCTCGGGCTTTTCATGATCGGCGACGGGGTCGAGCAGGGCTACCTCTCCGCGATGCTCGTCGGAAACGGGTTCGGACAGTCCGAAGTGGCCCTGATGTTCACGATCTACGGCATCACAGCCGGGGTGTCCGCGTGGATGGCCGGAGCACTGTCCGATGTGTTCGGTCCCAAGCGGCTGATGCTGGCCGGCTCGATCATCTGGGTGTTGTTCCACGTACCCTTCGTCGCGTTCGGCATCGCGGGTCAGTCGACCTCGGTACTGCTACTTTGTTACGGACTGCGGGGATTCGGCTATCCGCTCTTCGCGTACGGGTTCCTGATGTGGGTGGTGCGCACGGTCCGGCAGGAACGCCTCGGCATGGCGGTCGGCTGGTTCTGGTTCGCCTACATCGCGGGATTTTCCACGCTCAGCCCGCTGGTGGCAATGCGGTCATCCCGTTGATCGGACCGCTGAACACACTGTGGGCGGCGCTCGGCGTGATCGTGCTCGGTACCGCCGTCGGGCTCGTCGTGCGTGCGCCCGGAGGGAGCCGCCCGCTCGACCGGCCCGAATCCAGCCCGGTACGCAGCCTGGTGAAGGGCGTTTCGGTGCTGTGGCAGGAACCGAGGGTCGCCGTCGCCGGGCTGATCAGGGTCATCAACGGGGTCTCCCAGTTCGGGTTCCCCGTCTTCCTGCCGGTGTATTTCACGGTGAGTCTCGGATTCCCGCTCAGTGACTGGCTGACCATCTACGCGGTCATGTACCTGGTCAATCTCGGCGCCAACCTGCTCGCCGGTTACTGGAGCGATCGCTACGGCGTCGTGCTGGTGCTGCGCTGGATGGGCTGTATCGGCTGCGCGGTCACCACGGTCGCCTTCTACTACGTGCCGACGATGACGCAGAACTTCTGGTTGTCGATACTGGTGGGCAGCCTGTTCTGCGCCTGCCTCGCCGGGTTCGCCCCGATGTCTGCGCTGATGCCGGTCATCGCTCCACAACGGACCGGGGCGGCGATGGCAGGGCTCAACCTCGGAGCCGGTCTCGGCACGGCGGCGGGGCCCGGGCTGGTCGGGCTGTGCCTCACCCCGCTGGGGGTCGAGGGAACGATGTGGGTCCTCGGTTGCTGCTACCTGCTCGGCGGCCTGCTGACGTTGTTGTTGCGCACTCCGGCGAAGAAGGCCGAGCAGACCGTGGAATCGCCTGCCTGATCAGGCGCCCGGCCTGCTGCCGGTGTTGTGGATGTGCTGTCCCAGCGCGGTTCTGAGCGCGGCGGCGTCACGTTGTTCGAGAAGATCGACGAGGCGGTCGTGTTCACCGGCGAGGCTGAACATGTGAGCCGAGCCAGTGGGAACGCCGATCCTGGCGAGACGGACGAACGCGCCGAGGTGGCCCAGTAGTGTCGAGAGTGTCGGCATCCGGGCCACCTCGGCGAGTTCGCGGTGAAACCGCTCGTCGAGGGTCAGGAACGTGTCCGCGTCGTCGTCCTTCGCGGCGCGGCGCTGCTTGAGGATCAGCAACCGCAGGTTGTCGAGGTCCGCTGGCTGCCATTGCGAGCAGGCTTCCTCGGCGGCGCTGCCTTCCAGCGCCTCGCGCAGGATGGCGACCTCGCGCCGGTGCCGGTCGGAAAGGTCCACCACGAACAACTGCCGCCGGGCGCCCGCGACGAGAAGTCCCTCGCTTTGCAGTAGCCGCAGGGCTTCCCGCACCGGTGTCCGGGACACCCCGAACGACTCGGCGAGCGCGGCCTCGTCCAGCGCTGTTCCCTGCGCGGCCTTACCGGCGACGATGTCGTCCCTGAGCGCGTGATAGACCTGGTCGACCTTGGTGCCCACTCGGCCTCCTCGTGGTGTCCGGCCGCCGCTACTTCGCGAAGAGCCGCGACTCGTCCTGGAATGCCTTGATCTCGATGGCGTTGCCCGCCGGGTCAAGGAAGAACATCGTCCATTGTTCCCCCGGCTCGCCCTCGAACCTGACGTAGGGCTCGATGACGAAGGAGATGGTGGCCGCGCGGAGCTTGGCCGCGAGCTCGTGAAAGTCGGGAACGGGCAGAACCAGGCCGAAATGGGGGACCGGCACCTGGTGGCCGTCCACCGGGTTGTGCGCCTCGGGCCCGGTCGTCGCGCGCGGAGCCACGTGCGTCACGAGCTGGTGGCCGTAGAAGTTCCAGTCGACCCACATGTCGGAGGAGCGGCCCTCGGCGAGCCCGAGCACGCCGCCGTAGAACTTCCTGACCTCGGCGAGGTCGTCCACCGGGATCGCGAGATGAAAGCTGGGCTTGTCCGCCATGCTGCGGCCTCCTTGGGTACTCATGTTGTGTACTGGGCAACATGAAGTATACATAGTCAGCTCATGTATACAAATGGCTCGCGACGGAGCCGCCCAGAAATCCCGGCCGGTGCGGTCACACGTGCGCGCCGCGCCGGGTCATGTCGGCGAACGATCGCCTGAGCAACGGAGAACCGACATGACACCCCGCACCTGGCCGACCCGCCTTGGCACCGCCGCCTACTGGATCGTCGCCATGGCGTTCCTCGTGGGCGCCGTGACCAAATACCTGCCTGGAGAGACGTTCTTCGGACCGCCCTACTCGGTCAAGTTCGCCGACTGGGGCTATCCGCCGTGGTTCCGGTTCGTCGTCGGCACCCTGGAACTGATCTGCGCCGCACTGCTGGTCATCCCTGACCGGCGGACGAGGTTCGCCGGTTCCGCCGCGCTGGTCCTGCTGCTCACCGGAGCCGTCACCACGCACATCGTCAACCAGGACGCGCTTTCGCGGAGCCTGGCCGCGCCGGTGAACCTGGTGATCGTGGCCGTGATCGCGCTGGTGAACTGGCCCGCCGACTGGCGGGATCTGCTGCGGGCGGACAAGAAGAGCCCGCGCGCGGACTCCGGCAGGCCGGTGGCGCGGATCTGACCGCGTGGTTCGGCGTCCCGGCCGGAAAAGGTGCCGCCGTCAGCGCTCCAGTGGCCGGACGTCGAGCCGCGCGAGGCGGTCGTCGTCGGCGACCACGTCGATCGCGGTGATCTTGCCTTCGGCGACGGCGAAGGTGAAGACGACCCTGAGTCGCCCCTCCGACACCCAGATCAGACCGGCCAGGCCGTCGACGAGAGCGAGCCGGGCGGCCTTGACCCGGCCGGTGAAGCCACGCGCCACGTCCCGCGCTCCGGTCGCGGCGCTCGCGCCTGCCCTCGCCGCCGCCGGATCGGTGCGCAGCACGGCATCGGGTGCGAGCAGCCGCAGCAGAGCGTCGAAGTCGCCGCCCCGGGCGGCTGCGAGGAAAGCGGTGACGATCTCGTCGCGGCGGGCGGCTTCCTTCTCTCCGGCCACGGTGGCGCCGCGCACCCTGCGGCGCGCACGGCTGGCGAGCTTGCGGGTGGCGGCGGGACTGCGCTCGACGATCGGCGCGATGTCCTCGAACGGCACCCCGAACAGATCGTGCAGTACGAAAGCCAGCCGCTCGGCCGGGCCCAGCGTGTCCAGTACCACCAGCAGCGCGAGGCCGACCGAGTCGGCGAGCACCGCCTGATCCTCGGGTGCCGCGCCGGACGGTTCGGCGAAACCCCGCCGTGGCACGCCCTCTTCCGGCAGGGGCTGCTCCCTGCGGGTACCACGGGAACGCAGGATGTTCAGCGACACCCGGGCCACGACAGTCGTCAGCCAGGCGGCCAGATCGTTCACCGCCGTGGCGCCCGTGCGGCTCAGTCGCAGCCACGCCTCCTGTACGGCGTCGTCCGCGTCGCTCGACGAGCCCAGCACCTGCATGGCCACGGCGCGCAGGCGTGGCCGCTGTTCCTCGAACCGCGCCGCCAGTAGTTCTTCCTCGGTCACCGCCGCCGTCCTCTCCTCCGGTGTCTCCATTTGACCCGCACCGGCGAGCCGATGTGACCACCGTGCCGGCGCCGAGGGCCGGAGGTGCCGCCGCCGCGCTCGCGAGACGACCCGAAAGTCTTGGCGTGCACGGGGTTCCGGGCGGAGCGTGTGCATTGTTCCGGCGCGCGGGTGCCTTGGAACGCCGGCCGGATGTCCTCCCCGATTCGTGTCCTTGACGGCCCCGGGGGCGCTCCCTAGAATCCTGACTAACCAGTAAGATAAGCAACTGGCCGGCTCACCCCCTGAGGAAGGCACGATGATGTGGTCTGCGAGCGGGAGGTGGCGACAGGCGGTCGTCACCCGTGCCCTGCCGGGCGTCTCGACCGGCCCGGCAGCCGATGTGTCCGATGCGGACAGCTCGGAGCGGCGTGGCCTTGAGCCCCTTGGCTCTCCGGTCGCGGGAGCGCGCGCGTGAAGGGGCGGCTCGACGGCAAGGTCGCGGTGGTGACCGGCGGGGCACACGGAATCGGTGCCGCGATCGTCGAACGATTCGTGTCCGAAGGGGCGCGGGTGACGATCGCGGACCTCGCTGAGAAGGGCGGCACGACGCTGGCGGGCCGGCTTGCCCCCGCATGCCGTTTCACGCGCTGCGATGTCACCAGCGCCGCCGAGGTCGCCGAGGCGATCGAATCGACGGTGGCCGAGTGGGGCCGCCTCGACATCATGGTCAACAACGCGGGCTTCGGTGCCGGAGTGGACGTCGTCGACACCGACGAGCACACCTGGCGCAGGGTCATCGCGGTCAACCTCGACGGCACGTTTCACGGCATCAAGCACGCCGCGCCCGTGATCGGGCGTGGCGGCGGGGGCGCGATTCTCAACCTTTCCTCCGTCGCGGCCGGAAAGGCGATGCCGGGGATGAGCGCCTACGGGGCAGCCAAGGCAGGCGTGGAAGCGCTCACCCGCACCGCCGCCGCCGAACTCAGGAAGGACGGGATCAGGGTCAACGCCCTCGTTCCCGGATTGATCAAGACCGTCGCGGCCGACCGGTCGACGGAAGTGCTGGCGAGAGGGTTCGGGATGAGCATCGACCAGTACCTCGCCACCCGGCAGGGACGCTGGGGCACCCCGGAGGAGGTCGCCGCCGTCGCGCTGCACCTCGTCAGTGACGAATCGTCGTTCACCTCAGGGGTGTTGTATCCGATCGACAACGGCGGCACCGCGTAACCCACCGATGATGAGTACCTGGCGACGCAGGCCGAGGACGTGCACGAGAGGTTCGAGTATGGAGACAGGTATGGCCGGTGCGGCCGACAGGCGGGAATTCGTTGCCGCGCTACGGGATTTCGCCAAAGCCAAGTGCGGCACGAGGCAGCAGCGGCTCGAACTGACCAAGGACGGCACGCTGGCTCACAGCCAGTCACTGCACAAGGAACTCGCCGAGCTCGGCTGGGTGGGTGCCGCGTTGCCCGAGGCGTACGGCGGGGGAGGGGGCAGCGCCACCGACGCCTGTCACCTCGTCGAGGAGATGGCCTACGGCCAAGCACCGCTGTTCGGACTCGCGGTGACGCTCGTGAGCGCGAGCGTCGTCGAACGGTTCGGCACCGAGGAACAGAAGCAGGACATCCTCGGCTCGGTCTGCCGTGGCGAGATCCTCGCGACCGCGATCAGTGAACCCGACACCGGGTCCGATGCGGGATCCCTGCGCTGCAAGGCGGAACTCAAAGGTGACAACTACGTCATCAACGGGCAGAAGACCTGGATCTCCTGCGCCCACATCGCCTCGCGGATCTTCCTGCTGTGCCGCACGGGCGAGGGCGAGGGCAAGCACGACGGCATCACCATGATCGACGTTCCCGCCGATACCCCTGGCGTGACCGTGCGGCCCATCGCCACCCTCGGCGGCGACGAGGTCAACGAGGTCTACTTCACCGACGCCGTCGTACCGGCCGACCGGGTCATCGGCGAGGTCGGTGCCGCGTGGCGGCAGATGATGAGCTGTCTCAACACCGACCGGCTCATGTGCGGGGCGATGTTCCTCGGGCACGCGCGCCGCACGTTCGACGACGCGCTGGAATACGTGCGACAGCGCGAACAGTTCGGCCGTCCGATCGGAAGTTTCCAGGCCATCCGGCACCGCATGGCCGACCTCGCCACCGAGCTGGAGTGTTGCAGGCTGCTCGTGCACGACCTCGCGGCGAAGCTCGACGCCGACCCGCACCGGCAGGTGCCTCGCGAGGCGTCGATGGTGAAGCTCAAGGTCACCGAGACCGCGAAGCGGCTCGCCGTCGAGGGAATGCAGTTGATGGGAGGCGCCGGGTACACCAAGGAATACGACATGGAACGCCACCTTCGCGAATCCATCGTGTCCACCGTGTACGCCGGTACCAGTGAGATTCAGCGCGAGATCATCGGAAAATCCTACGGCCTCTGAGCAACACGGGCAGCAAGCACCACCCCGCACCACAAGAGAAACACCGATGACGCCGTCCTCGCGCGGCCCAACCGAAAGAGAGAACATGACAGAGCAATTCCGCACCCTTGCCGACGGCGGCGACTACTTCGAGGGCCTTCGCTGGCACGAAGGCAACTGGTATGCCTCCGACGCCTTCCGCGGCATCGTGCTCAAGATCGACGATGCGGGGAACCGGACCGACATCATGGAGGTCGACGCGCTGTGTTCGGGCCTGGGCTGGCTCCCCGACGGCTCGATGATCATCGTGTCCATGAAGGACCGCAAGCTGCTGCGCCGCACCGCCGACGGTGAGGTAAGCGAGCACGCCGACATGTCGGGGCTGTCCGAGCACTGGATCAACGACATGTGCGTCGACAAGCAGGGCCGCTCGTGGGTGGGCAGTATCGGCTTCGCGATCGTCGAAGGCGCCGACCCCGAGCCAGGCGACCTGCTGTGCGCCGACCCCGACGGTTCCGTACGGGTCGCCGCCTCGGATCTGTGGTGCCCCAACGGAATCGTCGTCACCGCGGACGGCAGCACGCTGATCGTGGCCGAGTCGTTCGCGGGAAGGCTCACCGCCTTCACCATCGCCGACGACGGCACGCTCACCGACCGGCGCACGCTCGCCCAGTTCGGACCGGTGCCGCCGCCCGGAGGAGCCGCGGAGATGCTGGGTGCCATCGAACTGTCCCCCGACGGCCTCACCATCGACAAGGACGACCACATCTGGGTTTCCGACGCTTCGAACAAGCGCTGTGTGCGGGTCTCGCCGCAGGGTGAGGTGACCGCCGAGATCCCGGCGCCCGGTGACCTCGGCCTCTACTCGTGCGCGCTCGGTGGTTCCAGCGGCACCGAGCTGATGCTCGCCGTCTGCGAAGGATTCTTCGAGGCTGCCCAGGGCGTGAAGGGCACGGCGGCGCTCGTGTCGACCACGGTCGACGTCCCGGTCGCCTGAACACTTTTCGAACGAGGTTCGCGGGACGGCGCGGGCGGCTTCGCCCCGTCGCCGTCCCGCGAGCGATCACGGCACAACCTCGCGGCGGCACCGGTCGCCTGCCCACTCCGAGCGCTTCGCCGCTCATGAACACGACCAAAGGGGAGTGACGATGGATCCCGTCCGGCTGCTGCGCAGGGTCTCGCACGATTACCGCGACCGCGTCGCGGTCCGCTGCGAGGACACGGCGCTGACCTATGGCGAATTCGGAGAGCGGTCGAGCAGGCTGGCGAACGCGCTGGCCGATCTCGGGCTGGAGCAGGGGGACCGGATCGCGCTGCTCGGCGACAACCGCCTCGAATCGCTGGAACTGATCGTCGGAACGGCGATCGGCGGCTTCGTCCGCTGCTCACTGCACGCGCATGACGCGCCGGAGCGCCACCGGTATCTCATCGAGCACACCGGGGCGAAGGCGATCATCGTCGACGCGCACTACTACCACCGGATGTCCGGTGTGCTCGGCGAGATCACCGGACTGCGGCACGTGATCGTGCTCGGCGACACCGGTGGCGCGGAAGGCGTCAAGTCCTATGAGGACGTACTCGCCGCCGCTTCTCCCGAACAACCCGACGTCCGGCTCGCCGAGGACGATCCGCAGACGATCCGGTTCTCCTCCGGTACGACGGGGTTGCCCAAGGGGATCATGATCACGGTCGGCGCGACCATGGGCATGGGCAACGAGTTCGCGGTCGTGCTGCCGGGCTTCGACGATTCGGACCGCTACCTCGCGGCAGGCCCGCTCACCCACGCGGCAGGCATGTTCATCTACCCGCTGCTCGCCGCCGGAACCACCACGATCGTCATGCCCGGCTTCGATCCGGGGAAGTTCCTCGAAATCGTCGAACGCGAGAAGGTCACCGCGACGCTCGTGGTGCCCACGATGATCCAGATGATCACCGACCACCCCGACGCGAAGACGAGGGATCTCTCGTCGCTGCGGGCCGTCATGTACGGCGCGGCACCGATATCGGAGACCACTCTCGGTAAGGCCCTCGACGTGTGGGGCGACATCATGTACCAGCTCTACGGTCAGAGCGAGGTGGTCCCGATCGCCATCCTCATGCCACGGCACCACAGGCTCGGTTCCGGCGTGCTCGCCTCGGCGGGCAGGCCGAGTCCCAACGCCTGGGTCCGGATCGAGGACGACGAGGGCAACGAGTTGCCTCGTGGCCAGGTCGGGGAAGTGGTGGCTGGCGCGCCTTGCATGATGTCGGGCATCTGGGGTGACGACGAAGCGGCGGCGGCGAGGTTCACCGCCGACGGCGGGGTGCGCACGAGGGACATGGGCTACCTCAGCGAGGACGGATTCCTCTATCTCGCCGACCGCAAGGAAGACATGATCAACTCCGGTGGGTTCAACATCTGGCCTGCCGAGCTGGAGAAAGCGCTGTCGGCACATCCCGCCGTCCAGGACGTGGCCGTCGTCGGCGTTCCCCACGAGAAGTGGGGAGAGACGCCGTGCGCGCTCGTGGTCTTGCGCGGCGACGCCCAGAACACTGAGGTCACCGAGGCCGAGCTGATCGAGTGGACCCGCGAGCGCGTCGGTTCCTACAAGAAGGTCACCGGGGTCCGTTTCGTCGCCGAGCTGCCCAAGACGCCGCTCGGAAAGATCCTGCGACGCCAGGCGAGGGAGCGCTATCTCGCCACGGGCGACGGGCTCGGCCGGGCCTGACTCCGCGCGCCGGTCCGCTTTTCGCGATTGTCCCCATGGCGCAGCGTCGCCTGAGTGAGGAGTACACACACCGTGTCCGATGAATCCGTTCTGTACGAACGTCGCGGCCCCGCCGCGTGGATCACCCTGAACCGGCCCGGCGCCCACAACGCGCTGTCGGCGGAGGTGGTCGCCGGTATCGGCGAAGGGCTGCGCAGGGCCGAGCGGGACACCGGGGTCCGAGCCATCGTCCTGGCAGGAAACGGACCCTCGTTCTGCGCGGGCGCCGACCTGAAGATGGTGCTGGCACACGGAAAAGGAGCGGACGACGGTCACACCGCCGCGGGCGCGTTGTCCGGGTTCTTGCGCTCCATCGCCGACGTCTGCGCCAGGATCGCGGCTCATCCGCTTCCGGTGATCGCCGCGGTGCACGGCAACGTGATCGCGGGAGGATTGGAGCTGACGCTGGCCTGCGATCTGGTGCTCGCTGACGAGAACGCGGCGATCAGCGACGGGCACGCCCGCTACGGGTTGTTCCCAGCGGCGGGCGGCGCGACGAGGCTGCCGCGCAAGATCGGTGTCAACAGGGCGAAATACCTGCTGTTCACCGCTGACACCTGGGACGCGGAACTGCTGCGCGAATGCGGTCTGGTCAATGAGGTCGTCCCCGGCGGCGAACTGTCCTCGCGGGCACAGGCGCTGGCCGAGCGCATAGGACAGCGCAGCGCGAGGGGACTGGCCGCGATGAAGCGCGTGGTCGAGGAAGGACTGGACCTTTCGCTCGACGAGGCGCTCGCACTGGAACTGGCCGAATGTGAGCGCTACATCGCCGGTGGCGGGGACTTCGAAGAGGGGCTGCTGGCCTTCACGCAGCGGCGGGTGCCCGTGTTCGGCGAGCGGGATCCGGCCTGAGCGCCGCTGAACTGACGATGACGGCCGAGGAGGCGTGATGGAACTCGAAAACAAGGTGGCGCTCGTCGCCGGAGGAGCGTCGGGACTGGGACGCGCGGTGTGCGTCGATCTCGCGGCGCGGGGCGCTGTGGTCGCCGTACTCGACCGGGACGCGGCACAGGCGAAGGAGGTCGTCCGCGAACTCGGTGGCGGTCTCGCGCTCGGCGCGGACATCACCGAAGCCAGTGACGTCGAGCGTGCCGTGGACGAGGTGATGCGTACGCTGGGCGCGGTGCACGTCAACGTCAACACGGCGGGGATCATCGGTGCAGCGAAGATCGTCTCTCGCGGTACTCCCGCGTCCTTCGAGGACTTCGACCGAGTGATCCGGACCAATCTGTGCGGCACCTTCAACGTGATGCGCGTGGCCGTCGCCGCGATGCTCGGCAACGAGCCCGAGGACGGTGAGCGGGGCGTCGTTGTCAATACGTCGTCAGGCGCGGCCTACGAAGGACAGCCGGGACAGGCGGCATACGCGGCGAGCAAGGCGGGTGTCATCGGTCTGACCCTGCCGGTCGCTCGCGATCTGTCCGGCAAGGGGGTGAGGGTGAACGCGATCGCTCCGGGGTTGTTCGAAACGCCCATGTCGACGGGTTTGCCGCCGGACGTGCGGGAAGGACTCGTCGGCATGATCACCGAACCGCGCAGGCTCGGCAGGCCCGCCGAGTTCGCGCGCATGGTGCGAGCCATCGTCGAGAACCCTTATCTCAACGGAGAATGTGTCCGGCTCGACGCGGCGACGCGGTTGACGGCGCGGTAGCGGCCACCCTGCTCGTCTCGACAGCGGCGGGCAGGGTCACCACGTTCAGGGGCGGTGTGCCGACGCGTGTTGGCACACCGCCCCGGCATGTGGAAGGACGGGACACATAGGACGGCCGTCCCATGTGTCCTTTTAGGGCGGAAGGATGTAACCGGAGAGCAGCCGTAGCGTGTGATCGAGGATCTGGTCGGGGTCGAGCTTTCCCTTGTCGTCGTACCAGCGGGCGATCGACAGCATCATCCCGTTGATCAGGTTGACCGTGGTCACCACGTCGAGGTCGGCTCGCACGATGCCCTCGTCGGCGCAGAGTTTGAAAAGGCCGGTGGCGATGTGGTTCACCTCGCGCGCCCAGGATGTGTAGTTGCGCAGTGCCTGTGGCGAAAGCTGGTGCTGGCCCGCGTTGAGTACCGCGTAGTAGGTGCGGTAGCGGATCGCGGCGTCCACCTGCACCCTGAGGTAGCGCGTGAGCTTCTCGCGCGCGGGCAGGTCGCTGTCGACGATTTCGTCGAGGCTGTGCCGCAGTGGGTAGATGACCTGCTCGACGATTGTCTCCAGCAACCATCGTTTGGAGGTGACGTATTGGTAGACGGTGGGTTTGCTGACGCCTGCCTCCGCCGCGATGTCACTGATCGTCGCCTCGGTGAAGCCCTTGCGCTCGAATACGGCCGCCGCAGCGTCGACCAGTTGCTGCACGCTTGTCGCGCGCTTCCGTGTCATCACGCCTCCTCCGGCGTCAGCCTAGTGCACCTGCGTGGCCTCACCGCTCGTGACGCCGCCGTCGGGTTCGGCATTTCTTTTCCGCTGCCAAGATACTATATTAGTCAGTTAGTTAAGATAACTCGGCGAACAGCAGGCCGGTGAACAATGAGGAGGAACCGTGCGCGACGTTGTGGTGGCGGGGGTCGGGATGACCGACTTCGGTAAGCAGCCGGACAGGTTGGTCTCCTCGCTGGCGACCGAAGCCGTCGAGTCGGCCATCGCGGACGCGGGCCTTCGAGGGGAACCGGCCGATGGGCTGGGGATGATCTACTACGCCAATGTCCTTTCCGGACTGTTGCAGGGGCAGGAATCGGTGCGTGGTCAGCATGCGCTTTCTCGCACGGCGGTGGCGGGAATTCCGCTCGTCAACGTCGAGAACGCGTGTGCGTCCGGATCCACGGCGCTGCACCAGGCTTGGCTTTCGGTCGCATCGGGAC
The DNA here is from genome assembly GCF_002240355.1 of Prauserella marina. Lineage (GTDB taxonomy): Bacteria > Actinomycetota > Actinomycetes > Mycobacteriales > Pseudonocardiaceae > Prauserella_A > Prauserella_A marina. The sequence goes on from NZ_CP016353.1 coordinate 2,613,799, forward strand.
AGGTCGATGCGGCGCTCGCCGTCGGTGTGGAGAAACTGCACATCGAGGACAAGGCTCGCGCGCTCGCCTCACTTGCCTCGGCGCTGGATCAGGAGCATCTGCCCGAGGTGCTGGCAGAACTCGGCGCGAACGGGAGCGGGTCGGTGTTCATGGACGTCTACGCTCGCGCGGCGCACCGGTACATGGAGCACACGGGCGCGACGAAGGAAGACTTCGCCGCGGTCGCGGTCAAGAACAGCGAGCACGGTGCGCGCAACCCGAAAGCCCAGTACGGCAGGAAACTCACCATCGAGGAAGTGCTTTCGGCGCGGCAGGTGAGCGGTCCGCTCACGGTGCCGATGTGCGCGCCCATGAGTGACGGAGCGGCGGCGGTGCTCGTCGCGGCACCGGAACTGGCGGCCCGCTGGGAATCCGAAGCGGTGCGGTTGCGCGGCGTCGTGGTCGCCGCCGGCCGAAGGGGCGTGCTCGACGAACTGGTTCCCGCGACGGCGCGACGCGCGTTCGAGCAGACCGGGATCGGGCCGGAGGACATCGAGATCGTCGAATGTCACGACGCCGCTTCCCCCGCCGAACTGATCGTGCTCGAGGAACTAGGTCTGTGCGCCCAGGGCGAGGCGCTGGCGAAGCTGCGCGAAGGTGCGACGCGGATCGGCGGCTCGCTTCCGGTCAACCCGAGCGGCGGTTTGCAGAGCAGGGGACACCCGCTCGGCGCGACCGGTCTTGGTCAGGTCGTCGAACTGGTGGAACAGCTTCGTGGTCGCGCGGGCAACCGTCAGGCGGGTGCACCGAGGGTCGGCCTCGCCGAGAACGCGGGCGGCTACCTCGGCCCCGACCCCGCCGCGGCGACGGTGACGATCCTGAGCAGGTAGCTGGCAATCACCGTCCATTGTGGTTCGGCAAGGGGCGGTTCACGAGCAAGGCAGCGGAAGGGAAACCGGCCATGGCCAACGAAGCCAACACAGCCAACACGGCAGTCGACTACAGCGGATACGAGAACATACTGGTCACCAGATCCGGTTCGGTGCTGACACTCACCCTGAACCGGCCGGAACGGTTCAATGCCGTCGACAACGCGCTCCACGAGGAACTGAGCCACATCTTCATCGATATCGCCCGGGACGAGCGGACGTCGGTCGTGGTCCTCACCGGAGCGGGCCGCGCCTTCTGCGCCGGCGGGGACATCAAGGCGATCCTTGAGGACACCGAGAAGAACGGCCCCGGTAACTATCTCGACATGACCTCGGCCAAGCGGATCATCTTCTCGCTGCTCGATCTCGAAAAGCCGATCATCGCGAAGGTCAACGGTCACGCGATGGGTCTCGGCGCCACGCTGGCCCTGTTCTGCGACATCATCTACATGGCAGACGACGCCCGCATCGCCGACCCGCACGTGTCGGCGGGAGTCGTCGCTGGCGACGGCGGCGCGATCATCTGGCCACAGCTCATCGGATACGCGCGGGCCAAGGAATTCCTGCTGACCGGCGATCAGATCTCCGCCACGCGCGCGGCGGAGATGGGCCTTGTCAACCACGCGCTGCCCCGCGATGAGCTCGACGGCGCGGTCGACGCGCTCGCCACGAGGCTCGCCGCGGGTGCGCAGGACGCCATCCGGTGGAGCAAGGTATCGGTCAACATCGGCTTGAAGCAACTCGCCCACACCATGCTCGACACCTCGATCGCCTACGAGATCCTTACCCTGCACGGGCCGGATCACGCCGAGGCGCTTGCCGCGTTCGTGGAGGGCCGGAAACCGGACTTCACCGGCACATGACGGAGGTGAACCCCGGGTCAGGAGTCAGGAACTGTCCTGTTCGGTTGGTCTCGCTGGGACGCGGATATCCCGGGACGGAGCGGCTTGATGCGCGGTCGGGTGAGCGCGACGGTCGGCCAGCATCCGGGCACGGGGCGCCCGTACATCGTCTACGACCCCGAAATGCCCGCGGAGGTACCGGAGCCGAGCTGATACCCCGCCGTCACGGCTGCGTGATCCGCCCTTCGAGGAAGTCGCAGTGGCGGCGGAACCCCGCCTCGGTCAGTACCATGCTCGACGAGGTGTCGGCGAAGGGCTGGTCAACGACCACGAGCGCGGCCCCGCATTCGGCCGTGTCCGCGCTCGCCAATGCGGTCGCGGGCTCGGTGACCGAGGTGAGGAACAGGACGGGGCCACCCGGCGCGTAGATCGGGGGCGCCGGTACGAGCCTCGCCGTCGCTCCGTCGACGTGCGGGGTGTGCTCGTCGTGCTCCGTCCCGCCGGGAATCTCCTTGTGCCACCACGATGTCGCGAGGGTGAGGCCGAGGCCGTCGGCGAAGCGCCGCCGTTCGGTGTCGGGCACGGGGCAGACGAAGCGCACCGCGTCCCCTGCCGCCGTTGCGGCCAGTGCGGACCACAGCGCCCTTCCCGTCGTCGGCCACTCTCCGGCGGGAACGGCTGCGTCGTCGACGATCCAGCCGCGTGGCGACGCGCTCGCGATGAGCAGCGCGTGGGCGGTGCGGAAGCCACGGCCGCCGTCCTCACCGATCACCCGCGTGAGAAAGGCATGGTGCTGTTCGTCCGCGTCGGCAGCGGGGCGCCAGAGCAGCGGTGCGCCGGGGACGAGCAGGTCGCGGTACCGCCGCAAGGTCTCCACGGCCCAGCCGAGATCGGCGGTTGTCAGCTCCCGTACGTGCTCCGTCACCCGGATCCCCGTCCGGCGAGCGTCTGGGCGAGTAGTCCGGCAGGGGACAGCACGTCGGTGACGTAGCCGAGGTTGCCTTCCCTTTCCTTGGCAGGGGCGCTGGGGTCGAGGACGACGCTCGCCGGTTCGGCGATGTCCTCCAGCGTCCGCAGTCCCCGGTAGTAGGTGATCAGCTCGGTGTCGACCTCGACGGTTCCCTGCCGGGCGTAGCCGTTCATGAAGTCAGCCTGGTGTTCCGGAGTGACGGGCAGATCGGCGAGGACGCCCCCGCCGAGCACGAACATCAAGTCGCGTTCGGCCGGTGCGAGAACGGCGTCGTCGAAATCGATCAACACGGGCCCTTCACCGGTCAGGATGAGGTTGCCGAGGTGAGGATCGGCGTGGCAGGGGACGAACTCGGGCAGCGAGGCGCGCTCACGCAGAACCCCGCCGAGACGGATCGTGAGGTCGTGCACCGTGCGCAGGTCCGCGCGGTGGGGCAGCCATGCCTCGGCGAGCCGCGAGGCCGGTTCGTCGTGAGGGGCGCCGTTTTCTCCGATGACCGCGTCGACCCGCTCGAACAGAGCGGCCCAGCGGCTGGGGTCGAAGTCCTCGCGCGGTACCCACTCGCGCAGCTGTCCGGTGACCGGAAGACCGTGCAGTGTGCCGAGAAGCCGTCCCTGAGCCTCCCAGGTTTCGCGTCCCAGTGGTGCTTCGAGTGCGCTGGTTCCCGCAATCCATTCCATAATGGACAGTCTCATGTCTCCGGTGTCGATCCACAGCGCGCCGGTGCGGGAAGGGACCGGCTTCGCCGTGCTGCCGGGAAGCGCCTCGCTCAGGGCGGCAGGAAGGACAAGCCCTGCCGCGGAGCCACCGCCCGACCATTTCACCGCGAACCGCTGACCTCGCGAGTCGGTGGCCGTCCACAATGTCGCCGCGAGATCGGCACCCCCTTCGACCGGCACCAGGCCGGTGGAATCGGTGATGTCGAGGTCGTAGTGCTCGGCGAGCAGAGTGCCGACCTTGTCGGCGTCGGTGGCTGGCGCCTGAAACATCGAATCCCCTTGGCTGTCTGGGTCGCGGACTGCCCGGATGATAGGAGGCGGCCAGCAGTTCGCGCCTGTGGGTTTTCTTTCGGCGCTCAGGCGTCCTTGTCGATCGTGGCCGCGATGCGCTCGACGACCTTTCTCCTGAGTTCGGGTGAGGTCGGTTCGCCCGACAGCGATTCGTACAGCCAGAAACCGTCGGCGGCGAGCCTGGTGATGAAGTGGGTGAGCGCGGCCGGTCCGCTCGCCGCGTCAGCGAGCGACGGAGCCCAGCGGTCGGTGACGTCCCGCCACGGCTGCGCGTAGCCGGGATTGACCGACGCTTCGAGAAACAGCAGCAACTCGGCGCGCGTGACACTGCGGGAGGTGACGCGCGCATAGGCTTCGAGCCGCTCCTCCGGCGTGGCTTCCTCCGCTGTCTTTCCCGCCGCCTCGACGAGGCTCTCCTCCCACTCCCGCGCCACGTGCTGGTGCACGGCGAGCAGGAGCGCGTCCCTGCTCGGGAAGTGGTAGAGCAGACCGCCCTTGGTCAGCCCCGATGCCGCGGCCACCGAATCGAAGGTGACCGAGGTGACGCCGTCGCGCTGCACGACCTCCACCGCCGCGGTGAGGATCTTGGTGCGTTTGCTCTCCCGCATGATCGCCTCCTGCCGTCAGTGGCCGACGCTAGCCAACGCCCGCCCGCCGAGCATCACCCGGGTGAGCACGGCCGCCGCCGCGAGTACGCCACCCGCCACCAGCATCACCACGACGTAGCCGGTGTCGAAGCCTGCCGAGGCCGCGATGCCGGTGAGCAGACTTCCGAGCAGGGCGACCGCGGTCAGGCTGCCGAATTCGTAGGACACCTCCTCGACGGAGGAGGCCATCCCGGCCCTGTGCACGGGTACGTTGCCGATGATCGCGCTGGAGGCCACCGACATCGGCAGGCCGAGACCCGCACCGGTGAGGGCGAGCCCGATGGCGGTCCAGTGCACCCCCGCGCCGAGGCCGAGCACGGTCACCCCGGCGCCGACGACACTGATCGCCAGCCCGCCCGAGATCAGTGGCCGAAGCCCGGTCCTGTGCAGGATCGCGCCGCCGAGGAGCGCGGTGGGAAGCGAGCCGGCGGCCACCGCGGCGACCAGCAGTCCCGCCTCCAGCGGGGTGAATCCGGCGATCAGCTGGAAGCGCTGGGTCGTCGCGAGCTGGATGCCCGCGATGGCGAACATGGACACTCCGGCCGCGATGACCCCCGAGCTGAACGCGGCGTTGCGGAAGATCGAGAAGGCGAGCAGCGGGTAGGGGAGCCGGTGTTGCCTGCGTGCGAACAGCAGGAAGCCGGTCACGGCCACCACGAGCGACCCGGCGAGGACGAGCCAGGAGGTCTCGGCGTTCGCCGCCTCCTTGATCGCCATGACGAGCCCGGCGAGCCCCGCCATCGCCTGCACCGACGAGACGAGGTCCCAGCGCTGGGAACGGTCGGGCACGCCACGCGGCGCGACGATCAGCGTCGCCACGAACGCCACGATGACGACGGGCACGTTGACGAGAAACACCGAGCCCCACCAGAAATAGCGGAGCAGGACGCCGCCGATGATCGGCCCGAGCGCACCGCCGACGATGGAGACACTGCCCCACACGGCAACGGCCATGTTGCGTTCCCGTTGATCGGTGAACGTGATCCGGATGAGCGCGAGCGTGGCAGGCATCATCGCCGCCGCCCCGACGGCCAGCACGCCCCTGCTCGCGATGAGCGTTGCCGGATTCGGCGAGAAGGCGGCCATGACGGAGGCGGCGCCGAACACCACGAGCCCGGTCAGGAACATCCGGCGATGGCCGATCCGGTCACCGAGAGTGCCCGCTCCGAGTAGAAGGCCCGCCATGACCAGCGGATACGCGTTGATGATCCAGAGACTTTCGGAGCTGCCCGCGCCGAGTTCCTTCGTCAGCGTCGGCAACGCCGTGTAGAGGATGGTGTTGTCCACTGTGATCAGTAGCAGCCCCGCGGCGACGGTGGCGAGCAGAGTCCACCGCCGTGCCCCATTCATGACCATCCTCAAACTATACCTTCCATCCGGTACAGTTTGAAAATGTGGCCTCGATCACAAGGATACGCTTGATGCTCGTGTCCATAGTGGACATACGAGGTGATCGCCTTGACGGCCGGGAATGCTCACCGGAGCCGATACCGTTCAGTACGGACGTGCGGCCGGGCAGGCGGTGACCATATGCTCGGGCCACGGCAGCAGCGCCGGGTTCATCCGGATCCGGCGCAGAACGGATCGACGAGGACGGGCAGCAGCGCATGGTGGGACTGAAAGTCGGCTACAAAGCATCCGCGGAGCAGTTCGGTCCGCGTGACCTGGTGGAATACGCCGTCAGGGCCGAGGAACTCGGCCTGGACAGCGTCATGGTGTCGGATCACTTTCTGCCGTGGCGGCACGAGGGCGGGCACGCGCCGTTCGCTCTCGCCTGGCTTCCGGCCGTGATCGAGCGCACCAGCAGGGTTCAGCTCGGCACGAGCGTCCTGACCCCCACGTTCCGCTACAACCCGGCCGTGATCGCGCAGGCGTTCGCCACGATGTCCCTGCTGTCGGAGGGGCGCGTGATCCTCGGTGTCGGCACGGGTGAGGCACTCAACGAGATCGCCGTCAGCGGCAGGGAATGGCCGGAGTTCAAGGAGCGCTTCGCGCGCCTGCGTGAGGCGGTGCGGTTGATGCGCGCGTTGTGGAGCGAGGACGACGTGTCGTTCGACGGCGACTACTACACGCTCGTCGGCGCCAAGATCTACGACCGGCCAGAGCAGCCGGTCCCCGTCTACGTCGCGGCGGGCGGGCCGGTGATGGCCAAGTACGCCGGCCGAGTGGGGGACGGCTTCATCTGTACCTCGGGCAAGGGAATGGAACTCTACGAGGACAAGCTGCTGCCCGCGGTCGCCGAGGGCGCGCTGGCCGCGGACAAGGAGCCCGCCGGCGTCGACAAGATGATCGAGATCAAGCTGTCCTACGACCGCGATCCCGAGCAAGCGCTGGCCAACACCCGGTTCTGGGCGCCGCTGTCACTGACGCCGGAGCAGAAGCACAGCGTCGGCTCAGCCGAGGAGATGGAACGGCTGGCCGACGAACTGCCGCTCGACCAGGTGGCGCGGCGCTGGATCGTGGCCTCCGACCCCGACGAGGCGATCGCGCAGATCAAGCCCTACGTCGACGCGGGACTCAACCACCTCGTGTTCCACGGTCCAGGGCACGACCAGGAGCGCTTCCTCGGCCAGTTCTCCGAGGACATCCTGCCGAGGCTGCGCGCGCTCGGCGGCTGAGTGTCCTTCCGGTGGCCGACTCGTACGGGTCGGCCACCGGAAGGGTCAGGTGAGGTCGACGGTGACGCCGCCGGAGAGGCTGGAGTCGTGCAGTTCGGCGCTGACCGGCTCCACGTCGGCAGGCAGGTCGAAAGCGATCTTGCCTTCGACCGTGTTGCCGGGATTGATCTCCTTGAACCAGACGCTGTCACTTCCGTCGCCGGTCAGGTAGATGCCCGCCGCGGAATCGGCGGAATACTTGTTGCCCCGCGCGTCGTAGAGGAATTGCTCGGTGTCGCTGAGCAACTGTGGCTCGCTGCCGATGTTCTTCACGGTGAGTTCCACGATGACGTACTCGCCCTGCGCCGTCGCGGTCAGGTAGTCGCCGACCGTTTTCGCGCGGCTGAGGTCCTTGACGACGAACTCGAACTTCCCGTCCCTCGCAGGTTGCCCGATCGTCGCGGCGCTCTCGGTGTCGGCGGCTTGCTGTGCTTCGGCGGCCGGTGCCGCTGTGTCCTCCGGTGTGCTTTCGGGGGAAGTCGTCACGACCGAGATCACGATGAGCGCGGCGGCGACACCACCGATGATCATCGCCCATCGCCGTTTCTTTGACCGCGGTCCTTCTGGAGACGGGGAGTGCTGGGCGGGCGAGGGCTGTGCCGGTCTCGGCTCGGATGGCTGAGTCATGGGTGATATGTCCTCTTTCATGGGGCTATCCAATGCATCCGTTTTCGCTGCCCGCGCATTACGTGGTGTGCCTGTTTCGTTATCGCCGCCGTTCCCGGCGCCGTGAGTCGGCGGAGGGGGCCCCGGCGCGCGGCCGGTACGGTCGGGCGCGTGAACACCGTCAAGGTCAAGGGGATCTCCTACCACGTCGACGAGGTCGGGAGGGAAGCCGTCCGCGCGGATCTGCGGGTGATTCGCGACCAACTGCACTGCACCGCGGTACTACTCACCGGAGCCGGCCTGGATGCGCTGGCCGAAGCCGCGGAGGACGCCCTCGCGGCCGGACTGGACGTGCACATCCGGCCCGAACCGGTTGAGGCGGGCCCCTCGGAACTGGTGGCGCACGTGCGCGCGGCCGCGAAGGAGGCCGAACGCTTGCGCGACCGGTATCCGGGACGGGTGACCTTCCACATCGGCAACGAGTTCTCGCTCACGTCGCGCGGTGTCGTTCCCGGCGCGGGTGTTTTTCTGCGGCTCCAGCTCATCCTGCGCTGTGGCTGGTTGTTCCGGCGGCGCATCACCCGCAAGGTCGGCGTCCTGGTCAGGGGCCTTACCGCGGTCGCCCGCCGTGAGTTCGGTGGCCCGGTGACCTATTCCGCGGCCCACTGGGAACATGTCGACTGGTCTACTGTGGACATCGTCGGCGTCAACCTGTACCGCTTCGGCGACGACCCCGGCTATCCGGACCGGGTGCGCTCGCTTGTGGACACGGCGGCGGGAAAGCCGGTCGTGATCACGGAATTCGGCTGTGGGGCACACGTCGGTGGCAACCTGCGCGGCGCGGGCGCTTTCCTGATCGTCAACTGGTTCGGCTCACGCCCCCGCGTGCGCGACGGTCATGTCCGAGACGAGCGAGTCCAGGCCCGTTATCTCGGCGAACTCATCCGGCTCTACGGCGAAACCGGGGTGCACGGCTGCTTCGTGTTCACCTTCGCGATGCCGGATTTCCCCCACGATCCGGATCCGCGATGGGATCTCGACATGGCGGGTTTCGGGGTGGTGAAGACACTGCCGGGTGGCGAGCCGCGCTGGGAGCGGAAGGCCGCCTTCGACGAGGTCGCCTCCCGCTACCGGCGCACGAGTCAGTGAGTCACCTGGTAGTTCGTCAGCGCTTTGGCCAAGACCTTCTCTCTGCCCGTGCCGTCGGGCAGGAGGTCACCCGGCATTCCCGTGTCGGTGAATCCGTGGCGCTCGTAGAGCGCGGTGGCCCTGACGTTGTCCGGCATCACGGACAGCCGCAGAGATGTGGCCGCCCGCTCCGCTGCCCACCGCTCGACCTCCCGGATCAGGCGGTCGCCGACTCCTTTGCCTCTGACCACGGGACTCACCCACATCGAGATCAGCTCGACGCTGTCCTCCGCGTCATCGGCGGGGATGCCGCTGACCATTCCCGCCGGAAGTCCGTCGACCATCGCGACGACGTTGTGCGCGCCCGGAATCTCCATCCGGGCGCGCCAGCGGTCCTCGCGGTCGCCCGCTCCTTGCCACTGCGCGAGCGTCGACCCGAACGCGTAAGGCGCCTCCGCGAGGGCCGCCAGTCGTAGTTCCCGCCAGACCGGCCAGTCGTCCGATGTCACGGTGCGTAGTTCAAGCATGACGCAAACCCTGCCGTAAGGAAGGCGGCGGCGGCAACGGATTACCGCGGCCTCGTCCACTGTCCGGCCGAGACGGTGAGGTGTGCGTATTGTCGCTGCCATGGGCCAGAGCGCTGAGCGGACGAGTGTCGTCACCGCGTTGGTGCGTTCCTCCTTTCTGTTGAACGCCGTGTACGCGGAGTCGGCGAGGGAGTATGGATTGACGGCACAGCAGGGACAGTTGCTGTGCGTGCTGATGTCCCGCCCATACGGGATGGGCGAACTCGGCGAGGTACTCGGCCTCGCCAAGTCCAGCCTTTCCGGACTCGTCGACCGCACCGCCCACCGCGGCCTCGTCGAGAGGGAACAGGATCCGGATGATCGCAGGGCGGTCAGGGTCGCGCTCACCGCGAAGGGTTCGGCGCTCGCCGAGGAGTTCTATGCCGCGACCTGCGCGCGGGTCGAACTCCTTCCTGCGGAGCTGACCGTGGCGGAGCGCGGTACGCTCGCCGACCTGCTCTCCAGGATCGTCGCCGCCAACAAGGTACCGATGGTGTTCATGGAGCTGGACGAACGCACCGGGCAGTGAGCCCCCGGCTCAGGAAACGCCGAACAGTTCCCGGAACCGGTCGACGAGCAGGTCCTTTCCCTTGTACTCGCGCACCGTTTCGGCGGGGAGCAGGGCCGCGCCGTTCTCCGAGGGGATCTGGCCGACCCCGCCGTGTGGACCGAGTGGCAGCAGGATCGACCTCGTCTCGTCGGGACGGTAGTGCGCGCGGGGCCGTTCGCCGTGGATGGTGGCCGCGATGTTCTCCGCGATCACCTCGGCGTGTGCCATGGCTCCGGCGGCCATCTTGGGTTCAGCGACATCGGTGATGTCACCGAGTGCGTAGACGTTGCCGAAACCGGTGACGTTCAGCGTGCCGGTGACCGCGAGCTGCCCCTGTGGGGTGCGTGCGGCGGCGAGCTGCCCGCCGAGAAAATCGTTGTTGGGCCGCACTCCGTGGCAGCGGAACCAGATGTCGGCCCACAATTCGCCCTCGCTGGTGGCTGCGGCAAAGGTCTTCGCCGTAGCCGGTGGCACACTCGGGCGTTCGAGCAGCTTCGTTCCCATGCGCAGGTCGATCCCCAGGCCGGCCAGCTGGCGTTCCAGCTCCTCACGCAGCTCCGGCAGAAACCCGGGAAGCAGTTCGGTAGCCGGGTCGACGATGGTGACGCTTTTGCCAGGCCATACCGCCTTGACCTCGCCTGCCAGTTCGAGGCCGACTGGACCGGCTCCCACGAGCAGAACCCGGTCTGCCGTGGCGAGTTCGGCATGCGTCGCGCGCAGCCTCGCCAGCGCGTCGCCTGCGACATCGGTGTCCATTTTGGCCGGGAATGGATAGCTTGACCCCGTTGCCACGACAAGGAAATCGGCTTCGACGCGTTCGCCGGATGCCAGTGTGACGCCACCGGGATCGACCCTCGCCGCTCGGTCGTGAATCACGGTTCCGTTGGCGAGCAGCGTGTCGTAGGGCAGGAAGATGTTGTCCGCCCAGCGTGGTTCGACCAGTGCGCGCAGGGAACCGGCCGAGTGTACGAACGTGTCCTTCGGATCGATCAACACCACGTGTGCGTGCTCGTCAAGTGCCTTGGCTGCGGCCGCGCCCCCGTAGCCTCCGCCGATGACCGCGACGGTGCCCTTCATGTCGTCTCTCTTCCGCGATCGAATTTGGTTCGTAGTACGAACCGTACTAGTTCGCACTACGAACTTCAAAGGGTTTCGAGATGGGAGACAGCCTGGGCGCCGGGCGCCGTTCGGCCTAGCGCAAACGTCATTTCGCCGTATTGATCCAAACTTCTGTTTGATTTGCGCATAAGTTCCGCTACGGTGAGGCGCATGAGTGTGATGGGCCTCACCGATGAGGCGCCCACGGTGCGGATGCTCGGCATCGGCAAGCAGTTCCTCGGCAACCCGGTGCTCCGGGATGTCGACCTTGAACTGCGTGCCGGGGAGGTGCACGCGCTGGTCGGCGAGAACGGTGCGGGCAAGTCGACCCTGATGAAGATCCTCGCGGGGGTGCACAAGGCCGACGCGGGAACCGTCGAGCTGGCTGGGCACGCCGTCTCGTTCGCCTCGCCGAGACAAGCGCAGGCCGCCGGGATCTCGATCGTCCACCAGGAATTCAACCTACTCGGCGACCGCAGCGTCGCCGAGAACGTCTACCTCGGCCGCGAACCGGTGCGAAGGGGCCATGTCGACCGCAAGCGCATGGAGTCCGCGACGGCCGACCTGCTCGACGGACTGGGGGAGCGGGGGATCTCTCCTCGTACCGCGGTGCGCCGCCTGCCCGTCGCGCAGCGACAGGTGGTCGAGATCGTCAAGGCGCTGTCCACCGACGCTCGCGTGCTCGCGATGGACGAACCGACCGCCGCGCTGGCCGACCACGAGGTCGAACTGTTGTACGGGCTGGTGAACCGGTTGCGCGAGCGGGGAATCGCGATCCTCTACGTCTCCCACCGGCTACGCGAAGTCTTCGACCTCAGCCAGCGCATCACGGTGCTCAAGGACGGCGAGCTGGTCACCTCGCTGCCGACGAGGGAACTCACCGCCGACCAGCTCGTCCGGCACATGGTCGGCAGACCACTCGATGCCCTCTTTCCCGAGCTGGCAACGGAAAGCGAGCGCGGCGCCGTACGGCTGACCGTGCGGGAGGGCGGCAACGCGCGCCTTTCCGGCATCGACCTCGACGTGCGCGCCGGTGAGATCGTCGGTCTCGCCGGGCTGCAGGGCGCGGGCCGCTCGGCGGTGGCGAGGGCCATCGCCGGTGTCGATCCGTTCACTACCGGCTCGGTCGAGATCGACGGCGAGCGGCGGGTGATCGGTTCGCCAAGGGCGGCCATCAGAAGAGGGATCGCCTTCGTCACCGAGGACCGCAAGGGCGAGGGGCTGGCGCTGCGGCAGTCGGTGCGGGACAACACCTTGCTCGTGCGGCGGGCCTCGTTTGGCCGCGCGCGCGGGCTCGGCGCGCTCGATCTCACGGGGTTGTTGCGGTCGGTGACTCTTGTTTCGCGGGGCCCCGACCAGGAGGTCAGGTACCTCTCAGGGGGCAACCAGCAGAAAGTGGTGCTGGCGAAGTGGCTCGCCGTCGAACCGAAGGTGCTCGTCGTCGACGAGCCGACGCGGGGCATCGACGTCGGCGCGAAGAAAGCCGTGTACGACCTGCTGCGCGGACTGGCTCGCGGTGGTGTGGCGATCCTGATGATCTCGTCCGAACTACCCGAGCTGATCGGGATGAGCGATCGCGTTCTCGTCATGCACGAGGGCCGGATCGCGGGCGAGCTTCCGGCAGGCCCCGCCGAGGAGACCGTGATGTCACTGGCCACCGGTCACTCGACGGCGGAGGCGGCATGAGCGGCCGCGTCCCGGCACGCGCGATCACGGCGGGAGCCCTGTGATGGCGCCAGGTTCCACCATCGCGCCCCCGCGCGCCCGCAAGCGACTCGCCACCGTGCTCCAGCCGACCGCGATGGTGTACCTCGCGCTCGTGCTGTTGCTTGTCGTGGGCAGTGTGCTTGTCGGGATCCAGGGTGGAGTTCTGCTCGACCAGGGCGGAATTCTCAACATCCTGACCCGCAGCACGGCGCTGGGTCTCGTCGCCATCGGACAGACGATGGTGATCCTGACCGGCAAGCTCGATCTCTCCGTCGCCTACCTCATCGGCCTGTGTTCGCTGATCGGTGCCGAGACGATGGCGGGCGACCCGAACATGATCCTGCCTGCCGTGCTGCTCACACTCGCCTGCGCGGCGGCGATCGGTCTCGTCAACGGGCTCGTGATCACCAAGCTGAAGGTCAACGCGTTCATCGCGACCCTCGGCATGGCGCTCATCATCAGGGGATACCTGGAAAGCGTCTACACCGGACCCGCCGGTGACGTGCCGCGCGCGTTCCAGCACCTCGGCTACGACCGGATCGGCCCCGTCCCGGTCTCCGCGCTGCTGATGCTCGCGCTCGCCGCCGCCGCGTGGTGGTACCTGACCCGGACCAAGGGCGGCTACCACGTGTATTCCGTCGGCGGCGACGAGGAAGTCGCCAGGTTCTCCGGAATTCGCACCGACCGCACGATCATCAAGGTCCACGTACTGTGCGCGGTCGCGGCGGGACTCGCCGGACTGTTCCTGGCCAGCAGGCTCGGCTCCGGCGCCCCGTGGGTCGGTGTCGACGCGGGCTACGACCTCGAATCGATCGCGGCCGTCGTGCTCGGCGGAACGCTGCTCGCCGGTGGAAGGGGCGGAGTCGCGGGAACCATCGGCGGCGTACTGATCCTCGCCACCCTCGACACGATCTTCGACGACCTCGGCGTGACTCCTTTCTTCAAGGACGTCGTGCGCGGTGCGGTGCTGATCATCGCGGTCGCGCTCTACGCGAGGCGAAGGGGGTTGCACAGATGAGCGAGGCGACGACCACGACATCGCGGCGGATCAAGCTCGCCGACGGGACGGGCCCGGTGCTCGCGGTGCTGGCCGTGCTGCTGATCGCTCTCGCGTTCGTCGGCCCGGCCTACAGTGAACCCTCGGGGTACCTCGCGCTGCTCAAACGCGCGGCTCCGTTGATGATCCTCGCGATCGGTCAGTATTTCGTCATCGTCAGCGGCGGTTTCGATCTTTCGGTCGGGTCGCTGGTCACCGCCGAGGTGGTGATCGCGGCACGGCTGCTCGACGGCGACGAGGCGGCGACTCTGTGGGTCATCCCGCTGTTGCTGTGCACGGGCGCGCTGGTGGGGCTAGTGAACGGGTTGATCACCACCCGGTTGCTGGTGCCCTCTTTCATCGTGACGCTGGGCATGCTGCTCGTGCTCGACGGTGCCGTGTTCCTGTGGACAGGGGGATCTCCGCGCGGTGCGCTGACGGAGGCGTTCCGGGTGGTCGGGAGGGAAGGGTTCGAGGTTCCCCTGCTCGGCCAGCTCCCGTGGTCGGTGCTGGTGCTCGCGGCACTGGTCGTCGCCGCCGTGGTGTTCATGCGAAGGGGAACGGGCCGGATGCTCGTCGCTATCGGCGACAACGAGACCTCGGTCCGGCTCGGTGGCGGCAAGGTCGAACGCCTTCGCACGCTCGCCTTCGTGCTCTCCGGTGTTTCCGCCGCCATCGCGGCGATCCTGCTCGGCGGCTTCGCGGGCGTGTCGGCTCAGGTCGGCGACGGCCTCGAATTCCGGGTCATCACCGCTGTCGTGCTCGGCGGTGTCGTACTCGGTGGTGGTCGTGGTTCCGTCGTCGCGGCCATGGCGGGGGCGCTCACCCTCGAAGCGTTGTTCTCGCTGCTCAACCTGCTCGGCGTCGCGGGCGGTCTCGAATCGGCAGTGCAAGGCGTGATCATCATCGCCGCCGTGGCCTACGCCGCGGCTGGCCGAATTTCCTTCCGGACAAGGAGGTCCACATGAAAAGGGCTTGCACGGTCGTGCTGGCCGCGAGCGCGCTGGTACTTGCGGCGTGCTCAAGCGACCTGCCCACCGAGCCCGGGGCCGCCCAGTCCCAGGCTCAAGGAGAAAGCTCGGCACAGTCCCAGTTCTTCGACAAGGCCGAGTACGATCGCCAGCTCGCGCTGCGCGACGCGACGCCGACCGGGCCGGAAGACCGGCCGTGGGAACAGGCACTCGAACCGGAGATGGTCGACACGTCCCAGTACAAAAAGGACGGACCATACCAGGTGTGCTTCTCTAACGCCTCCGTGGACAACCCGTGGCGGCAGGTCGGATTCAAGACGATGCAGGCCGAAGCCGACCTGCACGACGACATCGCCCAGTTCACCGTTCTTGACGCGGAAGCCAAGGACGACAAGCAGATCAGCGACATGGCCTCGCTCGTGTCGCAGGGCTGCGACGCGCTGATCGTGTCGCCCAACACGACGGCCACGCTCACGCCCGCCGTCGAAGCCGCGTGCGACAGCGGTATCCCCGTCGTCGTGTTCGACCGAGGGGTCAACACCGAATGCCCCGTCACGTTCATCCATCCCATCGGCGGCTACGCGTTCGGAGCCAGCGCGGCCGAGTTCCTTTCCGACGAGGTCGGTGAGGGGGGCAAGGTGCTCGGCCTGCGGGTGCTGCCTGGCGTCGACGTGCTCGAACACCGCTGGGCCGCGGCCGATCGCGTCTTCGACGAGCGCGGCGTCCAGGTCGTCGGGGCCGAGTTCACCGAGAACGACAGCGCGACAGCCAAGAGTATCGTGTCGGACTACCTCCAGCGCGAAGGACAGATCGACGGCATCTGGATGGACGACGGCACGGCGGCGGTCGCGGTACTGGAGGCGTTCGAGGACGCGGGTATGGAACCTCCGGCCATCTCTGGTGAGGACCAGCAGCAGTTCCTGCAGAAATGGAAGGACGAGGGACTGACCGCGCTCGCCCCGACCTATCCGACCTACCAGTGGCGCACGCCCGTCATCGCGGCGCTGAAGATCCTGCGTGGTGAGGAGGTCCCGAAGGAGTGGATCCTTCCGCAACCGGTCATCGATTCGTCCACCTTGGACAATTACCTGACCGCCGGGATGCCGCCGCTGCACTACGGTCTCTGCGGCTGCCAGGAGATGCCCGGCTACCCTCAGCGCTGGCAATGAGCGCGCACGCGATCGGCGTGAACACGTGGGTGTGGGCATCGCCGCTCGACGACGGCACGCTGGCGGAACTCGCGCACAAGACGGCGAAAGCGGGATTCGACGTTCTGGAGTTGCCGGTCGAGAATCTGGGCGACTGGAAACCGGAAGCCGCGGCGGCCCTGTTGTCCGATCTGGGGCTTAGCGCGGCGGTGGCGCTGGTGATGCCGCCTGGCAGAGAACTGGTGAATGCCGACGCGGCGACGATCGCCTCGACAAAGGACTACCTGCGCTCCTGCGTCGACATCGCGGCGACCGTCGGCGCTCCGGCGCTGTGCGGACCGGCGTATTCGTCGGTTGGCAGGACGTGGCGCATGACCGAGGCCGAGCGGGAAAGCACTGTCGGTGAGCTGCGGGACAATCTCGCGCCCGTACTCGACCACGCGAGGCAAGCGGGCGTCGTGCTCGGCGTCGAGCCGTTGAACCGGTACGAGACGAGCCTGCTCAACACGGTGGGACAGACGCTGGCCGCCATCGAAGGGCTCCCGGCGTGCGGGGTCGCGCTCGACGTGTATCACCAGAACATCGAGGAAACCGATGTCCCAAAGGCGATCGCGTCGGCGCGCGGGCGGATCGCGCACGTCCAGGTGTGCGGCAACGACAGGGGCACACCTGGCAAGGATCACTTCGACTGGCCCGCGCTGCTCGCCGCGCTCGAAATGGCGGGCTACGACGGTCCACTGTGCATCGAATCGTTCACGGCGCACAACCGGAGCATCGCCACGGCGGCCTCGATCTGGCGTCCGCTGGCGGCAAGCCAGGACGCGCTCGCCTTCGAAGGGCTGGCGTTTCTGCGGGAGGTGATAGCGCGCTCGTGACGCTGGACGGCGCCGGCACGCCGTGACCGCATTCGCTTCCTATACGTGAGGAACCCATGAGCAGACGCACGAGGTTCTTGCCACGGTTAGGCGCCGTCATGCTGGGCGCGCTCGTCGCGGCCGGGGTCGCCCCCGCCGTCACTGCGCAGGCGCAGGAACCCGAGTTCAACGCATTGTTGTTCACCAAGACAGCTGGCTACCGGCACGACTCCATCCCCGCCGGTGTCGCCCTTTTCGAGCAACTGGCAGCCGACAACAATTTCACCATCGAGCACACCGAGGACTCCGCGGTGTTCGACGAGGCGACGCTCGCCGAATACGACGTCGTGATCATGTTCCAGACGTCGGGCATGGTGTGGGAGAACGACGCGCAACGCGCGGCCATACAGTCCTATGTGGAAAACGGTGGCGGAATCGCCGCGATCCACAACGCCACCGACATGGGCATCGAGAACGAGTTCCCGTGGTGGGACGACCTCGTCAACGCGGGCGCGCACATGCCGTCGCACTCGCCGGGTGTCCTTCCGGGAACCGCCTACGTCACCGACAACCAGCACGCCTCGACATCGGGACTGCCGCGGCGCTGGGAACGCGCGGAGGAGTGGTACAACTTCGACCAGAGCATGCGGGGCAAAGCCCACGTGCTCGTCAACGCCGACGAGGCCACCTACGATCCCGGACCGGACGCGATGGGAGCCGACCACCCCATTTCCTGGTGCCGCGACGTCGGAACGGCAAAGGTGTGGGCCACCGCGATGGGGCACCCCACCGAGTCCTACAGCGAGCCCGAGTTCGTCCAGCACCTGCTCGGCGGTGTGCGTACCGCGGCCGGTGCCGTGCCATCCGACTGCGCGGCCACGGTGGACAGTGCGTTCGAGAAGGTCGGACTCGACACCAACACGAGCGCGCCGACGGCGATGGACATCACGCCGGACGGCAAGGTCTTCTACACCGAAATCCTCGGCCAGGTCAGGGTCTACGACCCGGAGACGGGCGCGGTGACGACGGCGCTGGACCTCCCGGTGTATTCCGGCGGTGAGGACGGGCTCGTCGGGCTGACCTTCGATCCCGCCTTCGCCGACAACGGCTGGATCTACCTGTACTACTCGCCGCCAGGCAGCGAGGAAATCAACCGGGTGTCTCGGTTCACGGTGGAGGGCACCACCATCGACGCCGCGACCGAATCGAAGGTCATCGACATCCCCGCTTCCCGACGGTCCGAGCCGGGGCATACCGGCGGCTACCTGACCTTCGGGCCCGGCGGCAACCTCTACCTCGGCGTCGGCGACGACACCAACCCCTTCGAGTCGAGCGGGTACACCCCGATCGACGAGCGGGAGGGAAGGGACCTGTTCGACGCGCAGAAGACCTCGGCCAACACCAACGACCTGAGGGGCAAGATCCTCCGGATCCACCCGGAGGCCGAAGGCGGTTACTCCATTCCGGACGGCAACCTCTTCGCCGAGGGAACGGAGCTGACGAGGCCCGAGATCTACGCCATGGGCTTCCGCAACGCGTTCCGGTTCACCGTCGACACCGACGGCACGGTCTACGCCGCGGACTACGGTCCCGATTCCAGCACGGCCAACCCGGACAGAGGACCCGACGGCAAGGTCGAGTGGAACATCATCAGGGAACCGGGCAACTACGGCTGGCCGTACTGCATCGGCGACAACATCGCCTACAACGACTACGACTTCGCAACCCAGACCTCGGGGGAGAAGTTCGACTGCGCCAACCCCGTCAACGAATCGCCGAACAACACGGGACTCACCGAGCTGCCACCTTCGCAGGAGGCGGACGTGTGGTACGGCTACGGTGAATCGGCCGAGTTCCCCGAGATGGGAACCGGTGGCTCCGCGCCGATGGCGGGACCGGTCTACCGGTTCGACCCCGACCTCGAATCGGAGGTCAAGTTCCCCGAGTACTACGACGGCAAGGCGTTCTTCTACGAGTGGGCGAGGAACAAGATCTACACGTTCTCGCTCGACGACCAGGGTTCGCTGCTGGACATCGACCCGTGGCTGACGAGCCAGGAAACCCTGGCGCCGATGGACATGCGCTTTGGTCCCGACGGCGCGATGTACCTGCTGGAATGGGGCGGTGGCTACGGAAGGGACAACCCGGACTCCGGGCTCTACCGCATCGAGCACACGCAGGGCAACCGCAGGCCGGTCGCCGAGGCCACCGCGACGCCGTCGTCGGGTCAGTCGCCGCTTGAGGTCACCTTCTCCAGTGAGGGCTCGCATGATCCCGAGGGCACGAACGTGACCTACTCGTGGGACTTCGGTGACGGGGCGAGCTCGACGGAGCCGAACCCGGTGCACACCTACGAGACCAAGGGGCAGTACAACGTCCAGCTGACGGTGACCGACGAGACCGGGAAGGCGGGCGTCACCAACGTGACGGTGACGGTCGGCAACACGGCACCGACGGTGGATCTCGCGATACCTGTGCACGGTGGTTTCTTCGACTTCGGTGACCAGGTGCCGTTCGATGTCACGGTGACCGATCCGGAGGACGGGGAGATCGACTGCTCCGAGGTCGTCGTGCAGCCCGCGCTCGGGCACGATTCGCACGCTCACCCGCTCGACCCGATCAACGCGTGCGAAGGCACTCTGGAGACCATTGTGGACGATGGTCACGCCGGGGCGAACATCTACTATTCGGTCGACGCGAGCTACACCGACCACGGTTCCGACGGCGTTCCCGCGCTGACCGGCAGGGACACGGTTCTGTTGCAGCCCAAGCACAAGCAGGCCGAGTACTTCACCGGATCCTCCGGCATCAGGATCGTCTCGCAGGAGGGCGCGGAGAACGGCAAGCGGATCGGCGACATCGACGACGGTGACTGGATCTCGTTCACCCCGGTGAACTTCTCCGGCATGGACGCCGTTTCGCTGCGCGTGTCGGCGCCCGACGGCAGAGGCGGGGCCATCGAACTGCGGTCAGGCTCCGTCGACGGCCCTCTCGTGGCGAACGTCGAGGTGCCGAGTACGGGTGGCTGGGACAACTACGTCTCGCTTCCGGAGGCGGCGATCACCGACCCGGGAGGGACGAACGAATTGTTCGTCGTGTTCCGAGGCGACATGGCCGGACCCTACGACCTCGACTCGCTGACCTTCGTCGGTGAAGGGGTCGCCGGCCAGCCCGACTCCGAAGGACCGGCGATCGCGGTGTCCGGTGTGGAGGACGGCGCGTCCTACGGTGACTCGAAGAAGCTCACCGTCGGCTGGGAGGCCACCGACGAGGGCAGCGGCGTCGCCTCATCGGCGGCGACCCTCGACGGGAAGGAAGTGGACAACGGCGCGGTGCTCGCCTTGCACACGCTCGATCTCGGTGAGCACGAACTGGTGATCACCGCGGCCGACGAGGCGGGCAACACCACGGAGAAGACGCTGACCTTCACCGTGACCACCTCGACGGCCGACCTGCGCGCCCTCATCGCCGGCTTCACGGGTGAAGGGGACATCAAGAAGCCGGTCGCCATCGCCCTGCGGGCCTCGCTCGACACCGCCGAGCTGTTGTACCGGTGGGGGCAGCCGAGGACCGGAGCCCAGCTCCTTTCCGTTTTCGCGGAGACGGCCAAACGGAAGGTGGCCGACAAGGAGGTGCAAGCAGTGCTGGTCCGGGACGCCAACGCGCTGATCGAGCAGTGGCGCGGCTGATGGGACCCGCCAAGACGCGAGGGCGGTTGCCGGGCCGCTCCGCGCACCGGCCGGCGCCGCAACGGGTTCGCCCGTTGCGGCTCCGGCCCCGTGCCCTCGTCTCGGTCGCCGTCGGTGTCGTGCTCGTCGCGGGAATCCTGGTGATGCCCCGATTGCTGGGAACAGCCCCCGATGAGCCGGCCGCCGCCGCGGGCTCGTCGGGGACCGAGGAGCGGATCGCCGAGCTGCGGCAGCAGGAGAAAGAGCGCGACGCCGACCTGACGAGGAAACTGGTCACGACGGCTGAGCAGGCGAGGGGACAGATCGCGCCGGTACTGGCCGAACTGGACCACGCCACCGGTTCCGAGGGGTCCCACAGCGGTGACCCGGCCGCCGACGTCGCCAGGTGGCGGCAGGCGGTGCGCGTCGCCGCCGAGCCGCTTGAAGAGCGGCCCTCCGCCGGCACGGAGGTCAACCTCGCCAGGGCGGGCCTCGCCGGAGCGGTCACCGCGACCGAGCGGGCCGTCGAGGTCTACGCCGAATCACTGGAGGCGGAGGGCCCGGCGGCCGAGCGGCTGAGGTCGCTGGCAGGGGCGGTGCGCGGCGACGCGACAGCGGCCTGGTCGGTGGCGGCCACCCAGCTCGACGTGGCAGGGGTCGCGGCGGGGATCGGGCACGTGCACGTGTTCCTCGACGGCTCCGATCCACACGGGGGCTGACGAAAGGGCGGGGCGGCATCGTGAGGGTGCCGCCCCGCCCCTTCGTGATTCAGTCCCGAGCGTCGAGATCGACCCTGATCGTGGTGAGCCCTGTCCCGAAAGCCCGCACCACCGCGCTGTTGGCGGTGGGAAGGGTCGCGAGGCGGGCACGGGCGTCGTCGTCGGCGAGCAGGTGCGCCGTTCCGGTGAACCACCGGCCGCGCAGCCGGACCCGCACCCTGGGTTGTGCCTGGATGTTGCGCACGTACTGCGACTCGGTGCCGTACTCGGAAACGAACCAGAACTCGTCGCCGACGCGACGGCCGCCGATGGGCGTCGTGCGCGGAAGTCCCGACTTCCGGCCCGTCGTCTCCAGCAGGGTCTGGCCGGGCAACCTCCGGGCCACCCTGTTGGCGACGGTGCGCTGAAAAGTGGTGACGACTTTGCGCTGTATGTCCTGCCTGCGTGACATGTGCGTCCTCGGTCTCGTACTCGACGGTGATCCCGGTAGCACCCACGTTAGTGGATCTCCGCAGGTCGAGGTGCTCTCACGCGTCCAGGCCCGCTCCCGGAGGCCGGGATCGGGCGGCGCGATAGGGTGCTCGCCGATGACGATGCAGCTCCCACGCTCCGCACGCGCGGGGCGCCGTGTCCCCGTGTCCCCGCCGCTCAGGGCAGGGCGGAAGGTGTGGTTGCGGGACGTCACCCCCGCCGACCACCGCACGCTGGCCTGCTTCGACAGGGAGGCACGCGGCGAGGCCACCCTTGCCGGTGGCTACCGGCACTGGGCCGCGCACAGAGCAGGCGCGGGAGACTCAGGGGACGCCCAGTTCGCCATCGAGACCCTGCGCGGCGGCATGCTGGTCGGCTCGGTGTCCAGTATCCAGGCCGACCCGCGCTCGCACCGGTTCAGCTACGGGATCGGCATCGGCGCGCCACACCGGCGCTGCGGATACGCGAGCGACGCCATCACCGTCCTGCTCGCCGTCATGTTCTGGGAGCGTGGCTACCGCACCTGCGAGGTCAGCATCTACGGCGGCAACATCGCGTCGCTGTCGCTGCATGGCGCGCTCGGTTTCCGCGAGGAGGGCAGGGTGCGCGACACCGAACTGTCGCGCGACGGTGTGCGGTACGTGGTGCGCATGGCGATCAGCGCCCCCGAATTCGCCGCTCGCCACCCGAACGCGATCTCGGCCACCCCAGGCGCGGGCGAGCGCGGACGGCACTGGCGGCCGCGCAGGGGACGGCACTGGGATACCTAGCGGCGCCAAGTTTTCGTGTGGGCACTGAGGTTTTCCCCACCCCCGAATCGGGGGAGCACACCACTGACCCGCGCCGGTCGTCTCGCCAGAATGGTCTTGGCCCGACAAGTCCGTTCTGACAAGGGGATCATGTGGACACCACGAGCCTGAAGACCCGCCTCAACATTTGGTTCCAGCGCACGGCAGGGGGTGACCAGCGCCCGGTCCGGTTCGACATCGACAGGACCTATCCCACGCTGCGCGTACTCGACCACGCCTATCCCGCGATCCGCCGCGAAGCGCTCGGCGTGCTCGAACACAGGGACGAGGTGCCCGCCTACCACGACCTGGATCCCGACCAGGCCGACATCTCCGCGAGTACTCCCCGGCAATGGCGGGTGTTCTATCTGTGGGCCATGGGGGAGCGGGCAGGTGTCAACGCGCGACGCTGCCCCGAGACAGTCGCCGCGCTGGACTGTATTCCCAACCTGTTCCAGGCGTTCTTCTCGGTACTTGAGGCGGGAAAGTCGGTACCGGCGCACACCGGGCCCTATAGCGGCTATCTCCGGTATCACCTCGGTCTGGTGGTTCCGGGGGAGAATCCGCCGAGATTGCGGGTGCGCGATTGGAAGCACACCTGGGCGGAGGGACAGAGCGTGCTCTTCGACGACAGCTGGGACCACGAGGTCTACAACGACAGCGACGAGGACAGGGTGATCCTCATCGCCGACGTGCTGCGGCCCATGCCGCTTCCACAGCACCTCGCCAACCGGACGGCGGCGGTCATGGCCAGGCACACCTACGGAAAACGAGTGTTGCGCCGCGTCGAGCAACAGCGGGGCGCGACGGTGAACGCGCGGGTGTGAAGCCGCGCGAGTCCCGCGCTCCGACCGGCGAGTTCCGCGTTCGGGACGGCGAGTTCCGCGCTCGGGTGGGCGAGATCCGCGCCCACGCCGCCGAGATCCGCAACCAGCCCGGTGAGATGCGCGCCCAGGCGGCGGCGCCCCGTCATCAGTCCACTGTGGATCAGCAAGGGTCGAACGCGCGTCGTGATCCCGCGCGGTAAGGTCGCCTCCGGTAGAGCAGGACCGGCGGCAGGGGAGCGCGTGACACACGGCGAGCGGAGGGATGACGCCGGGTTCACGCCGTCCCTGGACGTCGTGTCGGGGCTCCCCGTACTCACCTGGCGGCCACGCCAGCCGGTGCTCGTGGTGTCGTCCGCGCCGCTCGGTGGCGGGCTCGGCCTCCGCCGGTGGTTGCTCAACGCGACGGTCCCGGCCGGATACACCGATCCCGCGCCGGAACGGTACGCGGCCAGCGTTGCCTCTCGGCTCGGTCTCGACGGCGAAGGCACCGGACTGCTCACCGCGGTCGACGTGCGCAACGTGCGCTCCCAAGCCGACAACGGCGTGCGGGTACATGCCACGACCGGCGTCGGGATGCCGATCTGGGCCGCGAGCGACCAGATTGGCGCCGGTCCAGTCGTGGCCGGAACGATCAACGTGGTCGCCCGGTTTCCCGTGCGTCTTTCCGAGGCCGCGCTCGTCAACGCCGTCGCCACGGTCGCGGAGGCGAAGGCGCAGGCGTTGCTCGACAGCGGTGTCGACGGCACGGGTACCTGCACCGACGCCACGATCCTGTGCTGTCCTGCCGACGGGCCTGCCGAAGCCTACGGGGGACCGCGATCGGTGGCGGGTTCCGCACTGGCGCGCGCCGTGCACGCCGCCGTCGGAGCGGGACTGCGGATCGCGGATCCCGGGTACTGGGGGTGGGCTCTCAGCGGCGAGCCCGTGAGACGACCAGGAGCGCGGTGAGCACCGCGACCGCGAGCACACCGGTTCCGGTCCAGACCATCCACGGTTGCACCGACAGTGGTGCGCCCTCCGCGCCGGGGGTTCGCCCTCCGTCCCTGCCGGTGACGACCACGGCGAGGATTCCGGCGACACTTGCCACGACGATCAACAGCGCGGCGACCCGGCGAGTCGTGCCCAGCGCGCCACGGAGTGCCCGCAGCCGTTCCAGCGGACGGGCCGGTGCGAGCAACCGCGCGATCAGCAGCAGCGCGACCGGAACCTGGAGCAGCCACAACGTCGTGCGCGGCCAGCCCTCGAACCACACATTGGTGCCGTACAACAGGGTGTGCCACACGCTGAGCACGTAACAGACAATGACGAACCGGTGCAGCGCCCGCCAGGCACGGGCGCCCGTCCGCTGCCGGAAGTAGTAGGCGAGCCCGAGCGGGATCGCGAGATAGAACGCGAGCAGGCCCAGCAGGATCGCGACCCTGCCGGTGCCCGAGGAATACCCGCCTGGCACGAAGGTGTCGACGAAGGCGCCGCCGATCCGGCCAAGCCAGCCGAGTTCGTCCTCGTTGTCCCGCACCAGTTCGAGGAAGAAAAGGAACGCGTGCGCGAACATCAGCCCGATGGTCGTCAGGCTGGTGGTCCGGTGCAGGCTTTCCACGCGCGCGGGTGACAGTGTCAGCTGATTCGGCCGCGCACTCGATCTGATGAGGCCGAGCATGGTGGTGAGCCAAGCCCACAGCAGTGCGGACCAGCCGAAAGCCTGGCACAGCCAGTACATCCAGTACGTCGCCGCGTCGGCGAGGTGCGGCATCACCGCGATGGTCGCCGACGTGCCCTGCTCGACTCTCCAGTAGAGCCAGCCGAAGATCACGAGGGTGACCACGAGCGCGGCGGTCGCGTCGGGAATCGCTCCGCGCAGGTCAGCTCTCAACCCGGGGCGCCGCCGGGTATCGGGAATGTGCTCTGTGGAGACCATCGGTACCCTTGCCGCCTTTCGCCCACCCACCACGATCCAGTCAAGCGGGCGCTGTCATGGCGCGCAAGAGCCAGTGCGGCCTAGCGGATTCCTGCCGTGGAACCATTGCGCGGCAAGCGGTTCTCACGCATCGCCGCGCCGCCTGAGCAGTTCCTCCCCCGCGGCGACATAGTTCTCGAACAGGTCGGTGACGTCATCGAGGCGTTGCCGGCCCGCTTCCGAACCGGCCAGTGCCTTGCCGTCCCGCAGTGCTCCGATGAACTGCCGCGCACGTTGGTGGCTCGCGGCGAGTAGTGTTTCCAGCCCGCCGGTGGCCTCGACGAGCAGCCTGCGGCTCCCGGCCTGCGGGATGGTGGTAGCCAGCCCCCACGCGACGAGTTCCCTCACCGCCGTGCTGATGGCTCCCTTGCTCAGGCCGAGTGCGCTCCCAAGCCGGTCGAGCGACACCGGATCCGGTTCCAGCAGCAGCCTGCCGTAGACCCGGCCGGTGGCGTGGGAAAGCCGCCACGAGGCGAGCAGATCGCCGATGGTGTTGACGAAACTTTCCTCCGCCGTCGCGCTCATGCCGGGCCTGCCTGTTCTTCGAGGAACCGCAGCAGGATCCGGCTGACCTCATCGGGCGCGTCCTGTGGGGCGAGGTGCCCCGCCGAGGGCACGGTGTCGAGCGGCGTGTTCTCGGCGGCCGCCCACGCCCGCATCGCGGTCGCGATGTTGCCCGTCTTGTCCTTCTCGCCGACCACGAGGCACAGTGGAATAGCGGTGCGGTAGCCGGGATCGGGCGCGACGAAGGCCGTCGTCGCCCGCCAGACCTCCACAAATTCGCGTTTGGACAGTTGTCCGAAGGCGCGGATGGCATCCTCGCGCGCCGCCGCCGTGACCGCCGAGGCGTTGGCCATCGTCTTCGGCAGCGAACGCGCGGGAACCAATGTGAGCAGCGGAGCCGCCATGCGCAACAGTTTCCGCTGTACCGGGCTCAACGGACCGGTGTTCCAGGTGGAGTCGACGACCGCCATTCCGGTGAAGGCGCTCGGGTCCCGCCGCACTGCCTCCTGCGCGATGTTGCCGCCGAGCGAGTGTCCGATGAGGATGGGCCGGTCGAGTTCGAGTTCCGAGCACAGTGCGGCGAGATCGTCGAGCGCGAGTTCGGCCGTGAAGGTCTCCGAGTTCGGCCTCGACTGTCCGTGTCCGCGCAGATCCCAGGTGACTGTCCGGAAACCGGCTTCGCTCACCGTGCGGTACTGGGCGTCGAAGACGTGATGGTCGATACCGGCGCCATGGAGGAACACGGCAGCGGTACCCGCTCCGCCGCTGTCGGCGTAGCGCAGGACGCAGCCCGGGCGGCGGAGACCATCGGTCAGATTTAGCATTTACTGAATATAGCAAACTTGTGCCGGATGCGGATCTCGCCGGTCTGGGTACGGATCTCGCCCACCGGGCGCGGATCTCGCCCACCTGGGCGCGGAACTTGCTGACCTGGACGCGGATCTGATTGACCGGGCGCAGATCTTGGGTACCCGGATGCGGATCTCGTCGGCACGAGCGCGGATCTCGCTGACGCGGGTGCGGATCTCGCCGACCTGAATGCAGAACTCGCCGACCGGGGTGCGGATCTCGCCCGCCCGGGCGGGGGACTCGCGGACTTGCCCGCTGACCCGCTGACCCGCTGACCCGCCGCGCGGGAGTTTTCCCTCCCCTGGAGGGAACGGGTCTCCCACCTGAGCGGGATCCGGCGGAGGCCACGGGGCGCGACGATCGACGGCATGGAAACGACCCGAGCCCGCCGCAGGATTCCGTTGTTCGTCTTCGCACTGTCGGCGATGGTGCTGACCGCGCTGTACGTGGTGTCGAAGGTGCACTTCGCGCTCGCCGGTGAACTGGGGGTCACCGGCGGGCCCGAGGTCGATCCCTCCTCGTACACGGCCTACGGGCCGGGCGAGGTGGCCGCGGCCCAGTGGGGCAACGTCGCGGTAGGGATGCTCGGCATCGGCGCGTTGCTGTTGCCGTTGCTGCCGGTCGCGCGAAGGTTGCCCCGCTGGGTGCTGATGGTTCCGCTGTTCGCGTTTGCGTTGCTGATGCTCGCCGGTGGAGTCGGCATGCTTGTCAGGGCACTGACCAGCGACGTCGGCGGTGCCGCTTTCGGCTGGTACAGCCTGGTGTGGTCGGCGCTCATCGCCATGACGGCGTTGCGCGTACGGGGCCGCGAGGCCGAGCGGAACCGAGCCGGTTTGGCCGTCACCACTGAGTGACTCGCGACTGTTTTCGCTGACCAGCGCCCTACTCGAACGTATGTCACCCCCATGGCTGCACTTGCCGCCATCGCGCGTTGCTTGCCGCCCTCCAGCCCCGGGATGCGGTGATGATGCCGCGTGGTCCCGGACACGAGGTGGGGAGTCTCATGCGACGGAGAGGTGCGGGCAGAAGCGCCAGGACGATCCTGGTGACGCTCGCGGCGGTGGTGGCGATGCCCGCCGCGGCGCTC